>NZ_CP162006.1:955729-1274306 GCF_040822085.1 Rhodoferax sp. WC2427 | reverse complement strand
GCTGGCGGCGGCGCGGGCCTTGCGTCTGAAGGGCGTGGAGGACTTCGCGCTGCTGGAGCTGGAAGATAGCGCGGGCGGCAACAGCCGGGGCGGCAGTGTGGGTGGCATCGCCTGCCCGCTGGGCGCGCACTACCTGCCGGTGCCCGGCGACGATGCGCCAGATGTCCAAAACCTGCTGGAAGAACTGGGCCTGCGCCAGCGTGTGGCAGGGCGCTGGGTCTTTGATGAACGCCACCTGTGCCACAGCCCACAGGAGCGCCTGTTTCTGCACGGCGCGTGGCAAGACGGCCTGCTGCCGCTGCAGGGCGTGGACGCGGGCACGCTGGCGCAGTACCGGCAGTTTGCCGGGTTGGTGGCGCAGTTACGCCAGCAGGCCCACTGGACGATTCCCTTGCAAAATCAGCCTCTAGCGCCCATTCAAAAAGCGCTGGCAGCTATCACTTTCGCAGCATATCTGGACCAGCACGGTCTGCAAGATTCTTACCTGCGCTGGTACCTGGACTACTGCTGCCGCGACGACTTTGGCGCGGGCACGGCCACGGTGTCGGCCTGGGCCGGTATCCACTACTTCGCCAGCCGCCATGGCTTCCATGCGCCCGGCACCGACAACGCCGAGCGCGACGGCGTGCTGACCTGGCCCGAGGGCAACGCCTGGCTGACCCGGCGCCTGGCCGCGCCCCTGGGCGATCGCCTACACACCGGGCAGGTGGTGCTGCGCATCGCCGAGACCCGCCAGGGTGTGGAGGTGGATGCGTTCGACACCGCCAGCCAGACGGTGGTGCGCTGGCAGGCCCGCAAGGCCATCGTCGCCCTGCCGGTGTTCATCGCGGCGCGGGTGGTGCAGAACCCGCCTGACTTTCTGGCCCAGGCCGCCGCCCGCACCACCTACGCGCCCTGGCTGGTGGCCAATATCCACATTGACAAGCCGCTGCACGACCGCCCTGGCCCGGCCCCCAGCTGGGACAACGTGCTGTACGGCGCGCCCGGCCTGGGCTACGTGGATGCCATGCACCAAAGCCTGCGGCCTGTGCCCGCCGCCACGGTGCTCACCTACTACCGCGCGCTGGGCGATGTGCCCCATGGCCGCCAACAACTGATGGAAAAAACCTGGTCCGCCTGGCGCGACGCGATCCTGGCCGAGCTGGCCACCGCCCACCCCGACCTGGCCGGCAAAACCACCCGCGTGGACATCACCCGCTACGGCCATGCCATGGCCATCCCCACCCCCGCAGTTGCAAGCCAAATCGGCCTCCAGCGCTTATCCGTTGAGCGCAAGCAGCTACTAAAAACGCAGCGACTGGATTTTGCGCACAGCGACTGGGCGGGGTACTCGGTGTTTGAGGAAGCATTTACGCGGGGACACCACGCAGGCGGCTCTTGAAATCTGTGCGCACGGATGCCAAATTAACCGTGCGGTGGTTTACAGCGTTCACCACCGACTTATCAACCTTCCATTCAGGAGAGCACCATGAATGCATTGACAAGCCGCAGCAACAACCTGTTTGACGATTTCTTCCGCGATATGGCCCCCGGGTTTTTCATCCGACCGCTGCACGGAGACCCCCTGCCTTCGCCCGCACAGATCAAGGTCGATGTGCAGGAAGACGGCGAAGCCTACAACGTGGTGGCCGAGTTACCGGGTGTTAAAAAAGAGGACATCCAGGTGTCGGTCGAGGGTAGCACCGTAACCCTGCGCGCCGAAATCAAGCAGGAAGACCAGCGCAAAGATGCCCGCACCCTGCGCAGCGAGCGCTACTTTGGCGCGGTGGTCCGCAGCTTCCAGCTCCCGGTGGAGGTGGACGCCAGCCAGGCCCAGTGCCAGTACCAAAACGGTGTGCTGACCGTGGCCTTGCCCAAGAAGGCCAATAGCAGCGTCCAGCGCCTGACCATCAACTGACCCATCCACTGGTCATTGGGGGCCGGGCTGGGTAGACCGGTTACGGCGCGGTGCTGATCCGCGCCATCCAGGCGAACAGCTCAGCCAGGTCGTAGTCGCCGCTGTGCGGGCGGTCCCAGGGCAGCGCGAAGTCCACCGCGTAGCCCTGGTTCTGCAAGGTAGTGGCCAAAATCACCGGGATGGCCAGCGACGTGTCGCGGTCTTTGGTGCCGTGGCGGATGCGCCAGTGGGCCGCCGTGCGGGCCACGCCAATGTAGGCCATCGCGTTCATCTGCTTCACCGTTTGCGCATCGGCCTGGATCGCCCCTGGTGCCGTGTTGCGCTGGGTGGCCCAAGCGGTGAAGTGCTGCTTGTCCACACTGGGGGTGCCGAACAGCTGGTTCTCGCCGCTGCCCAGGTCCAGCGCGTCGAAGGCGGGGGGCAGCTTCATGCGCCCAGCAGTGCGCACGTAGGCATCCCAGTCGATGCCGCGCACCACGCCACCCTGCACGGTGAGCCAGGCCAGGCCGGACAGGTCGGTGCCCGCGTTGAGCGCAGTCTGCGCAGAGGCGATCACCAGCGACTGCACATACGCCTGGAAGCTGCCGTTGCCCGCACTGTCCAGCGCCAGCGGCTGGCCCTGCGGGTCGCGCAGTGCCAGGCTGTTGAGGTAGGCGGGAAACTGCGCTTTCAGCGCAAAAGACAGGCTGATCTGCTCGGCCCCCAGGCTGCCCGCCACCTCTTTGCGCTGGACCTGGAAGTCGAGCATGGAGATGTCGATCTTCTTGTAATCATTCACCCCGTTGAACAGCCACTCATAGGCGCTGTCGGCATGCTCCAGGTTGGTGATGGGGCAGTAGGCCGATACGGCAAAGATGTCGTCGCGCACGTCGGCTGCGCCCAGGGCTGCCAGCGCGGCGGCGTAGTCGGGGCTGTTGCCGCTGGCCCCCAGCAGGGCCGACAGCGCGCCGCCCGCACTGGTGCCGTTGGAGATGATTTTCTCGGCATCGCCAGGCATGCGTGCGTCAAAGAAACGCAGGTAGCGCACGGCGGCTTTCAGGTCGACGATGGCCGCCGGGGCTTTGCCGGTGGGCGTGGTGCGGCCCCGCGCGCCGGGCGAGGCGACGACGAAACCTTGGGAGAGGGCCATGGCGATGGTGCTGGCCCGCGCGCCCTCGCCGGGGGAACCCGTGCGTGCTGTGGGAGTACCTGGCATGGCGGGCATGTAGCCGCCGATCTGGTTGGGCAAAAAAATGGGTGCCGTCTGCGCGGTGAATGGGCCCACCGACTGGCCGTGGAAATAGGCCTCGGGCACGTAGATGTTGACGGCCTGGTACGCCGCCTCCACCGGGCGGGCCACGGTGACGAGGTTTTCGTACGCCCGCACCGTGAAGGTCTGGCCCGCCACCGTGAGTTGCTGGGTCTGGTAGTGGCTGGGGTCGAATTGCATAGGCGGGGTGGATAGCTGGGGCGTGCCGCACGCCACCAGCAGGCAGGCGGCCAACGTTCCGAAGAAGGGGAAATGCATGGTGGGAGGATTATGGCCAGTTTTAAGAAAAATCAGCCCCCCGTGCTTATTCCATAAGCACAAGCAGCTATAAAAACATGAGCACTCAGGGGTTTGCCGGTGCGTCCCAGGCCAGCGACGTGGCGTCACCACCGGCCACCGAATACAGCGCGTTGGGGGCGTTGCGGGTTTGCTGGAACACCTCCAGCGCCTCGCCGCGCATGGCGGCATAGATGTGCAGGTTGGACACGCCCACCACCGCGCCCAGCTTTTCCAGCAAGAAGAACACCACGCCGTAGTGGATCAGGCCGCGCCAGTCGCGCCGCTGCAGCAGATCGCACTCCTCGGGTGTCAGCCCCGCCTCGGCCATGCAGGCACCGGGGTCTGCCAGGAAGCGCTGGCGCTGCGCGGGCACCACCAGGCCGTGCAAAAAGGTGTTGAGCCGGAAGGCTTTCACGCTGCGCTGCAGGTTGAAGGGGTAGCTGCCTTGCAGGCGCTCGGCTCCGGCCAGTTGCACCGCCATGGCCTGGCGGTGCCGCTCCACCTCGCCCGCAATCACGGGCCCGGCCAGGTTCTCGTACACCGCCGCGGCGATGCCGGTCATGGACGGCAGGTAGTAGGCCTGGTGCAGCTTGCGCACCTGGGACGACAAGGCGCCGCGCATGGTCAGCCACATCATCACCTCTGCACCCTCCACGCCGCCCAACTCGGCCAGTTCGGCGTGGGTCAGCGAGGCCAGGCGCTCGGGGTCGTTCTCGAACAGCTCCAGGAACTGCATGTCCCAGGGTGTGTTGTTGAAGCCTGCGCGCTCGCCGTGCACCTGGTGCGACAGGCCGCCGGTGGCCACGATGACCACGCGCAGGTCGTCTGGATAGCTCTCGATGGCGCGGCGCAGGGCCTGGCCCATTTTGTAGAAGCGCCGGGCGCTGGGCACCGGAAACTGCAGAATGCCCATCTGCAGCGGCACGATGCGCACCGGCCAGCCATTTGCATGCTCCCACAGCACCGACAGTGGCGAAAAGCAGCCGTGGTCCAGCGGCTTGCCCTGGAAGAACGACATGTCGAACTCTTCGGCCATCAGCGACTGGCCGATGTGCGCGGCCAGCGCCGGGTGCCCATCGATGCCCGGCAGATCGCGCGCGCCGCCACCCTCGTCGGCCACCTCGAAGCGCTCGCCCACGCCCAGCGCAAAGGCCGAATAGTGGTCCAGAAAGAACGAGGTGATGTGGTCGTTGTAGGTAACGATGGCCACATCCGGCTTGACCTCGGCCAGCCATTGCTTGACCGGCTCCAGCGCCTCGAAGATGGGGGCCCACACCGGGTCGGCCTGCTTGTCGCGGTCGAAGGCGAAGCCGATGGTAGGGGTGTGCGAGACGGCGACGCCGCCGATGATTCGTGCCATGGGGATGCTCCAAGAGTGGGGTTTCAAAACTGCAAAATCCCTGCCCGCCCGTAGGCAGGCAGGGGACGGTCAGCACGCTTTACAGCGGGGCTGGCGCGTAGGGGGTGAACATGTCAGTGCCCGCCCAGTCCGGCGTGACGGCGTTCACCAGGGCCGCGCTGCTGCGGTAGCTGCTGGCCTGGGTGGCGTCGCCGGTGCCGTTGTACTTGGCCACGGCGGGGTACGGGTAGACCGGGCGGCTGTTGGTGACGGCGGCAGTGGTCGCGTCCGTGCGGTAGGTGGTGATGGCGGTGGGGGCCTTGCCCTGCAGCACCCAGTCGTCGATGGCGGTCAGCATGTCCATATTGGGGTTGCCTTCGCCGCCGCCGCAGTGGGCCACGCCGGGCACCAGGTACATGCGCATGAAGCCGTCCATCGCCGTCTGGCCCATGGTCTTTTGCATCGCCTCGTAGTAGGCAATGGTGTTGATGGGCGAGATGTGCTGGTCGGCCCAGCCGTGCCACAGGATCAGCTTGCCGCCCGCCGCCTTGAAGGCCGACAGGTCGGGGTTGGTGGCATCGTTCAAGGCGTGGCGGGGGCGCAGTTGGCTGTAGAAGGCCTCGGTGAATTCCAACTGGTCCAGCGTGGGTGGCGTAGCGTCGGTGAAGATCAGATTGCGCGCACCGCCCACAATCATCTCGCTGAACACCCCGGTGGAGGTGGCGCTGGCGGGCACGAAAACACCCGTCCAGCCCAGCTCCGAGCCGTACTGCGGGCCACCCACCAGGATGCGGCGGTTGCTGACCGGGTCGCGCGGGCCGTTGTAGAACTGGGTGGCCGTGGCAACTTCGGTGGCGGTGAGGCAACTGCTGGTGTCGCTGGCTCCGGCGGCGCACTGGATGGTGGCCGGGTCGAAGTGGCACTGGCGCGGGTCGCTCAGGATGCCGTCGGTCTGGCCGTCCAGCGCATCGCAGGCGGCCACCACGGCGGTGTGCAGCAGTGCGACCTTGGCCGGAAACAGCACCAGGTTGCCAGTGCTCAGGCCGGTGTCGCGGTTGGACCGGGCCAGCCAGCCGTGGTGCAGCGAGTTCTGCACGTTGAACAAAAAGGCCGGTGCGCCCACCACAATGCCGTTGTAGTCGGTGGGGTAGCGCTGGGCGGCCATCAGGCCTTCGCGGCCGCCGTCGGAGCAGCCCACAAAATAGGCCTGCTTCTGCGCCTGGCCGTAGTAGGCCTGGATCAGCTTCTTGGTGGCTTCGGTGGTGATGTGCACGCCGCGGTAGGCAAAGTCCACCCGGCGCTGCGCGTCCTGCGACCAGTTGGCCTCCGACCCGGTGTGGCCCATGTTGGTGGACGACAGCACCAGGCCGCCCTGCTGGGCGATCGGGCAGCCGTAGGCCTGGCCAGGGGTGGCGCTGGCATCGATGCTGCCGCACAGGCCGCCACAGCCCATGTGGGCGTAGCGCTGGGTCCAGGTGTCTACCGGCAGGCGCACCCGGAAGCCCACCGCCGGGGCGAGCGTGCCCTCGACGGTGCAGAACTTGACGTTGCTGCCGTTGATGGCCAAGGTGCCTTCGGTGGCCGAGGTGATGGTGCTGCCCACGCCGCCGATGGCGGTCAGGTCGGTGCTGGCCAGGCTGGCGCAGGCGGCGGTGGGTTTGACGATGGCCAGCGCGGGGGTCTGGGCCGCCGCGGTGTCGCCGTCGCCGCAGGCCACGATGGCCAGGCTCAGGACGGCTGCAATGGCAGCGCCCCATAGGGTTTTGATTTTCACGTTGTCTCCTCCAGGTTGTGGGTGCAGGCCGCGGTACGGCAAGCTGCGGGCGGATTGTGCGAACCGCCCGGCCACTTGGGGAGACGTTGGTTTCCGGCGCGTGATACCGCGCGGTTATCGCAAGCGGCTAGTGCTTGTCGATATGGTGCGCGGCCCGGTGCAGGTGGGTGAGCAGATGGCGCAGCACCGGCGACACGGCCGAGTCGCTGCGCAAAATAGCCCCCACCTGCAAGGGGTAGCCTTGCTCCGCAATGTCGATGATGGAGATGAACTGCGCCACCAGCGGGTGCTCCGCAATCTGCCGTGGCATCAGCGCCACGTAGTCGCCCGAGCTCACCAGGGCCAGCAGGGCCAGGGTCGAATTCACCACCGCCCCCACCCGCGGCGGCGTGAGCTGGTGGCGCTCAAAAAACAGCTTGGCGTAGCCCGAATCGCTGTTGGGGCCGGTGTACACCCAGCGGGCGGTTTGCAGGTCGGCCAGCCTGCGCGCCTTCAGCCAGGGGCTGCCCTTGCACACGGTGGCCACCATGCTGGTGTGCATCAGCGGTTCGACATAAAACTCGCCGGTGGACAGGTCGTCGGGGATGCCGCCGACCGTCACGTCCACCTCGCCCGAGCGCAGCTTTTGCAGCTGTGCCATGTACAGCTCTTCGCTGACCCGCAGCTTGACTTCGGGGAACTCCTGGCCGAAGGTGCGCAGGGTTTCGGGGATCAACAGCATCACCGCCAGGGGCACCGCGCCGATGTGCAACTGGCCCACCATGCGGCCACCGATCTGGTTGATCTCGTCTACCGCCGCCGCCAACTCGCGCTCGACTTTCACGGCGCGCTCGTACAGCACCTTGCCCTGGGGCGTGGGCACCACGCCGCGCGAGGTGCGCAGCAGCAGGGGCGCGGCCAGCTCCAGCTCCAGCTCGCGGATCATCTTGGTGATGGCGGGCTGCGAGGCCGCCACCCGGCGGGCCGCGCCGCGCAGGCTGCCCTCTTCGATGGCGGCTACCAGCACGTTCAGGGTGGTCAATTTCATGGGCGTTTCCGGTCTGTGTCTGCTGGCCAATATACCGATACCCATGGGTTATCGCGCGTCGAATCCTGGCATCTTTTAGGCATCGCGTGCCGTCCCCATAATTCGCCGCTCTGGGGGGCATGGGCCTGGCAACGGCCCCGCGTCCCCCCTGAAAACCACTACAAAACGGAGACTTTATGGCATCGGCTTCTACCCTGGACATCCGGGACTTCATCAACACACGCGCACTCTCCACCCCGCAGTGGATGCTGGTGCTGCTGTGCTTTTTCATCGTGGCGGTGGACGGCATGGACGTCGCCATCATGGGCTTCATCGCCCCGTCCATCATTGCGGAGTGGCATATTTCGCGGCCCGCGTTCGGGCTGGTAATGGGCGCCGCGCCCATCGGGCTGGCCGTGGGCGCGCTGGTGGCGGGCTCGTCGTCCGACTGGTGGGGCCGGCGCAAGGTGCTGCTCGGGTCGGTGCTGGGTTTTGGCGTGTGCACCCTGCTCACGGCCTATGCCCACAACACCACCGAAATGGCCTTGCTGCGCTTTCTGACCGGGCTGGGCCTGGGTGCGGCCATGCCCAACACCACCACCCTGCTGTCCGAATACGTGCCGGATCGGCGCCGGGCCTTTCTGGTGGCCACCATGTTCACCGGCTTCAACCTGGGCTCGGCCATGGTCGGCTTTATGGCGGCGGCCCTGATTCCATCGCACGGCTGGCAATCGGTGCTGCTGGTCGGCGGCATGCTGCCGCTGGTGCTGCTGCCGGTGCTGTTTGTCTTTCTGCCCGAATCGGCCCGCTTCATGGTGGCCCGCAACCACCCCGCCGAGCAGATCCGCAAGGTGCTGGCGCGGGTCTGCCGGGCGCCGTTGGACCACGTCAAGGCGTTTGTCTCGGGCGAAGCCGAGGTCAAGACGCGCCAACCCATCGCCGTGCTGTTCCAGCCGGGCTATGCACTGAAAACCATCACCCTGTGGACCACCTACTTCATGGGCCTGCTGGTGATTTACCTGACCACCAGTTGGTTGCCCACCATGATGAAGGACGCGGGCATGTCGATCGACCGGGCGGCCAACGTGACCGCCATGTTCCAGCTGGGTGGCACGGTGGGTGCGCTGTGCGTGGGCTGGCTGATGGACAAGACCTCGCCCAACCGGGTGATCGCGGGCGCCTACTTGCTGGGTGCCGTGGCGCTGGTGGCCATGGGCCTGAACGGGCTGATGTCGGCCTCCATCGTGCTGATGGTGGTGATGGTGGGCTTCTTCCTGAGCGGTGCACAGACCGGCCTGAACGGCTTTGCCCCGGGCTGCTACCCCACCATCGCCCGGGCCACCGGCGTGAGCTGGATGCTGGGCATCGGCCGCCTGGGCAGCATTCTGGGCTCGTCGATTGGCGGCGTGCTGCTGAGCCTGGGCTGGGGCTTTGAAGGCATCTTCTCGGCCTTGGCCGTGCCTGCCATCTTGGCCGGTATCGCCATTCTGGTGAACCGCGCAAGCCGCAGCTGATTTGGCGTTTAAACTGGCTTGTCGTGCTTATTCCATAAGCACGACAAGCTATGAAAACAGGAGTAGACGCCATGCCCCAGCCCTTCCCGCCCATCGAGCCCTACCGCTCCGGCACCTTGCCCGTGGATGCCATCCACACCCTGTACTGGGAAGAATGCGGCAACCCCGAGGGCGTGCCGGTGCTGTTTCTGCACGGCGGGCCGGGCTCGGGCATATCGCCCCGGCACCGGCAATTTTTTGACCCCGCCCACTACCGCATCGTGCTGTTCGACCAGCGCGGCGCGGGCCAATCGACGCCGCTGGGCGAGGTGCGCAACAACACCACCCAACTGCTGGTGCAAGACATCGAGCAGCTGCGCCAGATGCTGGGCATTGCCCAGTGGCTGGTGTTTGGCGGTTCCTGGGGTTCGACCCTGGCGCTCGCCTACGGTGAGACGCACCCCGAGCGCTGCACCGGCTTTGTGCTGCGCGGCATCTTCCTGTGCACGCCGCCAGAGATCGACTGGTTCCTGAACGGCATCCGGCACTTTTTTCCCCAGGAACACGCAGCCTTTGCCGGGCACATTCCGGCAGCCGAGCGCGGCGACCTGCTGGCCGCCTATGTGCAGCGCCTGTTCAGCGACGACACCGCCGAGAACCTGGCCGCCGCCCGCACCTGGAGCCGCTACGAGGGCAGCTGCCTGCACCTGCTGCCGCGCCCCGAGGTGGCCGAGCAGTTTGGTGCCGACGCGGTGGCCCTGGGCGTGGGGCGGCTGGAGGCGCACTACATGCGCAACGGCGCGTTTTTCACCGACAACCAGCTCATCCGCAACGTGGACCGCATCCGCCACCTGCCCGCCGTCATCATCCAGGGCCGCTACGACGTGGTCTGCCCGCCCTGCTCGGCGTGGGCGCTGCACCAGGCCTGGCCGGAAGCGTCTTTCCAGGTGGTGGAAGATGCCGGCCACGCAGCATTTGAGCCCGGCATTGCCAGCGCGCTGGTGGCGGCAACCGAGCAATTCAAACGCGACGGCACGCTGTAGCACCCTGCGCATGAAATCGACCGCTTGCGCTTATTCCATCAGCGCAGGAAGCTATAAAAAATAGAGCACGGATGGGCGCTGCCCGGCAGCTCAGAGCAGGTCTTCAATCACCAGGGTGCGGTATTTCTTGGCACAGGAAAACGGCACGCTGCGTGCCACCGCCATCACCGCGTCAGAGTCTTTGGCCTTGGATGCATAGACCATCAGGGCGCAGTGCCCTTGGCGGGCCAGCTCCACATACTCTCGCACGCTGGCCCCTTCGGCCCCCACCGAGGGCAAAGGATCATCGGCCCCGGCAATGGTGTGGAGCAGCTGGTCCAGCACGGTTTGCGCGGTCAGCAGCAGTGTGGGCTTGCCTGGGTTTGCCGCGGGCAGCTCCGCCGCCACGTACTTCGCATCTTCCAGGCGAGGAAACATCAAGAAAACATAGCCCGTGGGGTAGAACGCGCCACCCATTGTGAGCATGTCGCTGGTGAGTTCAAAGTCTTGCATTTGGCCCCCGCTGTGTTGTTTCACAGACCGATATTAGCGCCACGGGCGCAGGTTGTGGGGCGGTCAGGAGGCATCTGGCGCGGGGCAGCATCGCCGGCTCGCCTGGCAAAAATTGGCGAGCAGCAGGTCGACTTTTGCCCAGACATAGAACCACGGTGCTGCTTGGCTTGGGCTTCAAGCGCCAGCGCCTTGTCGCCTTGTGGTTGTGTGCACCGCGTTTGTGCGACCCACACCCAGCCTCTGCCCGCCGCTACGGCCCAGGCGGGACGATCCGCCCGGACTTCAGGCCCGCAGGTCAGCTCGCCCCCGAGGGCGTGGCAGCCTGCGCAGACAACCTTTCTCGGCGTCCGTTCGGTGGGCGAAATTCGCGCGCGCCAATCTACGAGTCTGCGCAAGGAAATAGTGCCTAGATTGCGATTTATCAATGTATGCCGATATGCAGTTGGCATACTGAGGTTACGAAATGCAACTCACGGTGCGGGTAACGGCGGTAGGTGCGTCTTTTGGAATCGGCGCTGGGGTTCTACTCCCGAACGAGACAGCGTTGCGGCGCTGTTTCGCCGTACACGAATGCAATAGAAACCATTCCCGAAATTGAAGGAGTGAACAAGGTGCCACATTGCAAGTTCAGCGCAGCCCGCCCGCCTGCCACTGCATGCACCGTATGGCATTGCTGTGTGCCATCCATTGGTTTCCAGGGCAGGCTATGGGCTGAAGCCCGCCGGAGTTTGCAGTGAGAACCGCTCCGTTGCATGACTTGGAAGCGATCGGAGGCCGTAGCAACCAGCCCCACGAGGATGGAGGCCTTGCAACCTTGGTGGTTGATCTGGACGGCACGCTGACACCCACCGACACCCTGGTCGAGTCCATCATCCAGGTCGTCAAGCAGTCTCCGATCAACTTCCTGCGTATGCCGTTTTGGCTTTTAGGTGGCCGTGCCGAATTGAAAAAACAGGTGGCAGCCAGATCGTCTATCGCGCCTGCATTGCTACCTTACCGACAGGATTTTTTGTCTTTCCTACAGGCAGAAAAGAGCCAGGGTCGCAGAATTGTTCTGGCCACGGCCGCGCACCACTCCATCGCCACAGGCGTAGCTACGCATTTAGGTTTGTTTGACACCGTGCTGGCCACAGACGGTTACGACAACCTCAAGGGCATCGCCAAATTAGAAGCCATCAAAAACGAGGTAGGTGACGACTTTGTTTATGCCGGGGACAGCGCGGCCGATCTTCCGATCTGGCAGGCGGCAAAGGCGGCGATTCTGGTCGGAGCGGTGCCGGGCCTGGCCGTCTCCATCCGAAAGCAAGTCCCGATTGAAAAGGAGTTTCCTGGAGAAAGCGGCGGGTTTGCACTATGGATCCGGGCATTGCGGGTACACCAGTGGCTGAAAAATCTGCTGTTGTTCGTGCCACTGCTCACAGCGTTCAGCTTCACCCACATCGCCGCTTTGGTCACTATGGTGGTCGCTTTTTTGGCATTTTCCTTGGCTGCGTCGGCCACCTACCTGGTCAACGACCTCTGGGACCTGGAAAGTGACCGCGCCCACCCACGCAAACGCCTGCGCCCTTTTGCCAGCGCCCGAATTCCCATACAACACGGTATCGCGATGTCGGTATTCCTGATGTTGGCTGCTTTGGCGATGGCCTTGGCGATCTCTACAGGGTTCTTCTGCATTCTGGTTCTCTATGTGGCCCTTACCAGTGCCTATAGTTGGATGTTGAAGGGCTATGTACTGGTGGATGTCATCATGCTCTCGGTACTCTATACGCTGCGCATCCTCGCAGGATCGGTCGCTATTGGGGTCACCACCAGCTCTTGGCTACTGGCGTTTTCAATTTTTATGTTCTTGAGCCTGGCCCTGGTAAAGCGCTGCTCGGAACTGGTATCGCTCGAGCTAGCCGAAGGGGAAATCACGCGTGGCCGCGATTACCGCGGTACCGACTTGGTCGTCCTATGGCCGCTTGGACTCGGGGCCGCACTGTCGTCTGTGGTGGTGTTCGGTTTGTTCATCAATTCACCAGATACCCAGGCACGGTATGCCACGCCGGCCCTTCTATGGTTGGTCGCGCTAGGTTTGATTTACTGGCTGGCACGCCTGTGGATCAAGACCTCGCGCGGCGAGATGCACGACGACCCCGTCGTATATGCCATCAAGGATTTCGGGAGCCGGACAACCGTCTTCACACTGGTCATGATCGTGTTGATAGGACGCTTCGCCACCTTGGAGTTTCCGCTATGAGTACGCTGGCCATAGCGCTGTCGAGCATTGTTCTATCGGTCCTGGCCCAGTTTGCGTTGAAGGCGGGCATGTCCAGCAGCGATGTGCGTGAAGTCATGGCCCAACCCCTGGCCTTGCGGACCCTTGCCGTGGTTCTGAGCAACAAGTTGGTACTCAGCGGCTTTTTCCTGTATGGCCTTGGCGCCGTCATCTGGCTGGGCGTGCTGTCCAAGTGGGACGTCAGCAAGGCGTATCCGCTGGTCGGACTAGGTTTTGCACTCACGGTGCTCATTGGTCTACTGGCTGGAGAGCATGTAACGCCAATGCGAGGCACTGGCGTGGCACTCATTTGCGCCGGGGTTTGGATCGTAAGCCGCAGCTGACGGCTGTTTTCTGTCCCATCCGCAACGATGCTCCAACGTGGTTCGATGGGTATCTCAACCTGACCTATTTGAAAGTTTTTATGACATTCATTAAGTCTCGACTGACCGACTCACCCCGATATCGGAACCTATTTTTCATGGCCTGCGTAGTGGTAGCAACAACCGTCTCTATAACCACCACAGGATTCCGATTGGGCATCAGCAACTATGCCTTTCATATCCCCTATGTATTACGGTCAAGTGAATTACCTGTCTTCCTGGGAGACGCTTTTTACCAGTCTATGGAAAAGTTCACTTCCATCATCTGGCCCATCGTTCGATCATTCAGTACCGAAGAGAATATCGAACCTGTTTTTTTCACCGCCCATATATTGAGCAGAGCAGCTGCGTTTTCTGCACTATTTTGGTTTTTAAAAGTTAACGGCACATCCAGACCAAGCGCCATCACCATATCGCTTGCCGCGGCTGCCGTCACCCCTTGGCTCATCAGTAGCTCGGTAGTGGGAGGGCACGGCCTGTTTATTGGGTACTTCACCCACTCAGAAGCAACATGGGGCCCGTTGGTTGCCGCAATGGTTGCGGCACAGCTTGGACGATTCACTCTCTCTGCCTTCTTGACAGGCATAGTCTTTTTAATAAATGCATTCGTTGGCATCTGGCTCGCGGCCATATTGGCAATGGGCGTGGTGATGGACCCAGAAAAGCGGCCTGACTGGCGGCTGCTGGCAAAATCGAGCCTGGTCTTTCTGTTTACATGCAGCCCCGTCGTGGTGTGGATCACTTTTGCATTGAGCAACAAAAAACCAGTCCCAGACTTTAGTTATATCGACTATATCCGACAGTATTACCCGGCACACTTCCTCATTGAAGCAGCCTCCTTCAGAGATCTGGTGAGTTTATCGATCCTTACGTATTGTGGCTTTGCAGCTGCGTTCCTGCATACCAATCGAAAATTTTGGATGTCGACCCTATCCGCATGCATTATTTTGTTGTTGGTTGGATCAGTCGCCCCCTATGTATTTAACACCCGTAACGTGTTCAATTTACATTTATTGCGCTCAGATGGCGTACTTCAGTTCTTGGCAATTATTTTGACTATCTCAGCTACAACACTTGCGCTGACCGAAATAAAATCCAAAATAGACGTCCGGGTGGTTGCGGTATTGGCCATAAGCTCCCTCATGTCAATGCGAACAGATATAATATATCTTATTTTTGTAGCCATGTGCTTAAGCTACCTGGCTGCAGCCCAGCTCTGTAATTCGGGCACTAGATTTACATGGTTAAATAGCATTTCACTTGGCGTCAGAAATTGCATCGCCAGCCTCCTTGTTTTTTCTGCTATTTTTCTTGATCTCTTACTGGTTGGCTACTCCTACAGTTCAATTGCGCGATGGTTCCTGGTGCTTGGAATTATATATTTATTAATTAAATATCCAACCAAGCCAACCGTTGAAAACGCAGTCATTCCTATTTTGTGTATTTTACTTTCGATCCAGGTTGCGCATACCGCCAATACTTGGCGCTCTTTTGATTTATCTAAAAAATCACAAATTGATAAATCCACCTATGAAATGATGCGATGGATACGCCAAAGCAAATTGACAGGGCCGTTTCTATTTCCTGTGGATGGCATTCATGGCCTGGCATTCAATGAATTTCAATTTAGAACACAACGTCCCGTATGGATAGATTTAAAGCAAGGAGCTGCTGTAATGTGGGATCCTTCTTTTTACTGGCAATGGATGCCCAGATTCACTGAAGTTAATTCACTGGTCACTCCGAACGATTATTTGAATTACGCAGCAAAGAACCGAATACCCCAAGTTGTATTACCCCGAACCAAAGGCTTTTGTCCCGCTGGTAGCGTCACTGCCTTTGAAAACGCTTCGTTTTCAGTATGTTCCATTGCATTGCCAGCGGGGTTGCCATAACACCAAGACCAGAGTTCGTACCGAACATACAGGCCGATTGCGCTTATTCCATCAGCGCAAGCAGCTATAAAAAATAGAGCACTCCAGCAGATTGCGGCGTTTATCCCCAAATTGGTGGACACGGTTTTTGGCCCGCCTCCTATATTGAAACCGACCCATAAAGGGCCCAATACAGGAGACCACCATGCCCGCTGACCATGCTGCATTGCGCGATGCCGATCCGAACGACCCCAGCCCCGACAACCCCGAATTCCAGCAGGTGCTGGAGGCCCTGGTCGCGGTCTACCGGCCCATCCTGCAAGAGGACCTGCAACGCGCCGACGACCTGCAGGGCCTGGCCAAAGAGGCCAGCCAGCTGGAGCCCGACTGCGAGGCCGAGATCGCCATGGCGCAGCGCCTGTTCAGCCGCTTTGCCGACGAAAAAACCACCCTGGCCCTGCTGCCCGCGCAGGCCCGCGAGTTGCTGGGCCCCACCGACAACTGGCGCTGGTGCCTGCTGCACATCCGTTGCTGCATCATCTTTGGCTGGCTGCTGTGCCGCCGCCCGCGCAGCTTCCGGCTGTCGGCCTACTACCTGTACCGCTACTGGCTGTGCGTGCGCGAGGTGCTGGGTACGCCGGTCACGCCCGGCAAGCTCAGTGCCACCGAGCGCAAAGACCTGGACACGCTGATCGACGCACTGGCCAAGGCCTACCGGCCCTACCTGTCGGACCAGCTGGCCACGGTGGATTTCACGGCGGGCCTGCCCGAGGCGATTGACGGCGGCCAGGTCGATTGCCAGGAGGGCGAGGAAGAGGCCGCCGCCGTGTTCGAGCGGCTGCTGACCGTGGACACCGCCCAGGCCCTGCTGGGGGCCGCCGCGTTCAAGGAACACAGCGCCCAGCCCTGGTTCTGGTTCTGCCGCTGCTGGTGCCTGTGCGCCATCCGCTTTGGCTGCTGCCTGGCGCGCGCCCGCACCCTGGTGGACGTGGCCCGCTGCCTGCGTGCGTACTGGCGCTGCCTGCGCGAATGCTTCCGCCCGCTGCAGTGCGCCCTGACCGGCCCGGACGGCTGCGTGGCCGAACAGGTCAACGCCTTGATTCCGGCCATGGTGGTGCCCATCACCGGCACCGCGGCCGGCCTGGGGTTTGTGCGCTATGTGCTGGAATGGTCGCTCAACGGCGTGGTCTGGCATGCGGCCAACTTCGTCTACCCCCCGGTGCCACCGGGCAATACCGTGCAGGGCAGCAGCCCGGTGGTGGGCGGCCTGCTGGGCTACCTCAACACCACCTTGCTGAATGCGGGCACCTACTTTGTGCGGGTCACGGTGTTTGGCAGCAACCAGTCCACCATCCCCTGCCAGACGGTGTTTTCGGTGTTCAAAAAGGATGTGCGCATTCTTGGCATCGGCGGCAGCACGGCACTGGACGCCCCCTGGACCGACCCCGGTGCACGGCTGATCGACTTTGTGCCCGCCCTGTGCAGCCGCCCATCGGGCACCTTCGAGGCCTCGTTCGGTACCTGCCTGGCCGTGCTGGGCGCGGCCACCATCGGGGGCTGCGACGACAGCCTGCGGATCAAGCGCTACACGCTGGACTACAAGGCCGGGTTCGAGCTCGACTGCGCCACCCCGGGATGGAGCAACTTCTGGTCGGTGGAGTTCAGCACGCCCGCGCAATACCGGGCCATCAACATGCGCACCGACACCTCGGTGCTCACCGCCTTCTGGACGGCCGATTGCCTGGTGCCGGTGCCTTTCCCGCCCTGGTGCCTGTTGAACGACCCGCAGGCGCTGCTGTCGCCCTCGGGCTGGTCCAGCAACATCGGCGGCTGTCAGCTCAGCGGCCTCTACACCATCCGCCTGCTGGTGGAAGACACGCTGGGCGGCACCTACTGCGACACCCAGAGGGTGTGGCTGGACAACAAGCCGCTGAGTGCGCTGATCCGCATCGATGCCGTGCCCCAGTGCGCCGACCTGTTCATCAGCCAGTTCGCCCAGCCGCCAGACTGCAGCGTGGCCTGGGGCCTGCCGGTATCGGGCATTGCCTACGACGAGTACATCGACGAGTTCCTGCCGCTGACCCGGCCGAACGACAACTTCGACTACTACGTGGTGTCGGTCACCAAGCAGGGTGGCCCGTCCATCAGCATCCCGGTGCCCGGCCCGGGCGGTGCCTGCTACTACGGCACCAGCCGGGTCGGCGACCCCGGCACCCGCTGTGGGGTGCCGACGCTGCCCCAGGTGATCGGCCTGCTGGCGATGTTTGACCTGCGCGCCATCGACCCGGCCTGCAAAGCCTTTCTGCCGTACTTTGTGCCCGACGACTTTGCCACGCCGCGCGGCGCCTGCTGCGTCTACACCTTCAGCCTGACGGTGTACGACCGCACCGTGCGGCCCTGCGGCGTGAACTACGCGCAGTCCTCGTGGCCGGTGAAGATCTGCAACGACCTGCCCGGCCCCAACTGAGCATGGACGCGCCCTGGTTCACCGCCGTGCTGGGCGCGCTGGCCACTTGGCGGCTGGCGCACCTGTTGGCGCTGGAAGACGGGCCCTGGGATGCCGTGCTGCGCCTGCGCACCGCGGCAGGCCAGGGCGTGTGGGGCCAGATGCTCGATTGCTTCTACTGCCTGAGCCTGTGGGTGGCCGCACCGGTCGCCCTGGCGGTGGCCCGCAACCCCGTGGAATGGCTGCTGGCCTGGCTGGGCCTGTCGGGCGCGGCCTGCCTGCTGGAGCGGCTGGGGCCCGCTGCCCCGCCGCCGGTTCTTGAACTGACCGACCCCGAAGGAGATGCCCATGAGCTGCTGCGGACAGAAACGCGAGGCGCTGGCGACCCACCGCCTGCCGAGCCCCCCCTCGCTCCCCCCCCAGGCCCCAGTAACGGCACCAGTAATGGCACCAGTACCGGCACCGGCCCGGTTCACCTCGTTCGCTAAGCCACCGGCACCGGCGGCGTTGCCGGTGGCCGCCCCAGACGGCCTGGGCAGCCTGGGGCTGCGCTACCTGGCCCGCTCGGCGGTGCAGGTCCGTGGGCCCCATACCGGGCGCGTGTACCAGTTTTCCGCTGCCCAGCCGGTGCAGCGGGTGGCCCGGGCCGACAGCGAGGCGCTGCTGCGCAGCGGGCACTTCCGGCTGGAGGCCTGATCCGCCAGGTCCCGTTTACGGGTGCGAAAAGTTTAGAAACACCGACTCGGCAAACGCCAGATCCGCCGGTCGGCCCACGTTGTCAGCCCAGTCGCCCATCACCCCTGCGGCCATGGGTTTGGCGAACAAATAGCCTTGCAGCTCATCGCAACCCAAACCGGTCAGTACCTCGCGCTGACCGGCGGTTTCCACCCCCTCGGCCACCACGGTCAAACCCAGCGCGTGGGCCAGCTTGACCACCGCTTCCACGATGGCGCGGGCATCGGCGCTGTGCTCCAGGTCTTGCACAAAGGACTGGTCGATTTTCAGCTGGCTGACCTGCAAGCGCCGCAGGTACGACAGGCTGGAGTAGCCGGTGCCAAAGTCATCGATGGACAGCTGCACGCCAATCCGCCTCAGCGCCTCAAACGCCTGCAAGGTGCCCTCGGCATCTTCCATCGCCACCGACTCGGTGATCTCGAAAATCAGCAAGGCCGGGTCCAGCTGGTGCGCCTGCAAGGCCCGCTCGACGCGCGGCCCCAGGTCATCCTGGCGCAACTGGTGTACCGACAGGTTGATGGCCACCCGGATACGCAAGCCCCGCTCACGCCAGACCTGCATCTGTCGGCAAGCTTCCTGGATCACCCAGTCCCCCAAGGCGTTGATCAGGCCAAAACGTTCGGCCACCGGTATGAAGATGGCCGGGCTCAGCATGCCCCGCTCCGGGTGCTGCCAGCGCACCAGGGCCTCGACCCCGGTGATCACGCTGCGGCTGGCGCTGACCTTGGGTTGGTAGTGCAGGGACAGCCCGTTGCGCTCGATCGCCAGGCGCAAATCGCGCTGGAGTTCGATCTGCTCCCGCACCCCCGCATTCATGTGGGGTTCAAAAAACGCATAGGCACTGCCGCCGCCTCGCTTGGCCGCATACATGGCCGCATCGGCATGCCCCATGAGCTGGTCGCGCGGGCCGTCCGACGGGAACATGGCGATACCCAGCGAACACGACAGGCGCACCTCGTGCTCGCCGCTGGTGACCGGCAGGCCCAGGGCATCAATGATGCGCTGGGCGATCTGCGCGGTGGCCGTGGTGTCGGGGTTGCCCTCCAGCAGCAGCACAAATTCGTCGCCGCCCACGCGGGCCACGGTGTCGGTGGCCCGGGCCTGGCCAGCCAGGCGCTGGGCCATCACCTGCAGCACCATGTCCCCAAAGCCATGGCCGAACGAATCATTGACCGGCTTGAAACCATCCAGGTCCACAAACAGCACCGCCAGGGTAGACCCATCGCGGGTGCAACGCTGCACCGCCACGCCCACACGGTCGTCAAACAGCAGGCGGTTGGGCAAGCCGGTCAACGCATCGCGGAAAGCCAGGGCTTGCAGCTCGGTGTTAGCCGTTTGCAGGGAGGCCGCCAGCACGGCCGTCTTGCTTTGCATGCGGGCATCGATCATCGAGGTGAACATGGTCAGGCTCAGCAGCACAATCGTGGCCACCGACACCAGCACGCCCAGGCTGTCGCCCCGCAACTGGTCGGCGCTCAGGCATACCGACCCCACCGCAAACTGCGCCGCGGCCATACCGGTGTAGTGCATGCCGCAGATCGCCGCACCCATGACCATGGCCGCCAGCAACTGCCACCAACGCGCGGCATTGCCACTGTGGCGGCGCAGCCAAAAGAAGATCAGCAAAGCCACGGCCGATGCCGCCACCGCAATACCGACCGAGGCCAGCACCCAGGCAGACGCCCATTGGATGCCAGGCGCCATATCCAGCGCCGCCATGCCGGTGTAGTGCATGGCGCAAATGCCCGCCCCCATGGCCAGCGCCCCCAAGGCCAGCCGGGGCAATGTCAGGCGGTTGCGGCTGGCCACATACAGCGCAATCGCCGACACCACCACCGCCGCCACCCACGACAGTGCCGTGATGGCATAGCCATAGCCCACCGCAAACGGCAGGCTGACGGCCAGCATGCCGACAAAATGCATCGACCAGATGCCGGTACCCATGGCCACCGAACCACCCGCCCACCAGCCCAAGGCCACCGCGCGGTCCAGGGTGCGCACGCGCTTGGCCAGGTCCAGAGCGACATAGGATGCAAAGCTGGCAATAAAGTACGACAAGGCCACGATCCCGGGGGCGTAGCGAACAGCAACAAAAGAGGAGTCCATGGGCACCCGGGTAGAGGAAAGGTCGCAAAAACAGACTGTCTTGCTAGCCCATTATCAAAGATTACCCCGGGCCGACGAGGCCTTGATGGGTTGGCCCGCAAGCCACTGAGAACATGTTCCTAGCGCGCAGGCAACGGCAAATCCACCACCGCCTCCAGCCCCGGCTGCGCGGGCCGCAGCGTGAGCCGCCCACCGTGGGCCTGCGCCACCAGGCGGCACAGGGTCAGTCCCAGCCCCACCCCGCCGGTGCCGCGCTGGCGGGCCGCGTCGGCGCGGTAGAACGGCTCGGCCAGCTGCGCCCATTGGCCATCGGCCACGCCCGGGCCGTGGTCGCGCACGCGCAGTTGCAGGCCCGTTTCGACGCGGGCCAGGTGCACCTCGATAGTGCCCTGGCCGTGCTGGCGGGCGTTGTCCAGCAGGTTGCGCAGCAGCAGGCGCATACGGACCTGGTCCAGCGGCCAGGCGGGCAGGTTGGACTCGATATGGAGTTGGGTGCCGGGGGCCGTGGCCATCTCGGTGACCAACGCCGCCAGATCGGTGGGCTCCAGCTGCAGGGCGGCGTGCGGGCTGGCCAGGCGCTCGCTCTCCAGCAGGTCGCTGACCAGGTCGCGCATGAGCTGCAGGTCGCGCAGCAGCGGCTCGCGCAGGGGCTGCAGCTCGGCGGTGTCGGGCAGCAGCTCGGTGTTGAGCCGCGCGCGGGTGAGCGGTGAGCGCAGCTCGTGGCTGATGGCCAGCAGCAGGCCGCGCTTGGCCTCCAGCATGGCGTGGATGTCGTGCGCCATGGTGTTGATGTGCCGTGCCAGTTCGCCCAGTTCGTCGCGGCTTTTCTGGGGGATGGGCTGGCTGAAGTCGCCCGCGCCAAAGCGTTGCGTGCCGCGGCGGATGTCTTCCAGCGGGCGCAGCAGGCGGCGCACCACGGCGTACGCCACGCCGGTCAGCAGCAGCAAAATACCCAGGGTGGCCCACAGGATGTTGCGGCGCGGCTGCTCCCAGTCTTTGCCGCCCAGGTTCAGGCCCAGGCCCAGCACCACGCGGCTGCCGTCGGGCGTGGTGCGGCTGAGCCAGCCCTGGCTGGCGGCGGGGTCGCGCATCCAGGCGCGGGCCGGGTGCTCTGCCGACGTGTCGGGGTGGGAGTCCCAGTGCAGTTGTGGCCCGTCGATGCGCACCGACAGCGGCAGGCGCTGCACCAGGGCCTGGGCCCGCTCCACACTGGGCGGGCTGCCCAGATCGGCCACCAGACGGTCCACATAGTCGGCCACCAGCGGGCGGAACATTTCGCGCCAGCCGGTGGAAAAGGCCTTTTGCATGCCGCCCACAAACACCACCGACATGGCCAGCGCCAGCCCCATGAACAGCATCACCAGCCGCCAGCGCAGCGAGTGGCGCATGGTGTGGCGCGCGCGGCGAATGCGTTTAAACACGGCCCACTGCCAATGAATAGCCCGCATTGCGCCAGGTCTTGATGCAGTCCAGCGGCTCCAGCTTCTTGCGCAGGCGGCTGACCAGCAGGTCCACGGCGCGGGTCTGCAGGTCCACCTCGTGGCCGCGCAGGCGGTTCAGGATGTCGTCGCGGCTGAACACCTTGCCGGGCTCGCGGGCCAGCAGGCCAAGCAGTTCGAATTCGGTGCTGGTCAGGTCCAGTTCTTCCATGGCCAGCTCGCCCTGGCGCAGCACGCTGCGTTTGTCCAGATCCATCTCCAGGCCGTCAAATACCAGCCGGTGCGCCTCCATGGGCACACGCTGGCGGCGCAGCACGGTTTGCAGCCGGGCCACCAGCTCGCGCGGCTCGAAGGGCTTGGGCAGGTAGTCGTCGGCCCCCAGCTCCAGCCCGACCACCCGGTCCATCACCTCGCCGCGGGCGGTGAGCATGACGACCGGGATGTCGCTGTCCTTGCGGATGGCGCGGCACAGGGCAAAGCCGTCCATCTCGGGCAGCATCACGTCCAAGATGACGGCGTCAAAGCCGCCCTGGCGCAGCTTGACCAGCCCGGCGCTGGGGCTCAGCGCACAGTCCAGCGCCAGTCCAAAGCGCGCCAGATACACGCCCAGCGGCCCACCGAGTTCGGCATCGTCGTCAATCAGCAGGATTTTGGGCATGCGCTATTGTCATGTCAGCCGTGGCGGAACCAGCCTCCCCGGTGTTGCATGAAATCGCGCACCTGTTGTTGTTGCGCGGGGTTCAGCGCGTCATAGAAGTTGGCGGCGGCGGTGATCACCTGGGGGCTTTGGCTCTGCAGGGCTTTGGTTTTTTCCTCGGCCAGGGCCAGGGCCTTGGCGCGGTCGAACTGGGCGCCCGCCACCAGCGCCTGGATGTCGGCACGTGGATCGGTGCTGCTGCCCACCAGGGCTTTGCGCTGGGCCTGCAGCGCATCGCTCAAAGCAACCAGCAACTGCTTTTGCGCGTCGTTCAGGTCGAGCTTCTTGCCGACCTTCTCGACCATCTTGACGCGGAACTCGGCGGCGCGCTGCTCGTTGACCGGGCCGCCCCAGGCGTGCCCGCCGCGGCCCGCGCAGGCGCTGAGGGTGCCGACCAGCAGGCTGGCACCGAAGATGCCAACCAAGGCTCTTTTGAAGGTTCTTTTAAATACGAATCGCATGGTGGGGTCCTGGAGGATGAGGGGGTTAAACAGGGTTCCCATGGTGCCGGGGCGGGTGCTGCGTGTCCTCTCGGTGCGGTATCGGTTTGTGTCGTTTTATGTCTGGGACGCTGAAAAAGCCGTCCGACACTATGCTTTACATAGCGGTACACGCATGTCGGATAATCGCTCGCCGCGCCCCCAGGATGGACCCGCCACCGCGTGTAATTGGGCATAAAAATGTTTTAAAAGTTACACAAAGTTACAGGCAGTGTGATAAAACCAAAGTCAATCCAAATCTAAGCGCCTTGCTGATTCCATGCCCAAGACCCGAGATACAGCACCTGCGTGGCTGACGTTAAGTACCGCCACCCGCCTGTTTTTGCCTATGCTGCTGCTGATCGCAGTGGTGGGAACCGTGCGCTACCAGCTGCTGGTCCGGGTCGAAACCCGCACTGCCGAGGCCCATTTTGCGCAGCAGGTCCAGTTGGTCCAAAAGTATCTGTTGCCCGCACTGGCGCTGACCCTGGAGGCGCCCCAGCCCCAGCCCATGCAGGCTTGGTTGCGCAACGAGCTGCGGGCCTACCCCGATGTCGCCGTGCTGCAGTGGCGTGCGGGTAGCCAGCGCACCGAAGCGCGCAACCCGGCCCCTACGGTGGCGCACTACCCCGCCTGGTTCGGCACCTGGCTGGGCATCGGCGCGCATACCGCCGAGCTGGAGGCCGCCGGGCACGCAGGCACGCTGACCGTGCAGATCAGCCCGGTATTTGCGTTCAACAGCGCCTGGAGCCGGGTACAGACCCAGCTGTGGATTGCGGTGGGCAGCGTGTTGACGATCCTGGGCCTGCTGGTGTGGGTGCTGCGCACCAACCGGCGCATGCTGCAGCGGCTGGCCGTGGCCACCCAGCAATTCCAGCATGGCGACCTGGCCACCCGCATGCAGGTGGCGGGCCCGCTGGAGGCGCGTACCCTGGCCCATACGTTCAACAACATGGCGGACGAGGTACAAAGCCTGGTGGCATCGCTGACGCAAACCCAGACCGCCCTGCAGATCGAGAAAGAGCGCGCCGAAGTCACCCTGTCGTCGATTGGCGATGCCGTCATCACCACCGACCTGGCCGGGCGCATCCACACCCTGAACGCCGTAGCCCAGCAGCTCACCGGCTGGACCCAGCAGCAGGCGCTGGGACACCCACTGGCCGAAGTGTTTGAGCTGCAGGAAGAACCCGGCTGGGCCGCCGGCCCGGCCAAACACACCCCGCTGTACCAAACCACCACCGTGGTGCACGCCACCCACCAGACGCTGCTGCACCCGTCGGGCGAGCGCATCGCCATCGAGACCACCGCCGCCCCGATCCGCCAGGCCGACGGCACCGCCGTGGGCTGCGTGCTGGTGTTCCGCGACGTCAGCGAAAAGCGCCAGCTGATCCAGGAGATCTCGTGGCAGATTGGCCACGACGTGCTGACCGGCCTGCACAATCGCGCCGCCATGGAGGAGCCCTTCAACCTGGCCATCCTGCAGGCCCGCCACCACCACAAGCTGCTGGCCGTGTGCCTGCTGGACCTGGACCACTTCCAGCCCATCAACACCCGCTATGGCAGCAGCAACGGCGACCGCCTGCTACAGCAGGTGGCCCAGCGGCTGGCCGAATTTGCCGGGGACGACCACGGCCTGGCGCGCCTGGGCGGCGATGAGTTTGTGCTGCTGCTCAAGGACCAGCACGACCTGGCCGAAGTGCAGCGCCACGTCGACCAGGTGCAGGCCCTGCTGTCCGCCCCCTACCCGCTGGACGAGCAGACCGTGCACCTCACCACCAGCATCGGCATTGCCGTGACGCCGCGCGACGACACCCGCGGCGACACCAACCTCGACACCCTGCTGCGCCACGCCGACCAGGCCATGGTCCAGGCCAAGCAGACCGGCCGCAACCGCAGCCACTTGTTCGATGCCCAGCGCGACCAGGAGGTGCAAACCCACCACCACCAGCGCACCCGCATCCACCAGGCCCTGCTGGACGGCGAACTGCGCCTGTACTACCAGCCCAAGCTGAACATGCGCACCGGCAGCGTGTTCGGCATGGAGGCCCTGCTGCGCTGGCAACACCCCGAGCAGGGCGTGGTCGGCCCCTACCATTTCCTGCCGCTGGTGGAGCACACCGACCTGATCATCGACATCGGCGAATGGGTGTTGCACCAGGCGCTACAGCAGATGCAGCAATGGGCGGCGCTGGGTCGGCATTGGGTGGTCAGCGTCAACATTGCGGCGCGGCACTTCCATCGGCCCGACTTCGTGGCCCGGCTGGGCAGCATCCTGGCTTGTTTTCCGCAGGTCTCGCCCAGCATGCTGGAGCTGGAGATTCTGGAATCGGCCGCGCTGGAAGACGTGCAGCACATGCGCAGCGTGATGGCCGCCTGCCAGCAGCTCGGCGTGCAGTTTGCACTGGACGACTTTGGCACCGGCTACTCGTCCCTGGCCTACCTCAAGCGCCTGCCCGCCAACACCCTGAAGATCGACCAGGCCTTTGTGCGCGACATGCTGGAAGACCCCGACGACCTGACCCTGGTGGAAGCCGTGGTCGGCCTGGCCAAGGCCTTCAACCGCAAGGTCATCGCCGAGGGCGTGGAAACCGTAGAACATGGCCTGCTGCTGCTGCAACTGGGCTGCGACCTGGCCCAGGGCTACGGCATCGCCCGCCCCATGCCCGCCGACACCGTGGCCGCCTGGGCGACCGACTTCATCCCCGGCAAAGCCTGGCGCGCCTGGGGGGCCACGCAGTGGGACACCGCCGACTTTCCGCTGCTGCTGGCCGAACACGACCACCATGCATGGGTGGCCCACATTGCCGCCCGGCCCGCCGATGCCGAAGCCCACTACCCGGCCCGCTTTGGCAACTGGTACGCCCAGCGCGGCAATGCCCTGTATGGCCATCTGCCCGCATTTGCCGCCGTGGGCACCGCCATCTTGCGCCTGCGCGACCACAGCCAGGTACTGGCCAAAGGCCCGGTCAACGGCCAGGCAGTGGACATGCAAGGGCTGAACGTACTGCACGCCGCACTGACCGCCCAGCTCGCCACGCTGCTACAGGAAGCCACGCAAAAGCAGGCCAGCAGGCGGGCCGCGCAGAACTTCATGGTGTACAGCTGATAGCTATTTAATTTATAGCTGCCTACGCCCATGGAATGGGCGCTAGAGGCTGTTTTTAATGGTTATTCTTGGCCAGCCAGGCCGTCACCTTGGCCTGGTCGGTCTCGGCCCGAAGGGCCACAAAGGCCACTTCCGCCTCGGGGTACTGGCGGCGCAGAAAGTTCAGCCACTGCTTGAGCCGCCCCGCCCGTGAGCGCGGCTCCAGTTGGCTGCACACCAGCTGCCAGAAGGCGTTGACCAGCGGTTGCAGATCTGCCCAGGGCAGGTGCATCGCGTCGGAGTCGGCCCGGACGGCCCGCGCCAGGCCAGGGTCGGTCACCATGCCGCGCCCCAGCATCAGCGTGTCGCAGCCGGATGCCGCGCGGCAGCGGCGGGCATCGTCCACCGTCCAGATCTCGCCATTCGCCACCACCGGGATGGCCACCGCCTGGCGGATGTCATTCACGCGCGCCCAGTAGGCGGGCGGGCGGTAGCCGTCGGCCCGGGTGCGGGCGTGCACCACAATCTCGGTGGCCCCGGCCTCGGCAATGGCCAGCGCGCATTCCACGGCCCGGCTGTCGTCGTTGAAACCCAGCCGCATCTTGGCCGACACGGTTTGCTCCAAAGGCACGGCACGCCGCACCGCCGAGACAATCTTCACCAGCAGCTCGGGCTCGTCCAGCAGGGCCGCGCCGCCGCCGTGGCGGTTCACCACCTTGGCCGGGCAGCCAAAGTTCAGGTCCACGCCCATGGGGCCCAGGCTGGCCAGGCGCCCGGCGTTTTCGGCCAGGCACACCGGGTCCGAGCCCAGCAACTGCGGCCGCACCGGCACCCCGGCCAGTGTGCGGCTGCCATTGAGCAGCTCGGGCACCACGCGGATGAAGGCCCGCTCGGGCAGCAAGGTGTTGGTGACGCGGATGAACTCGGACACGCAGCGGTCGATACCGCCGACGCGCGTCAACATATCCCGCAAAACAAAGTCGAGCAGCCCCTCCATAGGGGCCAGCAGCAACTGCACCTTAGAAGCTGCCGACAAAATCCTTCTTGCCAACTTCCACGCCGTTGTGGCGCAGGATGTCGTAGGCCGTGGTGGTATGGAAGAAGAAGTGCGGGAGGGTGTAGTGCAGCAGGTAGGCGCTGCCCAGCAGGGTCTGCTCTTTGGGCGTGCCGGGGCGCAGCACGATGCTGCGGTCGGCACCGGCTTCGATGTCGGCGGCGGGCAGGCTCTGGATGAAGGCCAGGGTCTTGGCGATGCGGGCCTGCAGGTCGCCGAAGCTGGCTTCGTTGTCTTCATACGCAGGCACGTCCACACCGGCCAGGCGGGCGGCACAGCCCTTGGCAAAGTCGGCGGCAATCTGCACCTGGCGGGTCAGCGCAAACATGTCGGGGAACAGGCGCGACTGCAGCAACACGCTGGGGTCGATCTTCTTGTCGGTCGCGTGGGCTTCGGCTTTGTGCAGCACGCCGCTCAGACCGCCCAGGATTTGGGTGAACAGGGACACAGAGGCTTGGTGGAGAGACAGAGACATGGTGGGACGGAAGTGGTTGAAAAGAGGGCGCAAGTCTACGGTGTTCGGCCCGACCCGGCAGGGGCCGCCCCCAAATCCGGGAAAATAGCGGTGATTCCTCTTCTTTCACAAACACACATGACCGACACCACCACCGCCTCCACCCGCCCCGCCCTGCCCGACCACCTGTCCGCCGACCCGCGCAGCCCCCACCACGTGGCCGCCGTGTTCGAACACGACATCGGCATCCGCCTGAATGACAACGAGCGCGTGGACGTCGAGGAATACTGCATCAGCGAAGGCTGGGTCAAGGTGCCCGCAGGCAAAACCCGCGACCGCAAGGGCCAGCCGCTGCTGATGAAGGTCAAGGGCAAGGTCGAGGCGTATTACAAGTAACCCCGCCGGTACGCAACGGCAGATGCGGTGCTAGACTGATTTTGACCCGGCCCACCCGAACAAGCCGGGCAAACCACCCCTTGGAGACACCCATGATGGTCACCCACCGCACTTTCACGAAATCACTTTTTGCCACCGCCATCCTGGCAATTGGCATGGCAGGTTGCAGCTCCATGATGCCGTCCAACAAGGTGACGCTGTCCGGGCAACTGAGCGCCGCCCAAGAGGTGCCGCCCACGGCCTCCAGCGGCACGGGCACGGCCGAAGCCTGGCTGAACAAAGACACCAATGTGCTGACCTGGAAAGTCACTTTCTCAGGCCTGACCGGCCCGGCCACCGCCGCCCACTTCCACGGCCCAGCCACTGCCGGGTCGAACGCCGGTGTGGTGGTGCCCTTTACCGGCACCAGCAGCCCGCTGGAAGGCCAGGCCACCCTGACCCCCGCGCAAGCCGCCGACCTGTTGGCAGGCAAGTGGTACGCCAATGTGCACACCGCGGCCAACAAGGGCGGCGAAATCCGTGGGCAGATGACGCCCAAGATGTAATCCGGGGCCGCGGCAGGCCGGTGCAGCGGCTACGCCTACACTTCAAAATTGAGAGCTGCCTGCGCTTACCAGATAAGCACGGGCAGCACTTTGGAGGCCCAAAATGCCGTACCGTTTGATTTCCCGACCCCTGGCCATCCTGGCACTGGCGGTGTGGCTATACCCGCTACCAGCCGCCCTGGCCGCCGATGCGCCCCCCGTGGTGTCCGACAGCGATGTGCGCGTCGAACGCGCCCATGGCAGCTTCACGGTGGACTTGAGCATCCTCGCGCCAGTCGATGCCACCCGGGCCTGGGCGGTGTTGACCGACTTTGAGCACATGGCCGACTTTGTGCCCAACCTCACCAGCAGCGTGGTCACCGAGCGCAGCGACACGCTGGTCAAGGTTACGCAAAAAGGCGTGGCCAAGTACGGCATTTTCTCTACCCAGTTTGAGTCGGTCCGCGAGATCCACCTGGCCCCGCCACAAGAAATCCGCGCCCATGGCGTGGGCGGCAACATCTTGCGCATGGAAAGCCGGATGCAGCTGGAGCCCGAAGGCAGCGGCACCCGGCTCACCTACCACGCCGAAGTGCTGCCGGGCTTCTGGTTTCCGCCGCTGATCGGGCCCTCGCTGGTGCGGCACGAAACCGCCGAGCAGTTCTCGGCCATGCTGCACGAGATGCAGCGGCGGCCCTGATATTTACTTTCATAGCCACCGCCACCGGGCCACTCCGAATAGCGTCCTGGCCCCGTAACACCGCGGCGGCGGTAGAACAGGCGCGGGCGGGTTGGGCAGGCGATGCGCAGCGTGCCGTCGGGCCGCGGGCCCACCACGTCGGTAAAAGCGCCTCCCCTGTCGATCCGGAACTACCAGCGTTGCGTGCCTGTGCTAGGCAAAGTGGCGCTTTCTAGAAGTTGCATGAAAGAGGTTGTCGATTACAGGGTGGACCACCAGAATGGCACGCAGTTTGCGTTGTCTACCGTAGTTTCAATCTGTCGTTCTCATGGAGTTTCTATGCACTTAAAACCCGTTTTGGCGCTTGCCGCCTTGGCCCTTGCCAGCGTAGGCGCTGCCGCCCAAACCAAATGGGACCTGCCTTCGGGCTACCCGGCCAGCAACTTCCACACCGAAAACATCACCCAGTTTGCCAACGACGTGGACAAGGCCACGGCGGGCAAGCTGAAGATCACCGTGCACGCCAACGGCTCGCTGTTCAAGGCCAACGAAATCAAGCGCGCGGTGCAAGGCGGCCAGGCCCAGGCGGGCGAGATCATCCTGGCCAACTTCGAGAACGAAAGCCCCATCTACGGCCTGGACGGCGTGCCGTTTCTGGCCAGCTCGTATGCCGAATCCAAGCGCCTGTACGACGCGCAAAAGCCGGTGCTGGACGCTGTGCTGGGCAAGCAGGGCATGAAGCTGTTGTACGCCGTGCCGTGGCCACCGCAGGGCATTTTCACCAAGAAAGAGATCAACTCCGTGGCCGATTTGCGCGGCATCAAGTGGCGCGCCTACAGCCCGGCCACGGGCAAGATTGCCGAGCTGGTGGGCGCCATTCCGGTGACCATCCAGGCCGCAGAGCTGTCGCAGGCCCTGGCCACCGGGGTGGTGGAGAGCTACATCAGCTCGGTGTCCACCGGCTTTGATAGCAAGACCTACGAGAGCACCAAGTACTTCTATGACACCCAGGCCTGGTTGCCCAAAAATGCGGTGTTCGTGAACAAAAAGTCCTTTGAAGCCCTGGACCCCGCCACCCAGGCCGCCGTAACCCAGGCTGCCGCTGCGGCCGAGCTGCGCGGCTGGAAAACCAGCCAGGAAAAAACCGAGTGGTACAAAAAAGCCCTGACCGACAAGGGCATGAAGATCATGCCGCCCAGCCCCAAGCTGATGGCCGACATGCGCCAGCTCGGCGGCATCATGTTGGCCGACTGGCAAAAGAAAGCCGGGGCCGATGGCGAGACCATCCTGAAGGCCTACAACGTGGCCAAGCCCTAAGCCATGCGCCGTTTTCTGGACAGGTTGTTTGATGCCTCCGGCGCGGTCGGGGCGGTGTTCGTGGCCCTGATCGCGGTGCTGATGCTGGGCCAGAGCGTGATGCGCACGCTGGGCCTGCGCACCGGCGCGGTGAACGATGTGGTGTCGTGGTTTTGCGCGGCGGCGGCATTTTTTGCCATGGCCCATGCCTTCAAGCACGGCGACTTTGTGCGCGTGACGCTGCTGCTGGAAAAGGTCAATGCCCCCACCCGGCGGGCGCTGGAGCTGGTGTCGCTGGCCATAGGCTGCGTGTCGACCGCCTACCTGGCCTGGTCGGCGGTGCAGTTCACCTACGAAAGCTGGGAGTTCAACGATTTGGCCCAGGGCCTGCTGCCCCTGCCGATGTGGATTCCGCAGCTGAGCTTTGCCTTTGGCTCGGTCTTGCTGCTGGTGGCGGTGGTGGACGAATTCATCATCGTGCTGCGCGGCGGCGTGCCCACTTTTGTGCGGCTGGTGCAAGAGCGCCACGCCCGCGGCGACTTTTCTTCTGACGTGTAAGGCCCCCATGGAAATTTTATGGATTGGCGGGCTGCTGCTCGCGGTGATGCTGGTGCTGCTGGCGGGCGGGGTGTGGATTGCCATGACGCTGGCCATCTGCGGCTGGATCGGCCAGGCGTTTTTTACCAACACCGCGCCAGGCAAAAACCTGTTTTCGGCGTTTTGGGAAAGCAACGCGAGCTGGGAGCTGGCGGCGCTGCCGCTGTTCATCTGGATGGGCGAAATCCTGTTTCGCACCAAGCTCAGCGAAGAAATGTTCGAGGGCCTGCGCCCCTGGCTGAACCGCATACCGGGGCGGCTGGTGCACACCACCATTTTGGGCTGCGGCATTTTTGGCTCGGTCAGCGGCTCGTCGGCGGCCACCTGCGCCACCATTGCCAAGGTGGCCCTGCCCGAACTCAACAAGCGCGGATACAACGAAAACCTGACCCTGGGCGCGCTGGCCACCGGCGGCACGCTGGGCATTTTGATACCGCCGTCCATCACCATGGTGGTGTACGCGGTGGCGGCCGATGCATCCATCATCCGCATCTTTTTGGCCGGGTTTTTGCCGTCGTTCGTGCTGATGGCACTGTTCATGGGCTACATCGCCTGGTGGTCCATCCGCCACTCCGACCAGGTGCCCGCCGCCGACCCGCCCAGCAGCTGGGCCGACAAGCTGCGCAAAAGCCGCAAGCTGATTCCCTGCGCGGGCCTGATCATCTTCATCATGTGGGTGCTGGTAGCCGGCTACGCCACGGCCACCGAGTGCGCGGCCTACGGCGTGGCCGGGTCGCTGGCGATTGCCGCGGCGGGCCGGGCGCTGACCTGGAGCAACTTCTGGGAAGGCCTGATGGGCGCGACGCGCACCAGTTGCATGATCATGTTCATCCTGGCCGGGGCCGCATTTTTGACCAAAACCATGGCTTTTACCGGCGTGCCCCGTGCGCTGGCCGAGTGGGTGATGGCCATGCATTTGTCGCCCTACGCGCTGATCGCGGCGCTGGTGGGCGTCTACCTGGTGCTGGGCACGGCACTGGACGGCATCAGCATGATCGTGCTCACCAGCGCGGTGGTGCTGCCGATGATCCAGGCGGCCGGGTTTGACTTGATCTGGTTTGGCATCTTCATCATCTTGCTGGTGGAGATTGCCGAGGTCACGCCGCCGGTGGGCTTTAACCTGTTTGTGCTGCAAAACATGACCGGCAAAGACAGCAACACCGTGGCCCGGGCCGCCCTGCCGTTCTTTGGCTGCCTGGTGGTGTGCATTGCCATCATCACCATCTTCCCGCAGATCGTGACTATCCTGCCCGATCTGGTGATGGGCAAAGAGGGTTAAAAGTAGGGGCGTGATTTGCTACACATTCAGTAGCTAGTCACGCCCATACCATAAGCGCCAGAGGCACTTTTACCTACAATTTAACGGCGCCAGTCGTTGCCGCGGCCTTCATCCCAGTCGCGGTGGTGCTTGTGGTGGCCCCAACGGGGTGGCGCGTACACCACCTGCGGCTGCACATAGACGGGCGGGCGCTGGTACACCACCGGTTGCGGCTGCTGGTAGTACACGGGCTCGGGCCGCACATACACCGGCGCAGGCCGATACACCACCTGCGGAGGCGGCTGGTAGTACACCGGCGCGGGTTGCACATACACCGGCTGGGGCGCACCATACACCTGCACCCCCGGTACGCCGATACCAATCGACCACGACACATCGCTGCGCGCTTGCGCCACGCTGGCAGCACCCAGGGCGCTGACGGCCAACACAGCGGCAAATAATGAACGTTGGAACTGCATACCGATCTCCTTATTTCAATGGGGGAGCAAATAGCCCCGTACTTCTGTTAACGCCGTACAACCAATCCGGTGGACAAGCCTGTAAACAGAAGAGTTGCCAAACGTAACGGGGCCTTGCGCAACCTAAAATCAGGGTATGAGCGCACTCCCCCCCTCCAAAGCCCCCGCCGCTGCCCCGGTCGACACCCCCAAACCCAGCAATTTTCTGCGCCAGATCATTGAATCCGATCTGGCCGCAGGCACCTACGCCCAGCGCAAATGGGCTGGCAGCCCTGGCGATGCCGCGCACCAGGCCACCGGCCAGCCCGACCCGGCCAAGATCCGCACCCGTTTCCCGCCCGAGCCCAACGGCTACCTGCACGTAGGCCACGCCAAAAGCATCTGCCTCAACTTCGGCCTGGCGCGCGACTACGGCGGCGTGTGCCACCTGCGTTTTGACGACACCAACCCCGAAAAAGAAGACGAGGAATACGTCAAGGCCATCATCGACACCGTGAAATGGCTGGGCTTTGACTGGAATGGCGCGCCCGATGCGCCCCCCTTTGAAGCCAGCAGCTACTTCGACTTCATGTACCGCGCCGCCGAATATTTGGTCACCGCAGGCCACGCCTACGTAGACGAGCAAACCGTGGAGCAAATGCGCATCAACCGCGGCGACTTCGGCAAGCCCGGCACCGACAGCCCCTTCCGCACCCGCACCCCCGACGAAAACCTGGCCCGCCTGCGCGAAATGCGCGACGGCCTGCACGAAGACGGCTCCATGGTGCTACGCGCCAAGATTGACATGGCCAGCCCCAACATCAACCTGCGCGACCCCGCCATCTACCGCATCCGCCGCGCCACCCACCACCGCACGGGCGACAAATGGTGCATCTACCCGATGTACACCTTTGCCCACCCCATCGAAGACGCGCTGGAGCAAATCACCCACAGCATCTGCACCCTGGAATTTGAAGACCAGCGCCCCTTCTACGACTGGCTGCTGGCCCGCTTGTGCGAAGGCGGCCTGCTGGCCAGCCCGCCCCCCCGCCAGTACGAATTTGCCCGCCTCAACCTCACCTACGTGGTCACCAGCAAACGCAAGCTGGCCCAGCTGGTGTACGACCACAAGGTCAGCGGCTGGGACGACCCCCGCATGCCCACCATCGTGGGCCTGCGCCGCCGTGGCTACACCCCCGAGGCCATCCACTTGTTTGCCGAACGCATTGGCGTCACCAAGAGCGACAGCTGGATCGACTACAGCACCCTGGAAGGCTGCCTGCGCGAAACGCTGGACCACAGCGCCCCCCGCGCCATGGCCGTGCTCGACCCCGTCAAGTTGGTGCTTACCAACTGGGACGCGGTGATGGGCGCTGGTGTGCTCGATGCCTGCAGCGCCCCGGTACACCCCCACCTGCCCGAGCTGGGCAAGCGCAGCTTCCAGATCGGCAAAGAGGTGTGGATCGAACGCGGCGACTACGAGGAAACCCCACCCAAGGGCTTCTTTAGGTTGTTCCCCGGCAACAAGGTGCGCCTCAAATACGGCCACGTCATCACCTGCACCGGCGCCGTCAAAGATGCCGACGGCCGTGTCACCGAAGTGCACGCCGAACTCATCCCCGACACCAAGAGCGGCACCCCCGGCGCCGACAGCGTCAAGGTCAAGGGTGTGATCACCTGGGTCAGCGTAGCCGACGGCCTGCCCGCAGAGGTCCGCATGTACGACCGCCTATTCGTCGACGCCCAGCCCGACGCAGGCGGCAAAGACTTCATCGAAAGCCTGAACCCCAACAGCCTGAAAGTCGTGCAAGCCATCGTGGAGCCGTCACTGGCGGCGGCCAAGGCGGACGACAAGTTCCAGTTTGAGCGGCACGGCTACTTTGTGGCAGACCGGGTGGACCACCAGGCGGGGAAGATGGTGTTTAACTTGGCTGTGGGGTTGAAGGATAGTTGGGGGAAGTAGTTTAAAAAATATCCATCAATTACAGATAGAACCACCAAATGAATATTAGAGACAAGCAAGTAAAGATTTTAATCGGAACACTAGCCAACGTGATTCGTGCGGAAAACATAAGTACATCCAACTATCTAGAACTTTATGTAGGCGACGAGTCCCTAGATAGCATTAACAACATCAATAATCAAGCCATATACGGAAGAAGAGGCTCAGGGAAAACACATTTATTAAAAGCATTACAAGAAAAAATAAATTCGAATTTTGAAGTAGAAAGAAAACTTGGCATCTACATTGATGCCCGTTCAATTCTCCCACTAACAAACAACGCATCTACTTCCCCGGAAGAAACAGCCTCCCTAATATTTCAAGGCATCGTTCAATCGATGATTGATGCATTATCAATAAATGTTCGCCTAATATTTGGTCGAGATCAAATTTTCCCCGAGACACTCAGCCATAGAGATAAGAGTGATAATTTAGAAATACAAAATCACTTAAATGCAATTAATCTCGAATTATCAGGTCGATCACTTAAACGACTGGGCAGCATAGCAATCACCGAAGAAAACAATACAGGTAGTGAACTCAAAGTCAAAATAACATCTAGTCCCGAAGTGTCAGCAGGAAAAACATTATCAGGAAAAAAAGTAGAAACAAAATCAGACTTGCGATATGTAAGCATTCAAGAAATATCCACGTCATTACAGGCACTGATTGAGTGGCTACAATTAAATCGCCTAATTTGCCTTATCGACGAATGGTCAGAAATACCTGCAGAGGTTCAAAAACACCTTGCAGAGTTATTAAAGAGAGTTTTCATTTCTGGGAAATTTAGCTTCAAAATTGCAGCAATTCCAAATCGGACCGATTTAGGACATAAAACCAGTGAAAAATTCTACGGCCTTGAGGATGGTGGAGACATCTTTGGATATCAACTTGACAATAGATATATATTTGAACTAGACAAAGCCAAGACGAGGGATTTTTTCAATGACCTCCTACATAAACATCTTTCCGTCATAGATTCAAATGTCGTCGCATCAGTTATAAAAACCAGCAACAAATCATCAAATACATTTATAAATGTATTTTTAACAAACAAGGCTCTCGGTGAATTATGCATAGCTAGTGCAGGGATACCTCGAGATTTCATTAATTTATTTATTCACTCATACGATCAGTTTAAATCATCAGCCGGCAAACACATCTCTGTAAAAAATGTCCGATCTGCAACTTCCGGATGGTATGAAACTGATAAGAAAAAACAAATTGATGAACACGCAACAGAAAAAATACTTCTGCAATCTTTAGTTGAAGAAATTGTGACGAAAAAACAATCTAGTCACTTCATGCTTTCTGAAAAACACTCTTCAAATCCTCACATTCTGAGTTTAATTGATTTCCGCGTATTACACCTAAGAAAAAAGGGTTACTCGCACCGAGATATACCTGGCGAAACATTTAATGTATATTCGATAGACTACGGTTGCTACAATCACCTAAATATTACGCGCACTGCACTCAGCCACAACTCATTAGACTCTCTATCTGTGCAAGATGATATAAGGCAAATTCGCAGAATATCTCTACCTGATGCTTTTCTTCAAAAATTTCAATTGAGCGTTGGCGAGGCTTTTTCTTGCCCAAACTGCAAAAAACCCGTAGATACGCGTCATTTGGCATATATTAAGCAAAATATATGCAACAACTGCTACGAATCGGTTTCCGCAATAACTCCTAAGCGCACGGAATTATCTGCAAACGATCATTGAAGCTCAGGGCACGCAGGGCACGGGATCAAGTCTTGCATTGGCACTTTTTACCCTTGCTACTCTTTCTGTAGCTACTTGCGCCCATTCCACAAGCACAAGCAGCCCGTTTGACGCATAAGCTATCCACCCCACTAAACTCCAAACCATGCACCCCGCCATCGCCCAACACCGCCCCGGTACCTCGGCTATTTGCCAGCACTACCGCATCCAGCGGCTGGACGTATTCGGCTCGGCGGCGCGGAGGGACGACTTTGATGTCAGCAGTAGCGATGCCGACTTTTTGGTGGAGTTCGACACGGATATGCCAGTGGGACTAGATGCCTTCTTTGGTGCCAAGGCCGATCTAGAGAAGCTGTTGGGGCGTGGCGTAGATCTGGTAGAGCCAGGGGCTATACGCAACCCTTTCGTACTGGCCAGCATCAACCGCAGCCGGGAATCCGTTTATGCAGCGTGATCCACGTGCGTTTCTGTGGGTTGTGCGTACAACCTTTCGCAAGCCATGAGGCTCTTTGCAAAAATCAACCCGGAACGCTATGGCCAGACAGCGCAACAGCCGACAACAAAAACAGGGCATCCAAATCCTGAAGCAAAAGGGCCTGCAAGCCATCGTCCTCGGTGCGGCCATGCTGCTCGTCCCGCCGTTGTTTGCCAGTTCCTCTATCCTGAAAACAGTTGCCAGTGCACTGCGCACGCCCGCCTGGCTGGCATTGGGCATAGGTGTGCTGCTACTCGGCGCATACGCCATCGTCAAACGGATGACAGTTAAAACAGGTGATTCGACGGAAGGCGTGGCACACACGCCATCGCCCGCCAAATCGCGCGGGCGGCTAAAGCTAGTAGAACCAACGCTGGCACCCATCGCGGAACCCACTCCACCCGCATCCAGCCCCACACCCGCCAGCGCCTGGAGCCCCGCCGTGTTCGCCGCCATCGAGTGGCGCAGATTCGAAGCGGTGTGTGAAGCCCTGTTTGCCCAGGCCGGATACACCACCCGCGCGCAGTCGCACGGAGCAGACGGCGGCGTGGACATCTGGCTGCACACGGCTGGCACGGACAAACCGGTCGCCGTGGTGCAGTGCAAGCACTGGCAAGGCAAGCCCGTGGGCGTGAAGGAAATCCGCGAGTTCTTCGGCGTGATGGCATCAAACAAGCTGCAGCGTGGCATCTACGCCACCACGTCCACCTACACCGAAGATGCCCAGCAGTTCGCCGCCGCCAATGGCATCGCCGCCATGGACGGCCCCGCCCTGCTGGCCATGATCGCCAAGCGCACGCCCGAGCAACAGCAAGCCCTGCTGGCCGTTGCCCACGAGGGCGAATACTGGAAACCCACCTGCGCCAGTTGCGGCGTGAAGATGCTGGAGCGCACGCCCAGCAAAGGCGGCGCGGCGTTTTGGGGGTGCAGCAACTTTCCCAAGTGCAAAACGCGGCTTCAAATGTTGGCTGCACGGTAGGGAGAGAACGCTACTAGTTTCATAGCTGCTTGTGCCGTTACCATCGGCGCTGGTGGCCTATTTTTCATAAAGAAACCAGCATGGACAAAAACAAAGAACGCTCGCCGCTGGACCGCGCCGCACCGCTACGGGTCGCGGGCCAGTCCCTCACCGAAGAGCTGGATAGTTTTGTGTATGACCAGGTGATGGCACCACTCTTTCTTGCGGTCTTTATGGTGATTTTTGCGTGTATGGAGTGGTTCCGGTATTTCCAAGACCTGAAGCCCAATCCCTACATCTACAGCGCAGCTGCTCTCCTGACTATCCTTTACGCCACCGTAAAAATCTGGCGCAGCCGCAAGCAAGTGCGTCGCCTGAAACTGGGCCGGGATGGGGAACGTGCGGTGGCCCAGTATCTGGAGTGGTTCCGATCGGCCAACTACTTTGTCTTCCATGACATACCCAATGGGGATGCCAATGTGGACCATGTGCTAGTGGGGCCTGCTGGCATTTTCACCATCGAAACCAAGACCTTGTCCAAACCCCACCGTGGCCCTTGCAAGATTTCGGTGGTCGGCAACGTGGTGCACGCCAACGGCAAAGCCTTGGACCGCGACCCCATCGTGCAAGCCAAAGCCCAGGCGAGTTGGTTAAAAAGCTTCTTGGCAGAAAGCCAGATGGTGGTGCATGTACAGCCGGTGGTGGTGTTCCCAGGCTGGTTTATCGAGCCCTTCGACATGAAGGCCGCTGGTGCCTGGGTGCTGGAGCCCAAAGCCTTGAGCAAGTTTGTAGAGAACGAGCCAGTGCGGCTACCCAGAGAACAAGTGCAGGCGATTTCATCGGCGCTGCGCAGCCATATCCGAGCCCACGCGAAGAAGTGACCGGCGCGGCAATTTCGGATTACTACGGTTTTTATAGCTGCTCACGCCCATTCCACGAGCGCTAAGCACCTATCCAATCGTACGCCTCCCCCCATGCCCCGCCGCAAACACCACCACGTCTACGTGGTCGAGCTCTCCAAAGACGTGCTGCTGGAGCCGCGCTTTCGCAAGGGCAATCCGGGCTATGTGGAGGGCAAGCTCTGTGTGTATGTGGGCATGACGGGGCTGGACCCGGATGTGCGCTTTGACAAGCACAAGGCGGGCATCCAGGCGAATCGGTATGTGCAGCGCTACGGTTTACGGCTGCTGCCAGACCTGTACGAAGCCTTCAACCCCCTCACCTACCAAGACGCGGTGGACAAGGAGATCGAGGTTGGTATCGACCTGCGCTCGGCGGGCTTTGGGGTGTGGCAGGCCTGAGCAAAAGCCCGCCGTATAGCGCCTAGAGACGCTCAGTCAGTGCCCCGCCTTACGGGGCGGCTTCAAAGTCAATAAAGCCGCGCTCGACATTGGTGGACAAGAGTTTGACGCGCACTTTGTCTCCCACCTTGAGCGCACTTAAACCTCGGAGCAGCTTGCCCTCGGCAGGCGGGTTCAGCAGGCGTACCCACATGCCATCGGCGGCGTTGCCGGTGACGATGGCGTCAAAGCGCTGGCCAATCCGTGACTCCAGCAGCAACGCTGCCTCGGACTTGCGCATCTGGCGCTCCACCTTTTGCGCCGCATCTTCCTGGCGGGTGCAGTGGGTGGCCAGCGCGTCCAGCTCGGCGCTGGAATACGGTGCGGGCTGTTGGGCCAGAGCGGCCTTGAGCAGCCGCGCGGTGATGAGGTCGGGGAAGCGCCGGTTGGGCGCGGTGGAGTGGGTGTAGTCCGTCACCGCCAGCCCAAAGTGCCCCACGGCCAGGCTACCCGGGGTTTCGAGCACGTATTCGCCCCGCCCCATGAGCTTGACGATGACCAGCGACAGGTCGGCAAAACGCAGCGGGTCGGCCCGGCGCCGCTTGGCCAGAAAGTCCTCCAGCGCCTTGGAGTTGGGGTCGGGCGGCAACACCGCGCCATATTCCTTGGCCACGGCCACGATACGCAACCAGCGCTCGGGCGAGCGCACCACGCGGCGCATCGAGGCGATGCCCTGCCCCAATAGATAGCGCGCAGTGCAGGTGTTGGTGGCAATCATGACTTCTTCAATCAGCTGGCGGGCACGGTTGTGCTCTTGCAGGTGGATGTCGGACACCCGCTCGCCATCGAACACGACGCGCGGCTGAAAGGATTCAAACTCCAGCGCACCGGCCGCGTGGCGTCGGGCCCGCAGTTGCTGGGCCAAAGAATCTTGCGTGCGCAGTTGCGCGTCCATGCCCGGCACGGCGGCGGCCGCAGCAGGCAATGCGCCCTGGCCGGTCAGCCAGGCGCTGACGGCGTCATAGGCCAGCTTGGCCTGGTTGCGCACCTTGGCCCGGTAAACAGTGGAGCCGGCCAGCGAGGCGTCGGCGTGGAACACCATCTCGGTCACCATGGCCAGGCGGTCCTGCTGGGGGTTGAGCGAGGTCAGGTCGGTCGACAGGCGCTCGGGCAGCATGGGGAAGATGCGCGCCGAGGTGTAGACCGAGGTGGTGTTGGTGCTGGCGTGCTGGTCAATGGGGCTGTCGCGCGGCACCAGGGCATCCACATCGGCAATGGCCACCCACAGGCGCACGCTGCCATTGGGCATGGCTTCAGACACGGTGAGCTGGTCCAGGTCCAGCGAGTCGTCGTTGTCGATGGAGCACCACAGCAAGGCGGTGAGGTCATGCACGGCAGGATCTGCGCTGTCGCCGGTGGCCGTAATGCCGGCCAACTGGCGATCTACAGCGGGCGAGAATTCGGGCATCAGGCCGCGCTCAGACATGGCCTGGATGGCAATGCGAACCAAATCGCTGCGGTGGTGGACATTGGGGTGGGCTTGCATCGCACCAATATACGCCTGCGTTCGCCCCCGGCGGGAAATGGCGGGCTTGTAAACTCGCAGCCTTTGCCTGCTGGATAGGGAGACCCCATGAACAAAGCCCCTCACAAACCTTTCGTGATCGGCGTGGCAGGCGGCAGTGGCAGCGGCAAGTCGACGGTGACGCGCCAGGTGCTGGCGTCGATCGGGCCGGAGATGACCGCGGTGCTGATCCAAGACGACTACTACTGCGACCAAACGCACATGTCGCCGGAAGATCGGCGCAAAACCAACTACGACCACCCCGACGCGTTTGACTGGCCGCTGATGGTGCAGCATGTACAGGCGCTGCGCAGCGGCGAGGCGATCGAGATGCCCACCTACGACTTCACGCAGGACAACCGCGCCAGCAAAACCATCACCGTGCAGCCCGCGCCGGTCATAGTCATTGAGGGCCTGTTTGCGCTGTTTGATGCCGATTTGCGCAAGATGATGTCGCTGAAGATTTTTGTAGATACCGCCGCCGATGTGCGCTTCATCCGCCGCCTGCAGCGCGACATGGCCGAGCGCGGTCGCAGTGCCGAAAGCGTGATCACCCAGTACCTGGAAACCGTGCGCCCCATGCACAAGCAGTTCATCGAGCCGACCAAGCGCCGCGCCGATGTTATCTTGCCGCACGGCGCCAACGGGCCCGCCATTGACATCATCACCACCAAGGTAGTGAGCCTGATCCGCGATCTGGACCGGGCCTGAAGGCGCTGCGGCCCGGGTGGCCACTTGCTATAGTTTCAGTAGCTTCTTGCGCTTGTTCCGTGGGCGCCAGCGGCACGTTTGCCTGCTTAGTGGCCAGTAGGTGCATTTAGGTGCCGCATCGCTTTTCAGAGTGGCACTTTGGAAGGATCGGTGAAACTTTCCCCGTCGACCGTGAGGCCCTGGGCTGAAAATTTCTCAGCAATTTTCCGCTTGATACCCGGTACCCGTTGGAGCAAATCTGCCCAGTTTTTGAACTTGGCGTGCTCGCGCTCAAGCAGTATTTTGCGCGACATGCTCGGGCCAATCCCCCGAATTCCATCCAGCGCGGCCACATCGGCCGTATTGACATCTACGCCACCCCAAGCCATGCCTGCATAGAGTGTTACCGCACTTAACAGTATCTTGTGCCACATGGGGTGCTTTCTCCTTTTTTAGGTGCCATGGAATCGCTGCCGCATGCGGCAAGCCAGTTAAGATCGACAGGATATTGCAACAGACAAAGGATAGTCATGAAGATTTTGGTGACGGGGGCTGCGGGCTTCATTGGCATGACGGCGTCATTAAAGCTGTTGGCACGTGGCGATCAAGTGGTGGGGTTAGACAATCTGAACGATTACTACGATGTCAACCTGAAACACAACCGTCTCAAACGTCTGACATCGCATGCGAATTTCAAGTTCGTGCAGCTCGACGTGGGCGACCGCGGTGGCATGGAATCTCTATTTGCCGCAGAAAAATTTGACCGGGTGATCCACCTGGCCGCCCAGGCAGGGGTGCGCTATTCGCTGCAAAACCCGCATGCCTACGTCGATAGCAATTTGATTGGCTTTGTCAACGTGCTGGAAGGCTGCCGCCACAACAAGGTCCAGCATCTGGTGTACGCATCCAGCTCCAGCGTGTACGGCGGCAATACCAAAATGCCGTTCTCTGAGCATGACAGCGTGGACCATCCGGTCAGCCTGTACGCAGCCACCAAAAAAGCCAACGAGCTGATGGCCCACACCTACAGCCATCTGTACAACCTGCCCACCACGGGCCTGCGGTTTTTCACGGTCTACGGTCCATGGGGACGGCCCGACATGGCCTTATTCCTGTTTACCAAAGCCATCATGGACGGCCGTCCTATCGATGTCTACAACTACGGCAATATGCAGCGGGACTTCACCTATGTGGACGACATCGTAGAAGGTGTCATTCGTGTGCTGGACCGTGTAGCCGAGCCTGATGCGGCATACGACTCGGCTACCGCTGACCCTGCGACCAGCAACGCGCCCTACCGCGTCTTCAACATCGGCAACAACAATCCGGTTCCCTTGCTTGATTTCGTAGGCTGTATCGAAGATGCGCTGGGGAAAAAAGCAGAAAAGCGGCTGCTCCCGCTACAAGACGGCGATGTGCCAGCCACCTATGCCAACACGGATGCGCTGCAGGATTGGGTAGGTTTTGTACCTGGCACCAGCATCCAGACGGGTATCGGCAACTTTGTCGCCTGGTACCGCGATTACTACCAAGCTTGAAGTGGTCTGTTGCAATCAAACCCTTTGGCTAACCCATAGGGTTGCCCAACAGGGCTTGTACTCCCGCTTCGCATAGGTCCAGCACCCGCTCAAATCCCTCGCTATTGCCGTAATAAGGGTCAGGTACTTCATCGGTGCCAACTCCCTTGCATGCGGAAAGAAACATTTTCAGTTTCTGCTGGAATTCGGGCGGACACATGCGTTGCAGTTCGCTGTAATTGGCGAGGTCCATGGCCAAAATGAGATCAAAGCGTTTGAAGTCTTTGGGCTCTACAGGCCGCGAACGTATGGCGCTCACCGGATAACCCCTGCGTTCCAATGCCGTTACGGCACGGCTATCCATCCGCATCTTACTTTGGCTTGCGTGGGTACCGGCAGACTCAAAATGAAACTGCTTTGACAGTCCATTCCGCTTTGCCATTTGCGTAGCCACTATTTGGGCCATGGGAGACCTGCAAACATTCGCAGTGCAGACCATCAAAACATCAACCATACAATATTTATCCGCGCCAGGATTCATCCATAAAGTTACATTATTTTATATTATAACGGCCAGGTGAAATTATATTATCCGGATCAAAAACAGACTTAAGAGATCGAATCACCCCCCAATAGGACTCATCTCTTGAAACGATATTTTCCATCACATCCGCACGGGCTCTGTAAATTTCCAGGCCTTGGCTATGGATATAACTTAATAATGCATCAGAGCACCGATGCGCATTATCCACCTGCGCAGCTTGGCTGCGGTCAAACAAGAGGTTAATGATGGCAACAAAAGAAGTGGCCGTTTCAATATTTACCGTCATATACAATATATGACCATATTGTGCTGCCACTTTTTCCATTCCCTCAATCAAACGCACCACAATTTTTCCATCTGGAGGCAAAGCAGGGCTGATAAAAATCAAGCCACAGTTTGATTGGTCCAACTGGGTAGCATTAAGATCTGTACGGCCATACTTCCATAGCAAATTATCAATCGCCACATCCGTGGGAACGCCCAATGCAAGAGCATGCAAAGGTCGAATTGCCGAAATAGCTGCAGCGTTAGCACGCGCAAATGGTAAAAACCGCAGATTATGCATCACGGTGTAACCCACATCCAATAAGCCATCGGTAATCACACTGACCCGGGCCATATGCTTCATGCGTTGTTTGATTTCTTTGACTGCCGCTGCTACTTGACCCGTATTGCCCGTGATGGCCCCAAGGCTCGTCCACTCATTCGGTGCAACGACATGGAGTGCCTTTTCAGCTTCAATCAAGGCATCAGCAGGGCTGAAATTGCAGTATTTCTCTAAATAACTTGTCATTCCAAACATCATAGATGCCTGGCTGCGTGCCTTATTGGCAATATGTGTGACCGACGTCATCAGACCTTCTCGCTTGAGGTGGCCTAATTCATCGATAAATAACCCCAAATTTGAACTGTCGCGCAGGGCAAGAGAAACGGCAACTTCTTTGGGACGGCGTGGCATAAGTCGAAAACATGCACTCGTCACAATTCCGAAATTCCCTTGGAAGAATACTCCATCTAGCATAGGGCCCAATCCAAATGGATGGCTATGGGCTAATGGAGAATCTTCACCCAATCTTCGAAATCCGGTTTTTATAATTTGACCGGATCCACATACGACTTCCAAACCAAATAAATCATCCTTACGCGGCCCAAAATAGCCAACACCGCGATCTAATGCATTTCCGATCAGGCTCGTATTTCGCGCCGAACCCGTTACATTAAAAGTAAGCTCTGGACATTTTTTTTGCAGAAAATCATATAACTGACCCTGGGTAACACCAGGTTCAATAACTGCAACGGGGTTTGAAACAGATATTTTTTCCGCATTAAGAATTCGGTTCATGGCTCCCAGATCAACCAATGAACAACCAGGCACAACAGGGGAAGCCGATCCATACCCCCAATTTAAACCGCATGATATGGGATAAAGCGGAACTTTAGTTTGGCGCGACTCAAGTACAAGCTTTTGAACTTCTTGCGTTGAGGTCGGTTTATGAACTGTGGATACAGGGTGATGGTGACCAGTAATATTCGTGCTTGCCAACCGATTGAGCGATGTTTGTAGACCCACGTAAAGCTCCATAAATTGAGGTGTAACCCGCAGCAATAAGTTGCGCACACCAGTTTACGGCAGCAGTTGTACAAAGCTTTAGAAAACAATAAAAAAAGGGGCCGAAGCCCCTTTTTGAATGAGAACCTTACGGTTCAAATTATTTTGCGTTGCGACGGCGACGCGATGCAGCCAAAGCCACCAGGCCCAGGCCCAACAGGGCAACGCTGGTGGGTTCTGGTACACGGTTGAAGTCAACACCACCAGAAGCATTGTTGATTGCGGCCTGACCAGTTGCAGTGTTCACAACAAAACCGTTGGTTGTGTTGGTGAAGCTGCTGAATGCCAAGTCGTAGAAAGGAACTGGATCAATAAAGAAGGTCTTGCCAGCAGCAGTCAGTGCGAAATTCATCGTGGCGTTCAAAGAAGTCCCAGCCAGTGCATTGAGCGACGAAACACCTTGCACCGAAACACCAGAACCCAGCAATACCGTATCTGCGGAATGGACAACGGTGCCGCTCGCAGCGTTTGTATTGTCCGCTGCAGTAAAGACGCTGTTGTTTGCCACACCGTTGCTCGTCTCACCATACAGATTGAAGCTCAAAGCAGTAACGGTGTACGTGCTGTTAGGAGCTGCATAGGTGCCGGAAGCCAGAGCAAGCGTGTAGGTGAACTCAGCCCACATCGCGTAACCTTGGCTGTTACCGAGAGCCAAGCCCGAGTCAGCTGCGCCGACGCCTTGGAAAGAAGTGAACTGGGTGTAGCCAACGCCAGTTTGATTGATCTGGTTGGCATTCAACTTAACCAGAGTGGATGCCGAACCATTGATGAAGTTCGACGAGAAGTCAGGGGTGACGTACCCGAACAAACCTGTGTCAACGGTGAATACTGGTGTTGGTGCAGCTACGGCTGGCAGGGAAAAACCAGCAACAGCAACGGCTGCGGAAACGATAGCGGCTTTAAATGCGTATTTCATGTGAACTCCTTAATTGAACAAACAAGCGACTTGATAGGAGACTAAAAGCAATGTGTGTGCCATCTTTAGTTTTTCATAAAAATCAAAGACTTACGAAAACAAAGAGGATTTCGCTCACTCGAAGTGTAAAAAAATCCGACTCTCAGTTCCTAGATCTTCGCCCTGCATCAAGGAAACATTTTTCACATTTAGTCTTAACAGGCGACGCAGCACCTTAAGCCATGGCTTGGGTTCCGGCCCTATGTCGAGCCATCGTCCCAAGCGGACAGATCGGTCGGCTCCAGTGCGATACAACGCTGCTCAGAGCTCCTTCACCTGCACATCGGTCACATCGACCAAGTCGCGGCCAGCGGCGGCGCCACGGCCTTTGGGTTGTCTGGCGGCGGGTTGCCAGCGGCTGGCGGCTTGGGAAGCCCGGCTCCAGCCTGCGCTGGGGTTGACCCGCATGACCCAGGGGGCCATTGGCTGGCCGGTAACTTTGGCCAACAGCGCGCGCGCCCCCCACAGCAGGGCCAGAGCCACCACCACCAACAACAGACTCGCGGCAAACACCAGGCCCATCGCCAATACGATCGCGCGCACCAGGAACCGCACCATGCTCGTTACAAAATCAGCCACACGTTTCTCCATCGTCTCAGGGCACCGGCCCATAGCTTAGTCTTGGTAGTTGGTGGGCGAAGTCCTGAATGCAAGCACCACACCCCAACAGCCTGCCGAGCGCCCATAAAAAAAGCCACCTTGCGGTGGCTTTTCAAGGCGCAAAGAAGAATTACTTTGCAGCGGCGGATGCAGCGTCTTTGGCAGCTTCAACAGCGGTGCCGGCAGCAGCGGCAGCGCTGGTAGCAGCAGCAGCAGCGTCGGTGGCAGCGGAAGCAGCAGCTTCAGCGGCAACAACTGGAGCAGCAGCAGGTGCTTCAACAGCAGGTGCGGGTGCAGCAACTGGTTCTTCTTTTTTGCCGCAAGCAGCCAAAACAACAGCAGCCATCAGAGCCGCGAGTACAAGCGATTTGTTCATTAGAAAATTCCTTAAAGAGATAGGGAGTAGAAACAATTTCCGGAAATCGTCAGCATAACTTTACGTGTATGTGACCGAGAGAAAGCACTCGAGCTCTTTCAACTCAGCCTTCAATTATAAGCTTCTTCTTCTGCAATGCCGAAAAACCCTTACTCGTAAATACAACATGGATGCTACAAGCCCAGGGTTGTGGATGGGAACGCCGGGCTGCTTTTGCGCAGCCATTCGCCCTGTGCCTGCTGCAGCAGAACGCGCTGCTGGGCGTCATCGCCGCACACGCCGCTGCTGTGCTCCAGGTCCAGGCGGCGCAGGGTCCAGACCGGGCTATGCAGGGCGCTGGGCAGATCTTGCGGGTCGGCGCTGCGGCACGCGCGGCAGTCGATCAGGTGCGACCAGGTGGTGCGCCAGGCCACAAAACGGGGGTGGCGGCGCACGACGGCATCGAAGGACACGGCCAGCATGGTGAACTGTCGGCCTCGCCGTGCCCAATTTTGTAACGATGTGCAAACTTCGCGCTCACCCAACGGCCAGTCCTCAAAAGTCGGGTCGCTGATGACGATCTCGTGCCAGCCCTCGTGCGCCGCGCAGGCCAGGGCATCGCGCACCACCTGCTGGAACGCCACCCGGCCCAAAAAGCGGCCGCTGGGGTGTTGGGGCGCATCGGCGGCGGGCAGCAAATCGTCCATGGCAAAACCTTTCAGTGGGAGTGCACCCAGCCATTGGCGCACCACGACAGCACCAGGGAGCGGGCGTCGGCGCTGGCGCGGGCCAGTTCTTTGGCCCCCAGTGTGCGCGCATCGGCCAGGCGGCGCATCAGGGTGGCATCGCGCCCGGCGGCCCGAAAGCTTTCGCCATTGATGAAGATGTGCTGCGCGTCATAGAACATGCGGCTGCGCGGGTCCAGCGTGACGGCACCCAGCGGTTCCGACGGTTCGTTGGCCTCAAACCAGACCTGGGCCTTGGGCTCGGTGAGCACCTCGCCCAAGGCGCATTGCAGGGCCACGGGGTCGTCCAGCATCTCTTGCAGCGCGGTCTGCGCAAAATCCTGCAAGGCGGCCGGAATGGCACCCGGGGTGTCGGTGGCAGGCTGGTCGGGGTCGCTGTACAAGGCTTCGCCGACGGCATCCTCGGCCTCTTCGGCCATGCGCTGCATGAGTTCGCGGACCAGTTCGGCGCGCTTGGGCGCACGGAAACCGACCGAATAGGTCATGCACTCGCCCACCGCCACGCCATCGTGGGCGTAACGGGGTGGCAGGTAGAGCATGTCGCCAGGCTCCAATACAAATTCTTGCTCGGGCACAAAGTTGGCCAGGATTTTCAGCGGTGCGCCGTCCACCAGGGTCAGGTCTTTTTGCCGACCGATGCGCCAGCGGCGCTGGCCGTGGGCCTGCAGCAAAAACACGTCGTAGCTGTCAAAGTGCGGGCCAACGCCGCCGCCATCGGTGGCAAAGCTCACCATCACGTCGTCCAGCCGCGCGTCGGGTACGAAGCGAAACTGCTGCAGCAGTTCGTGCACCGTGGCGGCGTGGGTGTCCACGCCCTGCACCAGCAAAGTCCAGCCGGGGGTTTTCAGGGGCGGCAGGGCGCGGCGCGACAAAGGGCCGTTTTTCATCTTCCAGCCGGTATCGGTCTGGGTGACCAGGCGCGATTCGACCTCGTCCTGCTCGGCCAGGGCCAGCAGCGCACTGCGGTCCAGCAGGGCCTGAAAGTGGGGAATAGCCTGGCGGATCAGCAAAGGCTTCTTTTGCCAGTAGTCGCGCATGAATTGCTGCGGGCTGAGTCCGCCCAGCAGCGGCAAAGTTTGGGTGGTGTCCACAGATATCCTTGGGTGTGTCATGAAGGCCGTTGCCTAAACTGCGACAATTCTCCTATGGAAATTACCCAACAATGTGTGGTCGCTCTGACCTGGACGCTCAAGGACACCCTGGGCGTGGAACTCGATGTGCTCGACGAGCCGGTAGAACTTCTGGTGGGCGGCGGCGATCTGCTCAAGAAGGTGGAAGACGAATTGCAGGGCCACCAGGTCGGCGATGTGCTGGAGCTGCAGCTGGAGCCGGAGGAGGCCTTTGGCGATTTCAACGACCAATTGATCTTTCTGGAAGCGCGCAGCCTGTTCCCCGATGTGCTGGAAGAAGGCATGAGTTTTGATGGCAACGCCCTGCCCGAAGGTATCAGCCCTGAGGTGCCCCGCGATGGCTTGTACATCGTGTCTGAAATCTACCCCGAGCATGTGGTGCTGGACGGCAACCACCCGCTGGCCGGGATGGCGCTGCGCCTGAAACTGGGCGTGGCTGGTGTGCGCGAAGCGACCGAAGAAGAAATTGGCCGGGGCACTACCGGTACCAGCTTCTTCAATGTGTCGTCCGGCGCGCCCGATGGGGATTACCTGCACTGAGCAGCCCCTGAGAATTTTTCAACAAAATATGCCTCTTGTGCTTACTCCATCAGCGCAAGAAGCTATTAAATATATAGCAAATCAAACGACCGCGGGCATGGCGACGTGGGCGTGGGTGGTGCCGGATTCCAGCGCCAGCACGCAGCGCAACCAGGCGGCGTCGGGTGCGTCGATCTTGAAGCCGTAGAAGCCGTCTTTGGCGCGCACCACCATCGCCCGCACGGTGGATTTTTCGCCCTGCCCCAGATGCACACACGCAGCCCCCCACAGCTGCGCGGGCAGTGCACTCGCGCAGTGCGCCTGAAAACCACCGTTGGAGATTTCAATGACATCCAGCGTATGGATCTCGGACCCCTCCGAGCGTTCCAACTGCAGCTCGGCCGGGCATTTGAGCGAATAGCGCGGATGGGCGCGCAGCGGATGCGCTTCTGTGGCGGCAGACGCCATCGCAGGCAACACGCTTTGGTATTCGGGCAGGTTGTAGATGGTGTGCAACAGCGCTTTTTTGCGCGGGTCCAATTGCGCGAAGCCCTGGGTCTTCACGTTGAAAAAATATTCCAGCAGCAAAGGGGTCATCACCGGGTCGTTGGTGGTGAAGTAGCGGCGGTTGGGCAGCACGATGTTGGGCAACACCAGCTCCATGAAATAGGCATGCAGATTTTTACGCTGGGGCTTGCGTCCGTAGATAGTCTTGAACTGCTGCGGCGCTGCATGCAGGTCCAGACTGGCCCCGACAGCAGGGGCACCGTTGGCAAAGTCGTAGCTGTCCACCGGGGTGGCGCGCAGGCGCTCGAAGAACAGCAGCGACTCGTACATTTCGATCCGGTTGGGGTTCACCGCAATCACCAGGTGCCGGGTATCGAAAAAGGTGGCGCAGTAGGTGAACATGAACTTCATCAGCGGGAACAGGATGGCCCCACCGGTCTTGCGAAAGTCCGGGTGCACCGCCAGCGCCGACACCTCGGCAATGTTGCCGCCCACCTCGCGCACGGTGTTCAGGTCAAAGATCGCCTGCAGCGGAAAGCCAAACACGCTTTCGCGGATCAATGAAATGGTGCCGACCACCTGGCCGTCGATCTTGGCGCACAGGGTGGTGGTGGTGGGCAGCGCGTGGTAGAGCGTGACCCGCATGCCGCTGGGGTCGGCCTGCATGAAGCCCGCGTTCACGTAGGCGTCGTGCAGCAGGCCAAAGCAGGCCTCCAGTTCCTCGCGGGTTTCGGCGATTTTCAGCACCAGCTTCGGGTCGGGTGCGGCGTCGCAATCCACAAACGAGCGGTACACCGCAAACCGCAGGGGCCGGGGCGCAGAGGCAAACAGCTTGCGAATAGCCAGGTGCAGGAACTTTCGCGCCGACGCGCTGACTGAATGGGGAGCCGCTTTTGCCATGCTTGTACCTCCGAGGGAAAAATGCCCCTCCAGTATCGTAACCAACCGTTACCTGCGTTGCTACTGGATGCACCCTTATGATGGATCGCCCTGCCCTTTCTCCACCTACCGAAAAGACCCCCTTGGACTCTCTTTTTGCGCACCGCGCTTTTCTCCGCCTGTGGATTGCGCGGGTCTTCGGGACCCTGGGCAGCCAGATCCTGATGCTGGCTGTGGGTTGGCAAATGTACGACCTGACCGGCAGCGCCTGGGACCTGGGCCTGGTGGGGCTGCTGCAGTTCCTGCCCGCCCTGCTGCTGTCGCTGGTGGCCGGGCATGTGGCCGACCGGGTGCACCGCGGGCGCATTGTGGCCACCTGCGTGGCCCTGCAGGCGCTGGTGGCGCTGACCCTGCTGTGGGTCACGCACGAACAGTGGGTGAGCCGCGAATGGCTGCTGACCGTGTCGCTGGTGCTGGGTGCGGCGCGTGCCTTCCAGATGCCGGCACAGCAGGCCCTGACGCCGCTGCTGGTGCCACCGGCCCTGCTGCCACGCGCCATGGCCATGAGTGCAGCGGGCATGCAGGCGGCCACCATCGGCGGCCCGGCGCTGGGCGGGGCCATCTTTCTGGCCGGGGCCAGCGCGGTGTATGGCACGGGCGTACTGCTGTTCGGCGTGAGTGTGGTGCTGCTGTCGGGCCTGCGCTACGACCACGTACCGCCACCGCGCGAACCCATGACCATCCGCAGCGTGCTGGCCGGAGTGCACTTCATCTGGGAGAAGAAAACCATTCTGGGCGCCGTCTCGCTGGACCTGTTTGCGGTGTTGCTGGGCGGCGCCACGGCCTTGCTGCCGATGTTTGCCAAAGACATCTTGCACACAGGGCCCTGGGGCCTGGGCCTGCTGCGCGCCTCCCCGGCCGTGGGGGCGTTGGCGATGTCCATCGTGCTGGCGCGCTGGCCGCTGCAGCGCAAAGTGGGCCGCACCCTGCTGTTGGCGGTGGCGGTGTACGGTGTCTGCATGGTGGTGTTTGGCGCGTCCACCAGCCTGGTGCTGTCGCTGGCGGCGCTGGGAATTTCGGGTGGGGCCGACATGGTCAGCGTGGTGGTGCGGCAAAGCCTGGTGCAACTGGAAACGCCCAACGAAATGCGCGGCCGGGTCAGCGCCGTCAACTCGGTGTTTATTGGCGCGTCCAACCAGTTGGGCGAATTTGAATCCGGGGCCACCGCCGCGTTGCTGGGGCCGGTGGGCTCGGTGGTGCTGGGCGGCATTGGCACGCTCATCGTGGCCGTGCTTTGGCTCAGGCTTTTCCCTGGTTTGGCACAACGGGACACGCTCCATGGACAAGGTTGATGCGGTCGTTATTGGTGCAGGCGTCGTCGGCCTGGCCGTCGCGCGGGCGCTGGCCTTGCAAGGCCGCGAGGTGCTGGTGCTGGAAGCCGCCGAGGCCATCGGCACCGGCACCAGCGCGCGCAACAGCGAAGTCGTCCACGCCGGTATTTACTACGCCCCCGGCTCGCTCAAGGCGCAGCTGTGCGTGCGCGGCAAGCAGCTGCTGTACGCCTACTGCGCCGAGCGCGGCATTGGCCACCAGCGCTGCGGCAAGCTCATCGTGGCCACCGATGCCGGGCAGCTTGCGAAGCTGGAAAACATCCGCGCCCAGGCCACCGCCAACGGCGTGGACGACCTGCTCCTGCTGGACCGCGCTAGCGCCCGGGCGCTGGAGCCGCAGCTGGAATGCACCGGCGCGCTGCTGTCGCCCAGCACCGGCATCGTCGACAGCCACGCGCTGATGCTGGCGCTGCTGGGCGACCTGGAGCACGCAGGCGGAATTTTGGCACTCAATAGCCCTCTAGCGCTTATGGAATCAGCGCAAGAAGCTATTATTTTGGAAGCAAATGACGGCACCCGACTGCAAGCCCGCAGCGTGGTCAACGCCGCCGGACTGCAGGCCCCCGCCCTGGCCCGCCGCTGCGCCGGGCTGGATGCGCGCTTTGTGCCCACGCCCTACTTCGCCAAAGGCAACTACTTCACCCTGAGCGGGCGGGCGCCGTTTACGCACCTCATCTACCCCGCCCCGCAGACCGCCGGGCTGGGCGTGCACCTCACGCTAGACCTGGGCGGCCAGGCCAAGTTTGGCCCCGACGTGCAGTGGGTCGACGACCCAGACGACCTGGTGGTAGACCCGGCCCGCGGCGATGCCTTCTACGCCGAGGTGCGCAAATACTGGCCCGGCCTGCCAGACGGCGCGCTGCAACCCGGCTACGCGGGCATCCGCCCCAAAATCCAGGCGCCGCATGAAGCGGCCAAAGACTTCCTCATCCAGGGCCCGGCAGTGCACGGCGTGCCGGGCTTGGTGAATTTGTTCGGGATTGAATCGCCGGGGCTGACCAGCTGTTTGGCGCTGGGAGAATACGTTGCCCGGATGGTGTAGATCCGCAATTTAGATAAAACCCGCTGCCCACGCCCACCGCATAAGTACAAGCAGCTCTTTTTTCTATAGCAACAGGTCCGCCATCGCATCCAGGGGAATCAAAGCCCCCCGGTACTGGATGACGCGGGCGGCCAGGCGGTTGCCTTGGGTGGCGGCGGACTCCACGCTGCCGCCTTGCAGGCGCACGGCCAGGTAGCCTGCAGCGAAGGAGTCGCCTGCGGCGGTGGTGTCCACGACTTTTTCGACGGGCTCGGTGGCAATTTCTTGCACGCCGCTGGCGATGCGCACCAGGGTGGAATCGCGGCCCCGCTTGATGGCGACCTCGGGGCATGGCAGGGCCGACGCGGCTTCCACGGCGGCTTCCAGCGTGGGCAGACCCCGCAGGGCTTGCTCGTCGTCGGCGGTGACCAGGGCGATGCTGGCCAGGGCATAGGCACGGTCGAACCAGGCATGCGCCTCGGCGCGGCTGGCCCACAGACGGGGGCGGTAGTTGTTGTCAAACACCACAGTGGCCCCGCGCGCGCGCAGGCGGGCCATCAAGGCCAGCAGACGCTCGCGGCCCTTCGTTGGCAGGATGGCGAGGCTAATGCCGCTCAGGTAGAGCGCGTCGATCTGGTCCGCAGCTTGCTCCAGTGGCGTTTCTGGCGCATCGAAATACGCCTTGGCCGCGCTGTGGTCGCGCCAGTAGCTGAAGCTGCGCTCGCCATGGGCGTCTACCTCGATCAAATACAAGCCCGGCATGCGGCCCGGCAGGCGCTGCACCAAGCTGGTGTCCAGCGCCTCGGCCTGCCAGCGCGTGAGCAGGCCGCTGCTCAGGCCGTCGTCGCCCAGTGCGGTGGCATAACCCACCTGCAGCTTGCCTGCCGCACACCGCGCCAGGTAGACGGCGGTGTTCAGCGTGTCGCCGCCAAAGCCTTGCTGCATGGGGCCGAAGGCCTGGCCTTGCAGCTCCAGCATGCATTCGCCGAACAACACGACGCGCGGCATGGCGTTCAAGCTCCGATCAAGCGCCGATGTAGGCGGTCTTCACCGTGGTGAAGAACTCTTGCGCATAGCGGCCCTGCTCACGCGAGCCGTAGCTGCTGCCCTTGCGGCCGCCAAATGGCACGTGGTAGTCCACGCCTGCGGTGGGCAGGTTCACCATGACCATACCGGCCTGGCTGTGGCGCTTGAAGTGCGTGGCGTATTTCAGGCTGGTGGTGGCAATGCCTGCGGACAGGCCAAACGGCGTGTTGTTCGACTCGGCCAGGGCGGCCTCGTAGTCTTTCACGCGGATGACGCTGGCCAAGGGGCCAAAGACTTCTTCGCGGTTGATGCGCATGGCGGAGGTGGTGTCCAGCAGCAAGGCCGGGGCCATGTAGAAGCCCTCGGTGGTGCGCTCCAGGCGTGCGCCGCCCGCGGCGAGTTGCGCGCCCTCGGCCTGGCCGATGGCCACGTAGTCCAGATCCTGCTGGAGCTGCGACAGGGACGACACCGGGCCGATGTCGATACCGGCTTGCAAAGCATCGCCGATCTTCAGCGTGGCCATGCGGGCCTGCACGGCTTCCACGAACTTGCCGTAGATGCCGTCGGTGACGATCAGGCGGCTGGACGCGGTGCAGCGCTGGCCGGTGCTGAAGAAGGCGCTTTGCACGCTGAGCTCGACAGCCTGGTTCAGGTCGGCATCGTCCAGGATGATTTGCGGGTTCTTGCCGCCCATCTCCAGCTGCACCTTCTTCAGGTTCACGGCGCACTGCTGGGCGATACGGCCGCCCACGCCTTGCGAGCCGGTGAAGCTGATGCCGTTGATGCCGGGGTGGTTGACCAGCGGGTCGCCAATGACCGAGCCGCGGCCCATCACCAGGTTGAACACGCCTGCGGGGATGCCGCTGCGGCTGATGATCTCGGCCAGCGCCCAGGCGCAGCCGGGCACCAGATCGGCGGGCTTCAGCACCACGCAGTTGCCGTAGGCCAGGGCCGGGGCAATCTTCCAGGCGGGGATGGCGATGGGGAAGTTCCAGGGGGTGATCAAACCCACCACGCCCAGCGGTTCGCGGGTGATTTCCACCGCCACGCCGGAGCGCACCGAGGGCACGATCTCGCCCGTCAGGCGCAGGCATTCACCGGCGAAGAACTTGAAGATGTTGCCCGCACGGGTGGCTTCGCCAATGCCTTCGGGCTTGGTTTTGCCTTCTTCGCGGGCCAGCAGCGTGCCCAGCTCTTCGCGGCGGGCCAGGATTTCGGTGCCAATCTTGTCCAGCGCGTCGGCGCGGGCCTGCACGTTGCCGGTGGACCAGGCGGGGAAAGCCGCCTGCGCCGCCTGCACGGCAGCATCCAGCTGGGCCGCGTCGCCCTGGGTGTACTCGCCGATCACATCGGCCAGATTCGACGGGTTGATGTTGGGCGCGTAGCTATTGCCAGCGACCCAGGCACCGTTGATGTAGTTATCAAATTTTTGTGTCATGGCAGATACCAATTATTGTGGGCCGAGTTTCTGGATCAGCACCGCGAGTTCTTCCATCTCGGCGGGCTTCAGATTGGTCAGGGGGGCGCGCACCGGGCCGCCGTCGTGGCCGACGATGGTGGCACCGGCCTTGATGATGCTCACGCCGTAGCCTTCGACGCGGTTGCGGATGGCCAGGTAGGGCATGAAGAATTCCTTCAACAGCTTGTGCTGCGTAGGCAGGTCATCGGCGGCCACCGCATGGTAGAAGTCCATGGCGGTCTTGGGGATGAAGTTGAACACGGCCGACGAGTACACCGGCGTGCCCAGCGCCTTGTAGGCGGCTGCGTAGACTTCAGCGGTGGGCAGGCCGCCCAGGTAGGCAAAGCGGTCGCCCATTTTCATGAAGATGGAGGACATGGTTTCGATGTTGCCCACGCCGTCCTTGAAGCCGATCAGGTTGGGGCAGCGCTCGGCCAGGATGGCCAGCGAGTTGGGGGTGAGCTTGGTGCGGTCGCGGTTGTAGACGATGACGCCAAACTTCACGCTGTTGCAGACCTGGGCCACGTGCTCGATCAGGCCTTCCTGTCCGGCTTCGGTCAGGTAGTGCGGCAGCAGCAGCACGCCGTGGGCACCCAGGCGCTCGGCTTCCTGGGCATGGGCGATGGCCATGCGGGTGGGGCCACCGGCACCGGCAATGATGGGCACCACGCCACGGCAGGTGTCCACCGCGGTCTTGACGACCTGGCTGTACTCGGCACCCACCAGCGAGAAGTATTCGCCCGTGCCACCGGCAGCAAACAGCGCCGATGCGCCGTAAGGAGCCAGCCATTCCAGGCGCTTGATGTAGGTGCTGGGGCGGAAGTCGCCGTTGTCATCGAAGTCGGTGATGGGGAAAGACAGCAGGCCGGAGCCCATGATGGATTTGAGTTCTTGCGGATTCATTTTTGTGGTTCTCTCTCGAAAAAAAGCTTGGGTAGCTAGAAATGCGGCGGCTCAGTCGAGCTGGATGTTGGCGTCTGCCACCACCTTGGCCCAACGGCTGCGTTCGCGGTTGAAAAACTGGTCTTGCTCGCCTGGCAGCATGGTGACCACCTCGGCCCCCTGGCCGGTCAGTCGGGCGCGGATCTCGGCGCTGCGGATGATCTTGATCAGCTCGGTATTCAGCCGGGCAATCACGGCAGGCGGTGTGCCATTGGCCACCAGCACGCCTTGCCAGGTGCCGGATTCAAAGTCGGTCAGGCCCTGCTCGGCCAGCGTGGGCACATTGCCCACCAGTGGCATGCGGGTCTTTTTGGAGATGCCCAGCACCTTGAGCTTGCCGCTTTGCACATGCGGCAAGGTGGCCAGCATGCCATTCATCAGCACCTGGGTCTGGCCGCCGATAGTGTCGGAGATGGCTTGCACGCCCCCCTTGTAAGGTACGTACACCCACTTGGCACCGCTGGCGCGCTCTACCGCCACCCCGGCCACGTGGGGCGCACTGCCCATGGCGGTAACGGCGAAGTTGAGGTCGGTCTTTTTGGACAAGGCCACCAACTCTTTCAGGTTGTTGGCCGGCACCGAGGGGTGCACCACCAGCATGTGCGGCGAGTAGGCCAGCATGGTCACGCCGCGCAAATCCTTGCTCGGGTCAAACGCCAGCTTGGTGTAGACCGAGGGGCTGATGGCCAGCGCGCCCACGTCGCACAGCAGCAGGGTGTAGCCGTCGGGTGCGGACTTGGCCACAAAGTCGGCCCCGAGGTTGCCGTTGGCACCGGCCTTGTTTTCCACGATGACCGATTGCTTCAGCGCCTCAGACAGCAACTGGCTGATGGCGCGGGCAATGATGTCCGACGAACCACCGGGCGGGTACGGCACGATCAGTTTGATGGGCTTGCTGGGCCAGGCCTGGGCCTGCGCCAACACGGGTGCAGCCAGTGCCAGGGCACCGGTGGCAGACAGAACGACCTGGCGGCGGGAAATAGTCATTTGCTCCTCCTTTGATAGCTGCCCATGCTCAAGGAATAAGCACAAGACAGCGATTTCTTATAAATTGTGGTGCCATTCACAGCGGAAACTGGCTGAACACCGGCTCGGGCAGGCCCCGCACGCCGGGTTGCAGGGCAAACACCGCCCCGTTCAAGCCGGGCGCAGCGGCATCCACCGTGCCGGGCAGGATGGAGGCGACATACAGCACGTCCAGATTGGCACCGCCAAACGCGCACATCGACGGCTTGGCCACCGGCACTTCCAGCGACTGCAGCAGGCGGCCCTGCGGGTCGAAGCGGTGCACCAGACCGGCATCGTTGCCGCAAATCCAGTAGCAGCCCTCGGCGTCCACCGCCGCGCCATCCGGGCGGCCGGGCAGCGGGACCATGTCAACAAACACGCGCTGGTGACTCAAGGCTCCGTTGGCCGCAAGGTCAAAAGCCCAGATCTTTTGCACGCTGGGGTGCGAGTCCGACAGGTAGGCGGTGCTGCCGTCGGGGCTGAAGGCCAGGCCGTTGGGGGTGATCAGGCCGTCCAGCGGCAGCGCGCGCAGGCCGTTGCGGTCCAGGCAGTACAGGCGACCCAGGGGCGAGGCCAGGCCCATGTCCATCACCATGCTGCCCACCCAGAAGCGGCCCTGCGCGTCACAGCGCCCGTCGTTGAAGCGCATGCCGGGGCCTGCGTGGGTGACGGGTGCCAGGCATTCCAGCATCACCTCCGGCACATCCAAGAGGGTCACCGCAAAAATGCCGGTTTCCATGGCGGCCACCAGTTGGCCGACGGTGGCGGTCAAGCCGATGCAGCCCACGCGCTCGGGCAGGGTCCAGCTTTGCACGGTGTCCGACGCGGGATCCCAACGGCGGATCTGCCGCGCTTCAATGTCGACCCAGTACAGGGCCTGCTCGGCCACCGACCACACCGGGCTTTCGCCCACGCGGTCGCGGTTGCTGGAGATAGTGGTCACGCTGCTCACGCCTCGTAGGGGCCCATGCGCACAAACGCGCCACCCTGGTGCAGCGCGGCCGGGTCACTGAAGTCCGGTGCGGCCGTGCGGGCGTACACCGCCTCGCGGAACACGTCGGAGCTGTCTTGCGGCACATAGCCCACATGGCGGGCGCGGCTGTTGTCCCACCAGGTGACGGCGTTGTTGGACATGCCAAAGATGATGCTGTAGCCCAGCGCTGGCGTGGTCAGGCAGGCGGTGATCAGGCGGTGCAGGTCGTCAAAGCTCAAGAAGGTGGCCAGCATGCGGCGGTCGCGTGGCTCAATGAAGGACGAGCCGATGCGCACGCAGGCGGTCTCAATCCCGTAGCGGTCAAAGTAGTAGCGCGCAAGGTCTTCACCAAAGGCCTTGCTCAGGCCGTAGTTGCCGTCGGGGCGGGCGGGCGCGTCGGCGGTGATGGTCTCGTCCTGGCGGTAGAAGCCGGTGACGTGGTTGGAGCTGGCAAAAATCACCCGCTTCACGCCAAACTTGCGGGCCGCCTCGTACAGGTTGTAGGTGCCCAGGATGTTGGCCATCATGATGGGCTCAAACGGGCCGTCCAGCGACTTGCCGCCCATGTGCACGATGGCATCCACGCCCTGCACCATGGCATCGACCTGGGAGGCGTTGGCCAGATCGGCCAGCATGATTTCTTCGCCCGCGGCAGCCGCGCCGAAGTCCACCACATCCGACAATCGCAGTGTGGTGCAGTTTTGCTTGAGACTCTCGCGCAAAACTTTGCCCAGACCACCGGCAGCGCCGGTTAACAAAATTTTCTCGTGCAGCTTGATGGCCATATTGGTTCCTGTTAACTTGTTTTGCGTCAGTCCACATGCGCCGATGGAATGCCGGTGGCGCCCCGGGTATTCATCCGCTGGACTTTTACCGGGGCTTTGCTACTATGCATTGGATCGGCTTACACATCAGTCATGTGTTGTCTGACAACCTGCTATTCTGATAACCACTTCATTCCATGTCAAGGCTTTTTTAATGGCATCCGCACAAACCCTTGCGAAATTGGACCCCAGCCTGGCCGCATCCAGCGCCCGCTCCACGCCCGTCCCTCCGCCCTCCCCGGCGTCTGCCGCCGCCCTGGCCCGTCCCCGGCGCACGCGCGGCCTGGTGTTCGAAATCGTCGATGCGCTGGTCGCCGACATCCGCAAAGGCCAACTGCACCCCGGCGACAAGCTGCCCACCGAGGCCGAGTTCATGGCCCGCTTCGAGGTCAGCCGCACGGTAGTGCGTGAGGCCATCTCCAAGCTGCAGGCCTCGGGCCTGGTGGAGACGCGGCATGGCATCGGGACCTTTGTGATCGAGCCACCCGACACCCGCAACTTCAAGATCGCCCCCGAAGATTTCGCCACCGTGTCAGACGTCATCGCCCTGCTGGAGCTGCGCATCAGCCTGGAAACCGAGGCTGCCGGACTGGCGGCCCAGCGGCGCACCCCGGCCAACCTGGCCCAACTGGAGCAGGCGCTGAAAGACTTCAAGGACGCGATTCCACTCGAGTCCGACGGCGTGCCAGCCGACTTCCAGTTCCACATGGAAGTGGCCCGCGCCACCGGCAACCAGCATTTCGCCGACCTGATGACCTACCTGGGCACCATGATCATTCCGCGCACCCGTGTCAAAACCCTGGAGCACGTGCCCGAGGGACGGCTGGCCTACCTGCTCAAGGTGCATGGCGAGCACGAAAGCATCTACCACGCCATCCGCGACCAGGACAGCGACTCGGCCCGTGCCGCCATGCGCACCCACCTGTCGAACAGCCGCGAACGGCTGCGCAAAAGCCAGCCCCTGGACGCCGCCAAGTAGCGTTGATTCGGCGCAACTCCGGGGGTTTACCCTTTGTGTCATTTTGTTTTTAAGTTGTAGGATGACTGATAAATTTCATCCCCCCAGCCACTCTACAGGAATCGACATGAAGAATTTCCACCGCCCCCTGATCAGCCTGATCGCCGCCGCCGCCCTGTGCGCCCTCAGCGGCACGGCTGCCGCCCGTAACTTCCGCTCGGCCGACGTGCACTCCAAAGAGTTCCCGACCAACATGGCGGTGAAGTTCATGGGTGACGAGTTGAGCAAGGCCACCGACGGCAAAGACAACATCAAAGTGTTTGGCGACAGCGCCCTGGGTTCTGAAAAGGACACCGTGGAACAGGTGAAGATCGGCGCTATCGACATGGTGCGCGTCAGCCTGGCATCGTTCAACGGCATCGTGCCCGAGTCGATGGTCCCTTCGTTCCCCTTCATCTTCCGTGACCTGGCCCACTTCCGCAAAGCCATCTACGGTGCCGAAGGCGACAAGATTCTGGCAGCCTTCGACAAGGCTGGTTTCGTCGGCCTGGCGATGTACGAGAGCGGTTCACGCTCGATGTACGCCAAGAAGCCGATCAAGACCGTGGCCGACATGAAGGGCTTGAAGATCCGCGTGCAGCCGTCTGACCTGGCCGTCGCCATGGTCACCGCGATGGGCGCATCGCCTGCCCCCATGCCCATGGCCGAGGTCTATTCCGGCCTGAAGACCGGCCTGGTCGATGCTGCAGAAAACAACATTCCTTCGTACGAAGAAGCCAAGCACTACGAGTCGGCCGGCGTGTTCTCCGAAACCATGCACGTGATGACACCCGAAGTCGTGGTCTTCTCCAAGAAGGTCTGGGACACGCTGACACCCGTCGAGCAAGCCGGATTGCGCAAGGCCGCCAAGGCATCGGTAGCGTACTACGTGACCCTGTGGGATGCCAAAGAAAAAGAAGCCAAGATCGCTGTGCTCAAGGGTGGTGCCAAGATCGTCCCCGCGGCCGAAATCGACAAGGCCAGCTTTGTGAACGTGGAAAAGCCCGTCTGGGACAAGTTCGCCACCACGCCTGAATTGAAGGCTCTAGTGCAAGAGATCGTCAACGTCAAATAAGCCTTTGCTGCTGCCACCGCCGCACGTCTCTGGATGTGCGGCGGTGGCAGCGCGGAGAAGCAACACCATGGATTTTTTCAATTCACTGAACGCGCACCTGTCCAACTGGGCGCTGCGCTTAGCGAGCATCTGCCTTGCCGCGCTGGGCATCGTCGTCATTTACGGCGTCATCATGCGTTACGGCTTTAACGATGCGCCACCCTACGTCGAACAGGTAGCCTTGCTGCTGGTGATCTCGGTCGCCATGTTTGGCGCCGCCGCCGGGGTCCACGATGCCGGACATATCGGCTTGGATTCGGTAGTCAAGATGCTATCGGCCAAGGCTCAGTTCTGGTGCTTGGTGGTCGTCGAACTGCTGACCATCACCTTTGCCGCCGTGCTGCTGTATGGCTGCGAACACATGGCCGCCTCGACCCGCCACGACAGCATTCCCACGCTGGGCATTTCTGAAGCCTGGCGTTATGTACCGCCCATGATTGCCGGCGTCCTCATCATCCTGTTTTCAGTCAAGCACATGCTCACACTGTTTACAAAGAAAACCCCTGCCTGACCATGGAACTCGCTGTACTTTCCCTGAGCTTTTTGCTCTTTCTGGTGCTTGGGGTACCGGTGGCGTTTGCCATTGGCCTGAGCTGTCTGGCCACCTTTGCGGTGGAAGGTCTGCCGCTGGCTACCGCCATGCAGATGATGGTGTCGGGCATGAACGTGTTCTCGTTCCTGGCGATTCCGTTCTTCATCTTCTCGGGTGAGTTGATGCTGCACGGCGGCATAGCCGACAAGATCCTGGACTTCGCGCGCAGTATGGTCGGCCACATGCGGGGCGGTCTCGGCTTGGCCAACGTGATGGCTAGCACGCTGTTTGGCGGCGTTTCGGGCTCGCCGATTGCCGACACCTCGGCCATGGGCGGCGTGATGATTCCGATCATGAAGCGCGAAGGCTATAGCGCCGACTACGCGGTCAACGTCACCACCCACGCGTCGCTGACCGGTGCGCTGATGCCCACCTCGCACAACATGATCATCTATGCGTTCGCCGCCCAGGCGGCCAGCGGCATGATCGACGGCCATGTGATCCGCGGTGTGTCGATCGGTGACCTGATGTTTGCGGGCCTGGTGCCGGTGTTCTGGATCATGGTCTGCATGCTGATCGCCGCTTACTGGCAAGCCGTGCACAACGGCTTCCCCAAACGGGCCGATGGCTCGTCCATGCTGGAGAAGTTCCCCGGTTGGGGCGCTGTACTGCGCACCTTCATCGCGGCCATCCCCGGCCTGATGGTGATTGGCGTGATTCTGGGCTGTGTGATGGGTGGGGTGGCCACGGCCACCGAGGCCGCGGCGATTGCCGTGGCCTATTCACTGCTGCTGACCAGCCTGATCTACCGCACCATGAGCCGTGCCAAGGTGGTGATGGCGCTGAAAAAGGCCTCCAAGACCACCGGCGTGATCCTGCTGCTGATTGGCGTGTCGAACATGCTGCGCTGGCAAATGGCGTATCTGGAAATTCCAGATGCGATCGAAGCCGCGCTGCTGCACGCCACCACCACGCCATGGCTGATGCTGCTGTACATCAACATCATCCAGATCTTCCTGGGCATCTTCCTGGACATGGCGGCCCACATTCTGATCACCACGCCGCTGTTCCTGCCACTGGCGATCCAGATGGGCGTGGGCCCGGTGCAGTTCGGCATGATGCTGTTGCTGAACTGTGCGCTGGGCCTGGTCCATCCGCCGGTGGGAACGGTGCAATTCGTAGGCTGTGCCATTGGCAATATTTCGATTGGTGAGGCAACCAAAACCGCGTGGCCGTACTACCTGGCGATCTGGGTGGCCATCAACCTGGTGACCTATGTGCCGGCGTTCTCCACCTGGCTGCCGTCGCTGATTACCGGACACCCGGTGTTCTAGCGCAGCGCCTATCGCTCCCTCCCCCGACCATCCCAGTCCGGCCGCTCTGCGTGCCTGGCTGGGATTTTTTTTGCCCAGGCCGCACAGACGGCGCCCTTCCACATCCTTACGGAGACAAACAATATGACCACCGACACAGCTATTCAGAACACCATCTCCCGCCGCACCGCCGTCAGCCTGCTGGCGTTAGGGGCCTGCGGCAGCGCCCGCCAGGCATGGGCCCAGGCCGCCGACTACCCGCACCGCCCGGTGGAGCTGGTGGTGGCCTACGGCGCAGGCGGTGGCACCGATGTGCTGGCCCGCGCCTTCAGCGATTCGGCCCGCAAGCACATCAGCCAGCCGCTCACCGTGATCAACAAGCCCGGAGCCAGCGGCTCCATCGGCCTGACCGACGTGCTCAACGCCAAGCCCGACGGCTACAAGATCGCCATGCTCACGGTGGAGCTAACCACCCTGCCCCACGTGGGCGTGATCAAGTTCAGCCACGACGACTTCGCCCCCATCGTGCTGCTGAACGCCGACCCGGCCGCCATCACCGTCAAAGCCGATGCGCCGTGGAACACCATCGAAGAATTCCTGGCCGCCGCCAAGAAGGCCCCGGGCGAAGTGCGCGTGGGCAACTCCGGGGCGGCGTCCATCTGGCACCTGGCCGCTGCCGCGCTGGGCGACAAAACCGGCACCAGCTTCAACCACATCCCCTACCCCGGCGCAGGCCCGGCGGTGCTGGCCCTGCTGGGCGGGCACATCGAAGCCGTATCGGTGAGTGCCGCCGAAGTCACGGCGCACGTGAACTCGGGCAAGCTGAAGATCCTGGCCACCATGGCGGACAAGCGGGTCAAGGGCTTCGAGTCGGCCCCCACGCTGAAAGAGCGCGGCATTGATCTGTCCATCAGCTCCTGGCGCGGCCTGGGTGCGCCAAAGAACACCCCGCCCGAGATTCTGGCCGTCCTGAAAAATACCGCGATCAAAACCGTCGCCGAGCCAGCCTTCCGCGAGATCATGGACAAGCAGAACATGGGTTTTGTGTTCGGCGACGAAGCCGCCTTCAAGGCCGTGATGGTGCGCGACAGCACCTACTACAAAAACCTGATCACCCGGCTGAACATCAAACTGGTCTGAACCTATATGCCTTTTAGGCCGCCAGCGCTTATGGAATGGGCGTAAGCAGCTACTGATTTGGTAGTGGCGGGTATTTTTGCCCGTTCACAACCACCTTCAGGCGGGCGGCCTCCGGCAGGTCGGTGGAACCCCCCTGTCAATTTTGGACCATCCCACACCAGCTTAAACGCCCCCTCAGTCCAACTTACACGGAGGCCAAAGGTTCGCCAATAGGCACCACATGCTGCATCGGCAAGACGATACGGAACGTGGTACCCGTACCGACGGTACTGGCTACCTCAATCCGGCCTCCATGCTTTTGCACGATCCCATACGAAAGCGAAAGCCCCAGTCCGGTACCTTTTCCCACAGGCTTGGTCGTGAAAAAGGGTTCAAAGATATGCTTGAGCGTATCAGGGGGGATGCCCGTCCCCGTGTCCGACACTTCTATCCAGACGAACTGGTCCTGATGGCCAGTCCGGATCGTGATCCGACCGCGTTCCTCACCCATCGCATGGGCTGCATTCACCACCAAATTCATCACCACCTGGTTAATCTGGGAAGCTAGGCACTCCACCTGCGGGATGGAACCATACTCCTTGACCAGTTCGGCCCGGTACTTTATTTCGCTGGCAACCACATTCAGGGTGGAGTCGATGCCCTTATGCAGATCTGCCCACTCCCACTCGTGGGCAGAGTCCACACGCGAAAAATCTTTCAAATCTTGGACAATCTGCCGGACTCGGACAATGCCTTGCTTCGATTCGCGCATCAGCACCGGGATGTCCTCCTTCAGATAGTCTAATTCCAGCGCCTTCTTCAGGTCGCGTAACCGCGCAGCAACCACCGGTTCCTGGCTCTCGGCGAGTTCATAGGCCTGGAGCATTTGAAAAAGCTGTTCCAGATACCCCTCAAGCGTGCCGAAGTTCGAGAATATGTAGCCAATTGGATTATTGATCTCGTGGGCCACGCCTGCGGCGAGCTGGCCAATCGAGGCCAGCTTTTCCGATTGCACCAGTTGAACTTCCAGGTGCTTGCGCTCCATAATTTCAACCTGCAACGCAGCGTTCGCGCTGCTCAACTCCCGCGTCCGCTCTTGGACCGCCTCCTCCAGCGACCTGAGTTGCACTGCCGCATCGAATGCCATTTGCCACTTTGTCGTCAGAGTCGCCGCAAGCTGCAGAACCTCGATGGCATCGAAAGGTTTTTTGAGAATCAATAGCCGATCACGCACGTCCAGCCGCGCCAGAACCTCGCCCCAGGATGCGTCGGAATAAGCGGTGCACACCACCACCTGAAGCCGCGGATCTGCCTTCCACAGATGCTCGATTGTCTGTACGCCGTCCCAGCCCGGCGGCATGCGCATGTCAACAAAGGCTACCGCATAGGGTCGTCCCGCGTCCAATGCGGCTTGCAATAGGGCCACCCCCTCTTGGCCCTGATAGGCAGATTCAAGCTGAAAAGGTGCGATGGCAGCTTCCACTGCATCATCGAACAATGCCGCTTCCATGGCATCCAGACTCGAGGTGTCTTTCGACGGAGGCGCTAAGATTTTCCGAAAATCCTCGTGGATTGCCGGCATATCATCAATAAGCAAGATCTGTCGATTTGGCAGGTTGGACATCGCTGGATCCTCATTCGGCATCACAAGACGGATTCGCCGGTTTACGGTTGCGCAGTTCCGGCGCTTGCCCAATTGGTGAAAATGGAAGGCCTCCCGAACATGCTCTGCCGCCAATCGGTGGGCAGTTCCGATCGAACTTTTCCCGTCGTAGGTCGTTATCGGCACACTCTACAAAAAGGACATTCCATGCGCGGTTCACCGGATGCCTGCCTTATTCCAAAGATGGGAACGGACCGGCAGTTGCGGATACCCATCGAATAGCGGGTAGATGGCTTTTGGTTGGCAAGGATCAATCCGGAGTCTTCGGGCCCAGTACCTCACCATCGGGCCCCCACTCCACATGGGTTAACCCAGGCTCAAGCGCTTCGAGCCTGCGCAACTCCACCTCGGACGCACTCATCGCGCCAAACTGCTGCCGCCCTATATCTGCCAGATCGCGTTCATGCTGTGTCTGTGCGGAGCGCTCTAGGGCTTGCCGGACGTGATCCACGAACTCGCGATCGCTCCACGGTTTGGCCAGGTAGCGAAATACTTCGACATCATTCACCGCGCGCATGACGGTTTCAAAATCGGAGGATGCGCTCAAAATCATTCTGACGGCATAGGGTTGGATAGAGCGCACCAAACTGAGAAACTCGGTACCGGTCATCAAAGGCATCCGGTAGTCTGAGACCACCACGTCAAAAGCGACTTCTTTCAGTCTGAGCAAAGCCCGTTCAGGATCGGTGGTTTCCTCGACGCGCAGCGAATCTCCGAATCCTGCACGCAGTACCCGCTTGATGGCAGAAAGTACATGGTGCTCGTCATCCAACAGCAAAATCCTTTGCATCACGGCCTCCGTGTCGGTTTAATAGGAAGTTGCAGGGTTGTGCCAATTTGCACCTCACGTGCGCACAGGCGTCGGATCAGTTCACTCGTCAATACATGGTCAGCAGCCAGGAGGACGGCGCCTTCACGCGACACCAAATCCCGGGCCAGCACCATCCCGGGTCGCAGATCGACCGACGCGGTCATGATCGGAGGTGGCTCTGCAACCGGTGTCGCCTCTAACAGCATTTGAAGAAAGACGTCGACCACTTCCGGGTGGAATTGTGTACCGCGCCCACGGGAAATCATCGCCTGGGCGTCCGTAGGGCTCAACGGGGTCGAGCTGAGGTGACCGATCTGCAAGTCGTCAAAGGTATCTGCAACCGCCAGAATACGTGCCCCCAGCGGAATCGCCTCCCCCGCCAGTCCATCCGGATAGCCCTGGCCGTCATGGCGTTCGTGGTGGTGGCGAATCAACCCGGCGACGACATGCATATCGTCAAGCGCCATCAATGCCTGCTCGCCCAATGCCGTATGGCGTCGATACAAAACCAATTCCTCCTCGGACAACCGCGGCACGGGCTTGGACAAGATTCCGTCGGACAGACCAATCTGGCCAATATCATGCATGAGGCTGGCGATGAAAGTATCCTGCTGCTCGTTGTCCGCCATGCCCATGGCGCCCGCTGTGCGGCGCGCCAGATCCGCGACTCGGCGTGAATGGCCGGACAACTGACGGCCTCGCCATTCCATCAGATTCGAAAAAACTTTGATCGACGTCAGGTAGTTCCGCTTGAGCTTCTGGCTGAGTTGCTGCAGTTCGCTGGTCCGTACCGCAACCTTCTCTTCCAAACTCACGTTCAATTCTGCCAAAGCAGTGTTGCTGGATTGGAGCAAAGCCTCGAGCCGCAATTTCTCACGCTCCAAACTCTTTCGCTCGAAGACCTGCCGGGCGGTTGTCAAAATCTCGGCATCATCCCAAGGTTTGGTAATGTAGCGGTAGACCTCTCCACTATTGATAGCGGCAATCGTCGATTTGATGTCCGCATATCCCGTAAGCAGTATCCGCGTAGTGTCCGGCCAGCGGCTCCGAATCTGCGCCAGTAACTGGGTTCCATCCATTCCCGGCATTCGCATGTCGGAAAAAATCAAATCTACCGGCATTTGTTCCAGAAGGGTTAGCGCCTCCGGACCGCTAGTCGCAGTAATGACCCGATAGCCGGTACCTCGAAACAGCCTCTTCAATGAAGCCACGATGTTGGGTTCGTCATCGACGCAAAGAATACTCCAAACAGGAGCAACATCCATAAGCTCCGCAAGCGGCGTCGTCGGAGTACTCGAAGGTACTTCAGTGGCAAGGGGCGCATTCACACCGGAACTCCTTCCTGCGGATGGCGCACGGGGAGCGTCACCCGAAAACGCGTGCCAACGCCGATCTCACTGAAGACGTCGATCTGTCCAAGATGCTTCTTGACAATGCCGTATGACAGGGAGAGTCCGAGACCCGTGCCTTTCCCAACTGGTTTCGTGGTGAAGAAGGGATCGAAAATGCGGCCCACATTCTCCTTCTCAATCCCTCCGCCGTTATCTTCCACCTCCACCCAGACGGTGTCGCCCGCAGCGCCGGTACGAATGACGATCGTGCCTCTGTCCACCTGGATGGCGTGGGCGGCATTCACAAGCAAGTTCATGAAAACCTGGTTGAGCTCCGACGGCAGGCATTCAATATCTGGCAGTTCGCCATACATCTTGACCACCTCGGCTTTGTACTTGATCTCGTTGTTGACAATATTAAGGGTCGAATCTATCCCATGGTGCAAATCTGCCAGGACCCATTCCTGACTTGTATCGACGCGTGAGAAGTCTTTCAGGTTCTGCACAATATTCCTCACCCGGGTGATGCCATCTTTGGATTCGCGCATCAACGTAGGAATGTCCTCCTTCAAAAAGTCCAGTTCGACCTTTTCCCGCAGCGCCTTGAGTTGAATCGCCATCGGGGTCCCGGCGATCGCCGTTTCCGCCTCTTCGTATGCAGTGAGCATCTGAAACAGATCGTCCAGGTATCGCTCCAAGGTTCCAAAATTGGAGAAAATAAAGCCGATGGGATTATTGATCTCGTGGGCGACCCCCGCCGCCAACTGGCCGATGGAGGCGAGCTTTTCCGACTGCATCAATTTATCCTGTGCGTCGGAAAGACGGGCGTTCAACTGCTTGAGCTCTTCGTTCGCACGAACAAGCTCTCGGACACGATCGTCGTTCACTTGATCCGTCGAGGATTCCATTCCAGCGCTGGTATCAGAGTGGGTCAATGACTGTTTCATAGGCGCCTTTTAGCTCAATAGGGTCTGACACACCAACCCATGCTGTTCCTCTACGCTTTTGAAAATTCGAAAGCAAGTCTCATCGCTCAAGCCGGTTCGAGCCCAAGAAGCCACGGACAGCGGTGGTACCGCCTCCTCCCCGGGCTGTGAAAGTTCCAGCGCATGCGCCATATTGTCCGCCACGTGAACGACATCGACCAAGCCCAGAACTGAGGCAACCGGGGGCGCGTGGTGGTCGGCGATCGCGGAAACCATGACAGGCGCAAAACGCCAACGCTCAGCCACCAAACTGCCGACGGCCGTATGGTCCGTCCCGAAGGCGGAAAGTTCAGCGTCAATCAACAGACAATCGTGCTGGCGTCGATAATCCAGTGCCAGCGCATAACGCTCGGGATAGCCACTGACCATGACCAAGCGCCCTATGTCATGGAGCAGCCCCAATGTGAACGCGGCATCCTCGTCAAGCTGCACCGATTTGGCTATGCCCCGTGCGCACAGGGCCGTGCCGATCGAATGGCGCCAGAACGCATCAAAATCGAAACCCCGGCATCCGGTTCGCGAGAAACCACCGACGAGTCCAGCGGCTGTGGCAATGCTGCGCAGCGTGCGCAATCCCAGTATGGTGGTCGCCTCCATGATCGACGTCACCTGCCGAGACAAGCCGTAAAACGACGAATTCGCCAACCGCAAAGTTTTGGCGGCCAGCGCTTGGTCATGCGAGATTTTGAGCGCCAGCTGTTCGACATTGCTGCCCTCGTCCGCCATGGACTGAAGCAATTCCAGTACAACCGCAGGCAGCACCGGAAGGTCATTTGCTCCGAGCAATATTTCCTGGGCAGACAGTACCGTCATGGCGATTCACTTTGGCGGTAGTTCAAAACAATATGAAACAGCGGATTGACCTGCCCTTCGGCCTGCGAATGCCGGAACAAAACGCGCATATGTTTTGCCAGCCTATCCATTCGAACGCCAAGATCTTCTGCGGGTGCGCTGGTTGGGTCGGCTTCAGATACAACAACGGCGATCATTTCCACCCCCCGGCGACGCAACCCTCGCAGCGTAGCGCTGCTCAACGGTGAGCCGGCGGGTAGCAGCAGATTCCCGTCGTCATCCATCAGCGATAAGGCCAGCATGGCGTCCTCCGGCACCGCATCGATCGCAACATAGGCTGTGGGCATATTCTGACTACGTGGTTAAGGCTGGCTGCCGGGTGTCAGTACCAGAAGCTTCCCGCGCGAGCGCGGATCGCCACCGACAACCTTGGATACTGCGCGACACATCCGCCCAGATATGACAATGTCATGGTACCTGCCGTCCGCCTCATGCCATACAAGCAGCAGGTCGGCGGGCAATATGTCGCGGGCGTATTGACCCAGCAAGGGTCCGGTATGCCTAAACACCTCCTCGGCGTCGGCATTGGCGAATGCCAGCATTCCATCCAGATCGATTCCGATGACCGCGGCAGGAATGTTGTCCAATACCTCGCGCGCCATGCTCAAGCTGTTTTCTTCTCTGCTGATCTGCTCCCGTTGACTCGAAAGGAGCTTCTCCAGCCGTTCGTTTACCGCGCTGAGCTCATGGTTGGCAACAATAACGGCGCTGCCCAGACGACGGTTCTCATCGAGCATTTCTTTTTGTGTAAAGGCCTCGGCGATGTGGTCCCGTAGATGCGCATCATCCCAGGGCTTGGTCAAAAATTTATAGATAGCTCCTTCATTGATGGCATCCGTGATCGACTGCAATTCTGTATACCCAGACAACACGATGCGCACCGTATCGGGATAAAGTTCTTTGGCGCGGCGTAGAAACTCAACGCCCGTCATACCCGGCATACGTTGGTCGGAGACGATGACGTCCACCGCGTTTTCTGCCAGCCGTTGTAGCCCCTGGACACCGCTATTGGCGGTCACCACGTTGTAGCCATCCCGGCGCAGCAGACGTTTCAATGCAGACACGATACTGTCCTCGTCATCCACCAGCAGCAGCGTTCGTTGTCGCACCCGACGGAGCAGCAAATGTTCGGGGAGCTGTCGCCCTTCCCGCATCAATGCTTCTACGGCCTCAGCCGCAATCGGCCGACTAAAGTAGTGTCCTTGCATCTGATCGCAGTGATTGGCAATCAGCAAGGCCAACTGGCCTTCGGTTTCCACTCCGACCGCCAAGACTTTCATCTGAAGACTGTGCGCCATGGTGATGATGGCCCGCGTAATAGACACATCCTGCGGTGCCGCAGTCACGTCGTGCACAAAAGAGCGGTCAACCTTGACGACGTCGATGGGTAAGGTACGTAGATAGCTCAGGCTGGAATGACCCGTTCCAAAATCGTTTAACGAAATTTCAATGCCCAGTGCTTTCAGTTCCGCAAGAACCCGTCCCACATGGGCACTCTCAGCCATCAGCACGCTTTCGGTGATCTCGAAGCCCAAGAGTTTGGGATCCAGACCGGTCTCCACAAGAATCGCATGTACGCGCCGAGCTACCTCCGGTTGTTGCAATTGACGGGCCGATAGGTTCACCCCCATGCGCAGCGACCCGACGCCGGCGCGCTGCCACGCCAGTGCCTGAAGACAGGCGGTGCGCAACACCCACTCACCAATGGGTACGATCAGACCGGTTTCCTCTGCTACCCGCAGAAACTCGGTTCTTGCATCTTCTGTAGGTACGCCAGCGGCGCTCCATTGCAGCAACGCCTCAACGCCGATAATATTGCCAGCCAGCAAATCCACCTTGGGCTGGTAATACAGCACGAATTCATTGCGTTCAAGTGCCCGGCGGAGCGCTGACTCCATTGCCAGTTGCGCAATTGCTTTGGAATGCATGTCGACACTGAACACGCAGGTATGGTTGGCGCCCAATTCATGCGCTCTATACATCGCGGCCTGGGCTTGGTGCAGCAGCTTTTCGGGTCCATCGCCGTGAAGCGGAAATAGTGCGATACCGATACCGCAAGTGACTTTTATCTCGCTGTCACCAACCACAAACGGTGGCATCAGAGCTTCCACCACGGTGGTGGCAAACGCCCGTGCAAGTCCCTCATCCGCGTCCACGTCACGCACGAGCAGCAGGGCGAATTCCCCGCCTCCGAAATGCGCCAGCTGGTCATCCCGTTCAGTCTTCCCCAGCAGCCGGGCCGCGACAGCCTGCAGCAGTAGATCACTGGCGGCGTATCCCAAAGATTCGCTCACCAACTTCAGCCGGTCAATTTCGATACCCAACACGGCAATCTTCCGGTCCTGGCGGCGGGCATCTTGGACCAATGTATCTAGTCGCTGAGTCAGCGCGGTCCGATTCGGAAGCCCAGTGATCTCGTCAGAGTTGGTCAGCGTATCCAGCCGCTGTTCAGCGGCATGCTGTACGGTGATGTCTTGCAGTATTGTGATGGCCCGCTTTACGTTTCCATGCTCATCGGCTTCGGCAAGTTCGCGATGCAATACCGTACGCAGGCTACCGTCCACGTGAACGATGCGGTGCTGGAACTCGCACACCTCACCAGGGGATACCCCCTCACTGATGACTTGGACGTAAGGACGGTCGGCACTTGGGACTCGCGACAGCAGCCAATCGCGGGTTACCTCCGCCTCCGATACCGGTTCTCCAAAAATGTTGCACATCCCGGCGGAGAGAGTCATTCCGCCAGTCGCGACATCAAGTTCCGCGGAACCGATACGGGCCAGCTCCTCCGCATAAGTCAGCAGCTGGGTTCTTTGCTGCGCAATCTGGGTGGCACGCTTGATCGCACTTACGTCATGTATCGTTACCAGGTCCGCCACTTCGCCAGACAGCTGGATACGCACCCCCCATACCTGGGCAGAGAATCGCGAACCATCTTTACGAATGCAATCAATCTCATACGCATGCCCCGCGACTCCAGCCACCCTGGCGCGGGTCTGCGCCCGCACCGTATCCCTGAACTCTGGAGCAGTCAACAGAATAGGATCCATGCTAGCGAGCATGTCCTCTCGGCGATAGCCGAAAAGCTCAACCAGTTTAGGATTGACGAAAAGAAATCGACCTTCTCGTACAACGAACAAAGCAGCTTGTACTTGCTCTACAAGGGCACGATATGCAGCCAGAGATAGCTCGGCTGATTCCGGGGCAATTGTCGGTACAGATAGTGGCTCGGACATGGCTAGCCTTTTGACAGGCAGACACAGCCACAAGGGGAGTATCTGCCACTCACATGGCGCGCAAAAGTTGCGTGCGATAGGGGACTTACACCGTGCTGCCGTCGCATACGGCATGAAGCCATCGGTGGCATCGAAAATTTCTGCATTGTCTCCCATACTCCGACGCGCTTACATATCAGGATCCGTCGGGCTATTGCAAATCAATATGCAGTTTAGGCACTGCCGTTCAGCATGTCATGTTTTTGGGACGAAGACGTTGAAGGCTCGCACATATCTCGCTAAATCCGATGCTTTTTGCCCATTCCACCCACCATTTTGGGGACGTATTTCTGTTGGGAGGCCTGATCAAGGTTTTGGGTTAGCCACTTCTGTCTCACCATCGCCTTTCGGCACGGCCGAATTTGCTATTTCCAGGCCGCTGCCAAGAGGGACTTCTAGCGTAAAACGAGCGCCCTGGCCCCATCCCGTGCTGTGGCCGGTAAGACATCCGCCCATTTCTTGAGCCGCAAGCACGCAGCTATGTAAGCCGAAACCATGGCCATCTCGCCTCGTCGTGAAGCCGTGGGAAAAAATACGTGTCAGGTTTTCCGGCAATATGCCTTCTCCGTTGTCGATGACAGCGACCCTCAGTGTTACTCCGTCGACAACGCAGGATTGGACTGTAATGGTTGCGTTTGACGTAGGCGCATGATCCATTGCCTGTTTGGCGTTGCCAATGAGATTTACCAGAATCTGCAGCATACGGTGTCTGTCTAGGCGCAGAACCGGTAGGGGTGCGAGTTCCTTCACAACGGTAACTTTATGGCGCGTCAACGCGTCCGCGTTCATACGCAATGCGTCTTCAATCAATTCATCCAGTTTTACAGTCTCGAGCATGCGCGGCGTACCGGCATACGACTGTTGAGTGGCCACCACTTCTTTAATGTGATCGACACTTTTTTCCAAGCGACCCAGTTCCTCCGCCATGGAGCAATGCTCCAACTCTAGGGCCGACGCAAGTTCCCGCAAATAGGCGGGTAGCAACTTCCCGCGGGGATCCTGAGTGAAAAAATCAGCGAGGTCGCTCGACCGCTCTTCCATCATTCGTGTGGCTTTCGTCAAACCCTTTACCCTTGAAGTCCGTAGTTGGCCTGCGATCAGGCCGGCAGAGATATTGACGCTATTCAGAACATTACCTACGTTGTGCAAAACGTTGGTTGCGATTTCCGCCATGCCGGCTATGCGGGCGGCTGCGAGAAGCTGGGCCTGCGAGCTTTCCAATGACTCGGCCATTTGATTCATGGCACGGGCAAGGACCGCAAATTCATGCTCACCACCATGGTCTACTCGGGTGCTAAAGTCTCCTTTCGCGACCCGATTGGAGAACGCGAGCAGTTGGGCAACCGATCCCGTAATACTCCGGGTAATAAGGCTTGCAATAATGCTCGCAAGCAACAGCGAAACCACACAGATAGCGGCCATTAACAATGTCGCTCGACGACTTCTAAGTTCAAACTCGGCCAGATCATCGCGGATATGGCGGTTTTGCTGTTCCACCAACAGATCAATTGCACCCAGCCATTTTTCCTGGATGGGTGCGACGTGTGTCGTGAATATCCTGAGCGCTTGACCCGCATTGAATCCGTCAACCATGATTTCCGCCTGCTTCACGAAGGGCTCGACGTCCAGGCGCCGCTGCCGCATTTCATCGATCAATGGCTGCTCTTCATGGCTGACACCAAGACCGAGTAGTTCTATCTCTTTATCGAGATAAAGTTTTTGTTGCACATAAATTTGTGCCATGTCGCGCTGCATCTCGTCGACATCACTTGTCAACCCTAGTTTGCGTGCGATCAATCCTTGTCGAAACAGTGACTGGCGCATTGCGGACGCCGCCTCTGACTTTTTGTTATTGCGATTGACAGTTTCATTGAGACCGTTGCGGGCGTCTCTAGAAACCCTCTCGGCAATTGCGGCTATACCCACCATAAGCACCAGCATCAGGCCAAAGCCGATGGCTAGGCGATAGCTGATTTTTATGTTGTTAAGAGCCATAGGAAGATCAAACCCCGCTAAAAGGCGAGTTCTTGCACGAACCCAGGCGTATCGACCATGGAAACCATATGCGACATCGTACCCCTGCTATCAATCGAATAGAGTCGATGCCAAGCCTTCTGTCCTTCCACCGGAGGAGGCAGCGCGCCATACCGAGAATCGAGGCGTAGGTGGCGAATACGCGCTCTTTGGCGACCATTCAATGGCCTGCCCCAGCTCCGGTAATTTACAGAGAGAAATAGGCCGCCAACGCTTATGAAATGGGCGTAAGCAGCTATTTATTTGGTAGTGGTGGATATTTTTGCCCGTTCACAACCATCTTCAGGCGGGCGGCCTCCAGCAGGTCGATATCCAGCTGGTCGCATAGCTGCAGCAGGTACAGCAGCACGTCAGCCGCCTCGGCGGCAACTTCGGCTGTTTGCGGCGCGGACAGCTTGCGGCTTTGGTCTTCGGTCAGCCACTGGAAGTGCTCCAGCAGCTCGGCCGCCTCCACACTCAGCGCGCTGGCCAGGTTTTTGGGCGAGTGAAACGGTGCCCAGTCGCGCGCCGCCGCGAAGTCCCGCAGGGCTTGGGTGAGGGAGGGGATGGTGGTCATGGTGGGGCTATAGATCATTGTTCGCACTAGGTCAGTTGCGCAAGCTCTCGCAACTTCTTGGCCAAGGGCCTGGCGCGCTGCTGGCTGAATGCGTCACCCGGCAAATGCCCTGCCAGCGTGGGTTCAAACTCGGTATTGGCAAACAGCGCCGTGAATTCCTCGGCCAAATACTGGCGCAATTCGACCGGCATCGCACGGCATTCGTCCAACAGTTCTGGCCGTCTGTCCACCACGGTGACGATGTCTTCCAGGTCGTGGCTACCCAGAAAATCGGGCTTGCCATTAGCATCTTTCCCACGGTCTTTAAACGCTTCCAGCTTGGTGGCAATGAATACCGGCGCGGTAATGAGCTTGATCTCCATGCCACTGGGCAAGCAGACTACCGATGCAGTGCGCAGCGCCAGCGGATACCAGCGGTTGGCAAAACCCAGAATATCCTTCACCGTAGGCATCAAATCCAAAGTGACGTTCTGGTAGACCCACCGGCAAATGGGTGCATCGGCCCGCATATCGTTGCTGAACCCCTGTGCCCGTACCCGCTTTTCGATGGCGTGGTAGTCCTGTGTCGTCAACGCCTGGGCAACGATATCCACGTCTTCGGTGATGCGTATGCGGTCGGGCCGCTCCTGTGTCAGCAGCAAGCCTGTGGCACAGCCCCCGACGAACACCACGCTGTCGCACACCGGGCCCAACGCCTGCGCCACCAGTTCCAAAATCGCCAGGTTGGGGTTGTGTATGGCAGCCATCACACCAGCCGTTCCTCTAAAAGCTGGCGCGCCATTTCCCGCTCGCGGGCCTGGCCAATACGCAGCGCATCAAACAGGGCCAGCATGGTGTAGAGCGCGGGATCTTTGAGCGCAGCCAACGGAAGCTTGGGGTACAGCGGTAACAAGGCCATGCCACGCACGGGACCATCCGCGTGGGGCCACACGGGGGGCATGTCATCGGCAAACAACACTTTGGATTTGATCGGCTCCGCCCCATAGGCTGTGGGGAAGCCCATGACCAGCCCGCCGCGCACCGCCGGGAAGAAATACGGAGCCCCCAGCAGCACCATCGGTCGGAATGCGGCCATCACCAGAGTTGGCACCTCGTTCACCTCGGCCAGCAGCCGCGCAGCGCTGAGCCGCGCCACGCAGGCATGCGCCTCAAATTGCGACAACTGCAAAGCCTCCGCCAAGGCCACATAGGGCAAGCGCTGCCCCGCCAAGCTGACCAGCTTGAAAGCCATGACCAGGTCTTGCGGCTTGAGCGACCACTGCGCGTGGCTCAGGCGCGATTTAATTCCTGACGAACCCATAATTTCACTTTTATTCAATATGAATATTGAATATGCCACAAAAATTCGGGTAAAAATCAGAATTTATGCAATATGCATTTTGAATACAACATTCTAGAAACCGCTCAATCCAAGCCCGACCGGCCCCGCACCACCAGCTCGCCAAACCCCGTTTGCGCATCCAGCTCCCGCGCAAACGTCCACTCGGGCAACAGCGCCAGCAGCACCTCCGCCGTGGTCCGCACCATGCAGCCCGCTGCCACATGCCCACCCAGCACGGCACCGGTCGCGGTGGACAGCGCCATGTGCAGGTGCGAACTGCTGCGCGCTCCGTCAAACGCCACCGTGCCAGACAGGCTGAGGATTTCCAGGTCCCCCACCAGCCGCTGCGGCTGCTCTGCCCCGGCAAAGCGCAGCCCGGCAGTAGACAGGCTGCCGATGCCCGACAGCACAAAAGCCGCCTGGCAGTTGTGGCTGCGCACGGCGGCTTCCAGGGCCTGGCGCAGGTCTTGGCCGGGGGTGAGGCGCAGGGGGAGGGTTTGCATGGGATTTATAGGAAATAGGCTGCTTGTGCTTATGGGATAGTCGTGAGCAGCTATTATTTTAGAAGCAAATCACCAAAAACCAATCGGCTCCACTACCCCTGCACCGCCCTGGCCGCCATCGCCTTCGCCAGCCCCCCCCACTGCGCGCTGAACAGCCCCGCGTCCATGGTCTTCACATCCCGCATGATCGGCTTGAACCCCATGTGCGCCAGCACGTCGCGCTCCAGGTCCACACCCGGGGCGATCTCGGTCAGCTCCAGGCCGTCGGTGGTGAGCTGGAACACTGCGCGCTCGGTGACGAACAACACTTCTTGCTGGCGCAATGCTGCGTCATGGCCGTTGAAGGTGATTTGCTCGACCTTTTCGATGAACTTGCGGGATTTGCCCTCTTGAACGATGGTGAGCTGGCCGTCGGCCACTTGCACCTGCAGGCCACCGGCGGTGAAGGTGCCGCAGAACACCAGCTTCTTGGTGGAGCGGGTGATGTTGACGAAGCCACCGCAGCCGACCGGGCGGCCGTTGAACTTGCTCACGTTGACGTTGCCCCAGTAGTCGGCCTGGGCCAGGCCCAGGAAGCTGGCATCCAGGCCGCCACCGTCGTAGAAGTCGAATTGCAGCGACTGCTCGATGATGGCCTCGGCGTTGTAGGCCACGCCGAAGTCGCCCAGCTGCGCGGGGATGCCGCCGGTGATGCCGCTCTCGATGCTCAGCGTCAGCTGGTCGGACACACCCTCTTCGGCCGCCACCGACGGCACCCCGGCGGGGATGCCGATGCCCAGGTTGGTGATGGCACCGGGCTTGAGCTCCATGGCGGTGCGGCGGGCGATGACCTTGCGCTCGTCCAGCGCCATGGGCTCCAGCGAGCTGGTGGGCACGCGCACGTCGCCGCACAGGGCGGGGTTGAACTGGGTGGCGATGGTCTGCATGTGGTTTTCGGGCTGGCTGACCACCACGTAGTCCACCGAGACGCCGGGGATCTTCACCGCCTTGGGGTGCAGGCTGCCCGCTTGCACGATGCGCTCCACCTGGGCGATGACGATGCCGCCGCAGGCCTTGGCCGCGTGGGCGATGTTGATCTGCTCCAGCAGCACGCCCTCTTTGTCCAGCGTGATATTGCCGTTTTCATCGGCCAGGGTGCCGCGGATGATGGCTACGTCAATCTTGGGACAGGGGTAAAACAGCCATTCTTCGCCCGCAAATTCCACCAGCTTGACCAGGTCTTCGGTGGACTGGCTGTTGAGCTTGCCGCCTTCGATGCGCGGGTCCACAAAGGTGCCCAGGCCCACCTTGGTCAGCAGGCCGGGGCTGCGGCTGGCGATGTGGCGCGTGAGGTGCGACAGGCTGCCCTGCGGGAAGTTGTAGGCCTCGACCTCGCCCGCAAACACCATCTTCATCATCTCGGCCCCTGTCTGTCCGAAGTGACCCGCGATGGTGCGTTTGATCATGCCGGGGTGGGCAAAGTGGACCATGCCTGCGTCCTTGCTATTGCCGATGGCGCCGCACGCCCAGGTGGTCAGGTTGCGCGGGTGGCCGGTGGCCAGAAAGGTCTGCTCCACGCCCTTGAGCACCTCCTCAGGCAGGCTGGTCACGGCCAGGCCGCCCAGGAAGATGGTGGCGTTGTCTTGGATGAGTGCGCCAGCTTGGGCTGCAGTGATGATGTGCATGTCAGTCTTTCAGGTATTCGGGGTTTTCAATCAGTAAGGCCATGCCCTGGCCGCCGCCCACGCAGGCGCTGGAGATGCCGTAACGCAGCCCCCGGCAGCGCAGCTCGCGGGCCAGGGTGATGGTGAGGCGCACGCCGGTGGCGGCCAGGGGGTGGCCCAGCGCAATCGCGCCGCCATTCACATTCAGCTTGTCGCGGTCCAGGCCCAGCTCGCGTTCCACCGCAATGGTTTGTGCGCCCTGGGCCTCGTTGATCTCGAACAGGCCAATGTCGTCCAGCGTCAGGCCGCAGCGCTCCAGCAAGGCGCGGATGGCGGGCGCGGGGCCGATGCCCATCAGCTCGGGCGGTACACCGGCGGCGGCGGCACCGCGCAAACGGGCCAGCGGCTGCAGGCCGTGTTTGCGCACATACGTGTCGCTGGCTACCAGCGCGCCCACCGCGCCATCCACCAGGGCCGAACTGTTGCCCGCAGTTTGCACGCCGCCGGGGTAGACGCTGCGCAGGCCCGCTAAGGCTTCGATGGGAGAGGGGCGCGGATGGGTGTCACGGTCTAACTGGGCGACCTTGCGCGGCAGTTGGATGCCACGGGTGGCGTAGCCGGGCAGTTCAAACTTTTCGCTGGTGACGGGCACGATTTCACCCGCCAGAAAACCATCGGCCTGGGCTTTCAAGGCGCGCTCAAACGACAGGGCGGCATACGCATCCACATCGGCGCGGGTGATGCCGTATTTTTGGGCCAGGTTCTCCGCCGTCTCGATCATGGTGACCGGGCCTGCGGTGTCGGTCAGGGCTTCGATCAAGAAGTCTTTGAACTCCACCGGCGCGCCCAGCTTGAAGCCGCTGCGGTGGGTGTAGGCGGCAATCGGGTTGCGCGTCATCGATTCGGTGCCCACCACCAGCGCCAGGTTGGCATAGCCCAGGGTGATCTGGTCGGCGGCCTGGCGGAAAAGCTCGAAGCCGGTGCCGCAGATACGCTGCACCAGGATGGAAGGCACGGCGATGGGCACGCCCGCGTACAGGCCGATGTGGCGCGGCAGCACAAAGGCGTCGAAGTCGGCCTGCGCCATCGAGCCGGTAACGACCGAATCCACATCCGTCGCAGACACCCCACTGCGCGCAAACACGGCGCGGGCCACCTTGATGCCCATGTCGGTGGGCGACACACCGCCCAGGGGGCCGCAGTAGTCCACCAGCGGCGTGCGCACGCCGTCCACGATCCACGCGTCCAGTTTGGCTGAAAAGTGTTGCATGGCTTATCCCTTGCGGCTGTCGGTCACGCGCAGCACGGTGGCGTAGCCGCTGTCGCCCGCCGCGCAGCCGGTGAACAGGCCCACGCCGCCGCCGCGCAGCACCAGCTCTTCGATCAGTTCGATGATGGCGCGCAAACCCGTGGGGGCTTGCGGGTGGCCCCAGATGATGGAGCTGCCATAGTTGTTCATCTTCTCCCAGGCAAAGCCGGTGTCGCGGGCCAGCGCAATGTCATTCACCGCGAAGGGGTTGTGGGTCTTGATGGCGTGGATGTCGGCAATCGACAGCCCGGCGTTTTTCAAGGCGTTGAAGGCGGCGGGTGACGGGGCCATGGGCATGTAGCCGGGCTCCACGCGGGCCTGGCCGAAGCCCAAAATCTCCACTTCGATGTTTGGGTTGGTCGATGCGGCGCGGGCCAGGTCGCGCGTGGTAACGATGGCCCCGGCGTTGCCGTCGGCCGGGTGGGTTTGGCCGCCGAAGGTGACCGTGCCGCCGTCCTTCACCGGCTTGAGTTTCGCCAGCCCTTCGGCAGTGGTGGGGAAGATGCCTTCGTCGGCACTGAGCACACCGGTTTGCTTGCGGAACTTGGCGTCGGTCAAAGGCACCTCGGCCATGTAGCGCTTCTGGAACGCCCGGTCGTTGGCCAGCGCCTGCTGGTACTGGCCGTAGCGGTGCAGCTTCAGTTCGTGCTGCTCGGCGGTGCTGATGCCGTAACGGGCGGCCACGTTTTCGCCGGTTTGCAGCATGGGGTTTTTGGCGTACGGGTCATGGCCCATGTTGTCGGGCACCCAGTGCTCGGTGGTGCCGTAGCCGCCGGTGCCGGTGGGGTCGGGGTAGTAGAGCACCGGGCCGTTGGACTGGCGGTCGGCCATCACCAGCAGCGCGCTGGTGGCGGTGCCGCACTGCACTTCCTGCGCGGCCATTTGCAGGGCGCGTACGCTGGTGGCGCAGGCCTGCTGGATAGTGGGGCCGGCCACCCGGTCGATCCCCATCAACCCGGTGACGTAGGGCAGGCCATAGAAGCTGCCTTTTTGCGGGTTGGTCAGGCCCAGGATGGCCAGGTCGATCTGCCCCATGTCGTAGCCGCGTGCGGCCAGGGCTTGTTTGCCCACGCTGGCGGCCAGCGGCAAGGCGTTCAAATGGGCCAGCGAACCCTGCCATTTGGCAAACGGGGTCGACCAGTAAACCCCGTAGGGAATGTATGCGGACATGGCTTTTCCTTGCGCCCAAATGGGCAAATTTGATTATTTATCATAACTATATTTCGACCCCGAAAAGCTAGGGAAAGCACCTACGATAGAGTCCCCAATCCCGCTTGTTTTAGTTATTTTTCATAACCATAATCCAACCAACGAAGAGCACACCATGACCACACACAACCCCGACATTTCCCTCGACATCTGCGGCGACGACCACGAAATCGCCGTCATCCGCCTGACCCGCCCCGCCAAGCGCAATGCCTTGAACGACGGCCTCATCCTGGCGCTACGCAACCTGCTCGACGGCCTGCCCGGCACGGTGCGGGCCGCGGTGATCGACGGCGAAGGCCCGCACTTCTGCGCCGGCCTGGACTTGAGCGAGCTCAAAGACCGCGACGCGGGCCAGGGCCTGATGCATTCCCGCATGTGGCACGCCGCGCTGGAGCGGGTGCAGTTCGGCCCGGTGCCGGTGGTGGCGGCGCTGCACGGCGCGGTGGTGGGTGGCGGGCTGGAGCTGGCCAGCGCCTGCCACATCCGCGTGGCCGATGACTCCACCTTCTACGCCCTGCCCGAAGGCTCGCGGGGCATCTTTGTGGGCGGCGGCGGCGCAGTGCGCATTCCGCGCCTGATCGGCACCGCCCGCATGACCGACATGATGATGACGGGCCGCGTCTACAACGCGGTAGACGGCGAACGCATCGGCATGGCCCAGTACCTGGTGCCCACCGGCGAAGCCTTTGCCAAGGCACTGGAGCTGGCCAAGCGCATCGCCCAGAACGCACCGCTGACCAACTACGCGCTGATGCACGCCCTGCCGCGCATTGCCGAGCAGCCGTCCGACCAGGGCTTCATGACCGAAGCCATGATGGCCGCCATCGCCCAGAGCGCGCCCGAAGCCAAGGACCGCGTGCGCGCCTTCCTGGATGGACGGGCCGCCAAAGTCCAGAAAGCCTGAGAACCCGAGAAGCCCACGCCATGTCCGCCCCCACCTACCGCCCCCTGCGCTTCGGCGTCACCCATGTCACCACCCGTGACACGCCAGACGGCGTGCGTTATGTGCGGGCCGCGCAAGACCTGCTGCCCTACCCCACGCGCCTGACCGACCGGCTGGCGCACTGGGCCCAGGCCACGCCCGACCAGACCTGGATGGCCCAGCGCGTGAAAAACGCCGACGGCAGCCTGGGCGACTGGCGGCACATCAGCTACGCACAGGCCTGGCAGTCGGCCCGCAACATCGCCCAGGCTTTGTTGGGGCTGGACCTCAGCCCCGAGCGGCCCGTCGTGATCCTGAGCGAAAACGACCTGGACCACGCCCTGCTGTCCCTGGGCTGCCTGGTGGCCGGTGTGCCGCAATGCACCGTGTCCACCGCCTACAGCACCATCAGCCAAGACTTCGACAAGCTGCGCCACGTGCTGCAAACACTGACGCCCGGCCTGGTGTTTGCCAGCAGCGGCGAGCGCTTTGCCCGCGCCATCACCGCCACCGTGGGGCCCGACGTGCACGTGGTGCTGGGCAGCGGCAGCATCCCCGGGCGCAACACCACACCCTTCAGCGATCTGCTCAACACCCCCGCCACCCCGGCGGTGGATGCCGCGCACGCCGCCATCACCGGCGACCACATTGCCAAGTTCATGTTCACCTCGGGCTCGACCAAGCTGCCCAAGGCGGTGGTGGTGACGCACGGCATGTGGAGCGCCAACCTGCAGCAGATGAACCAGTCCATGCCGGTGCTGGCCGAGGAGCCCCCGGTGCTGGTCGATTGGCTGCCGTGGAACCACACCTTTGGCGGCAACCACAACTTTGGCATCGTCATCTACAACGGCGGCACCCTGTACCTGGACGAAGGCAAGCCCACGCCCAAGGGCATGGCCGAGACCCTGCGCAACCTGCGCGAGATTGCGCCCACCATCTACTTCAACGTGCCCACCGGCTTCGAGGTGCTGGCCGAGGCCCTGCAGACCGACGCACTGCTGCGCAAAAACCTGTTCAGCCGCGTCAAGATGTTCTTCTTTGCCGCCGCCGCGCTGTCGCAACCCATCTGGGATGCCCTGTTTGCCAGCGCCGAGCGCGAGGTGGGCGAGCGCATCGTGATGAACACCGGCCTGGGCATGACCGAAGGCACGCCGTTTTGCATCGCCGTCAACAGCCCCAACGTCAAGGCAGGCTACATCGGCGTGCCCACGCCCGGCCTGGAGCTGAAACTGGTGCCCACCGACGGCAAGACCGAGGTGCGCTACCGCGGCCCCAACATCACCCCCGGCTACTGGCGCAACCCCGAGTCCACCCGCGACAGCTTTGACGAGGAAGGCTTCTTCTGCTCGGGCGACGCAGTGCAGTGGATCGACCCGGACGACGTGCACCAGGGCCTGAAGTTCGACGGCCGCATCGCCGAAGACTTCAAGCTCAGCACCGGCACCTTCGTCAGCGTGGGCCCCATGCGCGCCAAGGTGATTGCCGCCGGTGCACCCTACGTGCAAGACGTGGTGCTCACCGGCATCAACATGAAGGAGCTGGGCGCGCTGCTGCTGCCCACCGCCGCCTGCCGCGCACTCAGCGGCCTGCCCGACAGCGCCAGCCTGCAAGAGGTGCTGCACAGCGCGCCGGTGCAAGCCCACTTCCAGCAGGTCGTCAACACCCTGGCCGCCGCCTCCACCGGCAGCGCCACCCGCATCGCCCGCGCCCTGTTGCTGGCCGAGCCGCCCTCGCTGGACAAGGGCGAGATCACCGACAAGGGCTCGATCAACCAGCGCGCCGTGCTGCAGCACCGCGCCGCCCTGGTCGAAGCCCTGCACGCCGACACCCTGCCCCACATCCTCAAACCAACCGGAGCCCCCCAATGAACCCCTCAGGACAAGCCGCCCTCGTCACCGGAGCCGCCTCCGGCCTGGGCGAAGCCACCGCCCGCGAACTTGCCCGCCTGGGTGCCAAGGTCGCGGTGCTTGACGTGAACATGGCACTGGCCGAAAAGGTCGCCGCCGAGATCGGTGGCGTAGCCTGCCAGTGCGACATCACCAACCCCGACAGCGTCAGCGCCTCCATAGCCAAAGCCGCTGCCGCCCATGGCCCGGCGCGCATTCTGATGAACGTGGCCGGTATTGGCGGCGCCAAGCGCGTGGTGCAAAAAGACGGCAGCGCCGCACCGCTGGACGCGTTTGCCAAGGTGATTGCCGTCAACCTCATCGGCACCTACAACATGACCCGGCTGTTTGCCGCCGCCTGCGCCCAGTTGGAGCCGCAAGACGGTGGCGAACGCGGCGTTATTTTGTTCACCGCATCGGTTGCCGCATTCGATGGCCAGGTGGGCCAGCAGGCCTACAGCGCGTCCAAGGGCGGACTGGTGGGCATGACGCTGCCCATGGCCCGCGACCTGGCACAGCACGGCATACGGGTGTGCACCATTGCCCCCGGCCTGTTTGCCACGCCGCTGATGCAAGAGCTGCCCGAGGCAGTGCAGGCCTCGCTGGCGGCCAGCATCCCCTTCCCGTCGCGCCTGGGCAAGCCGTCTGAATTTGCCGAGCTGGCCGCGCACGTGGTGACCAACGGCCACCTGAACGGCGAAGTGATCCGCCTGGACGGCGCGCTGCGCATGGCCCCCCGCTGACCCTAAAAATAAAAGAGATCAGGAGACAAAAAAATGCAAACCACCGCCACCCATGCTCCTCCCGGCAGCGCCGGGTCCACTAAATCCGCCACGCTGTTTCTGTGCTTCGTGGTGGCCCTGCTGGAGGGGCTGGACCTGCAGTCTGCAGGCATCGCCGCCTCGCGCATCGGCGCAGAATTCCACCTGCTGCCGCCGCAGATTGGCGGCATGTTCAGCGCCGGTCTGTTGGGCCTGCTGCCCAGCGCCATCTTTGGCGGCTGGCTGTCGGACCGCATCGGGCGCAAGAAGGTGCTGATCGGCTCGGTGCTGATCTTTGGCCTGTTCTCGCTGGCCACCGCCCATGTGTGGGACTACCCCAGCCTGCTGGCGGCGCGCTTTCTGACCGGCCTGGGCCTGGGTGCGGCGCTGCCGATCCTGATCGCCCTGTCGTCCGAGGCCGCCGAGCCGCACAACCGCAGCATTGCCGTCAGCATCACCTACGCCGGTGTGCCGCTGGGCGGTGCCATTGCCGCCGTGCTGGGCATGGTGAACTTTGGCGGCGACTGGCGCGGCCTGTTCTATGTGGGCGGCGTGGTGCCCATGGTGATTGCCCTGCTGTTGCTGGTGCTGCTGCCCGAGTCGCGGGCCTACCGCGAACGCCAGCAGGCCCCGGCCAGCCCCTCGCGCACCGCCGGTGGCTTGTCGGGCCTGTTCACCCAAGGCATGTGGAAGCCCACCCTGCTGCTGTGGCTGGCCAGCTTCTTTGTGCTCACCGTGCTGTACATGCTGCTGAACTGGCTGCCGTCGCTGCTGCAAGGCAAGGGCTTCAGCCGCGCCGATGCCGGGCTGGTGCAACTGGTCTTCAACTTCGGCGGCGCCGCGGGCTCGCTGGTGGTGGGGCGGCTGATGGATTCGCCACGCCGCATTGCCACCGCCCTGGCCATCTACGGCGGCATGCTGCTGTCGCTGGCCGGGCTGGGCCTGTCGGACAGCTTTGCGCTGGTGGTGCTGGCCGGGCTGCTGGCCGGGTTCTGCTCGCTGGGCGGCCAGGTGGTGTTGTACGCCACAGCCCCGGCGCTGTACCCCACCTCCAACCGCGGCACCGGCGTGGGCGCCTCCATCACCGTGGGCCGCCTGGGTGCCATCGGCGGGCCGATGATTGCCGGGCAGATTCTGGCCGCCGGCATGGGCGTGGCCGGGGTGATGGCCGCATCGGCCCCCGGCATCGTGGTGGCCGCCATCGCCGCCCTGGCGCTGATGCGCTCGCCGCACCGATCCACCCGCTGAAATTTAAGTAAAAACCGCTTCTCGCGCTTATTCCATGGGCATGAGAAGCTCCTAAATCAGGAGCAAAGGTGCTGCCGCCATGCGGCACCCTGGCCTGAGCTACGACCGCGCACTGCGCAACCCCGTCCACCCACCAGAGTACCCGGAGACATCCATGAAAAACAACATCCACCGCTTCACCCTGACCGCCCTGGCCGCCTTCGGCGCCCTCGCCGCCGCCGGTGCCGTCCAGGCCCAGAACGTCACCCTGTACGGTGTCATCGATACCGGCATTGAAACCGTGAGCAACACCGCCGCCGGGGGCACCCTGACCCGCATGCCGTCCAACACCGGCATCTTTGCATCGCGCTGGGGCATGCGCGGCAAGGAAGACCTGGGCGGTGGCCTGGCCGCCGTGTTCACCCTGGAATCGGGCTTCTCGCCCGACACCGGCGCCATGGGCCAGGGCGGCCGCCTGTTTGGCCGCCAGGCGCTGGTGGGCCTGAGCGGCGACTGGGGCGCCGTGACCCTGGGCCGCCAGTACAGCATGCTGTATTGGTCGATGATGGATGCCGACATCGTCGGCCCCAGCGTGTTTGGCGTGGGTTCGCTGGATGCCTACGTGCCCAATTCACGGCATGACAACGCCATCGTCTACCGGGGCAAGTTCGATGCCCTCAGCGTCGGCGCCAGCTACAGCCTGGGCCGCGACACGGTGAACGCCGGGCCCTCGCCCGTGGGTACCAACTGCCCCGGCGAAAGCGGCAGCGACGCCCAGGCCTGCCGCGCCTGGTCACTGATGGCCAAGTACGACACCGCCAGCTGGGGTGCCGCCCTGGCCTACGACCTGCAGCATGGCCGCACGCTCACCAGCGCCACCGACACGGTGTTCGGCGGCCTGACCAGCAGCGACAAGACCGATGCCCGCCTGTCCGTCAACGGCTACGCCAAGTTCGGCGATGCCAAACTGGCCGCCGGCCTGATCCGCCGCGACAACGACGGCAGCGCCACCCGCCCCAAGAGCAACCTGTGGTACGTGGGTGCGTCCTACGCCCTCAGCCCCGCCTGGACGGTGGACGGCACCGTGGCCCGCCTGGCCTACAAAGACGTGTCCAACGCCGACTCCACCCTGGTGGCGGTGCGCGCGCTGTACAAGCTGAGCAAGCGCACCACGGTGTACGGCCAGCTCGGCCACATCAGCAACCAGAGCGCCGTGGCGGTGTCCGTCAGCGGCGGTGCCACCGGCAGCAACCCAGCCCTCGGTGGCAGCCAGACCGGCACCATGGTTGGCATCAACCACGCCTTCTAAAAAAACCGCACCGGAGACCACCATGCAACACCGTCGCCACTTCCTCCATACCGCCGCCAGTGCCGCTGCCCTGGCCGCCTTCGCCCCCTTGCATGCCCTGGCCCAGGGCGTGGACCAGGTGAAGATCTACTACGGCTTTCCGCCCGGCAGCTCGGGCGACAGCGTGGCCCGCCGCGTGGGCGAGAAGCTGGCCGGTACCGCCTACTGCAAGACCGCCGCCGTGGTGGACAACAAGCCCGGTGCGGGCGGCCGCATCGCCCTGGAGGCGCTCAAGAGTGCGCCCGCCGACGGCTCGGTGCTGGCGCTGGCGCCGGTGTCGGCCATGTCGGTGTACCCGCACATCTACGCCAAGCTCAGCTACGACCCGAAGGACTTCGCCACGGTGTCCATCGGCGCGGTGATGCACCACGGCCTGGCGGTTGGCCCGGCGGTGCCACCCACCGTGAAGTCGCTGAAAGACTTTCTGGCCTGGGCCAAGGCCAATCCCGACCAGGCCAGCTACGGCTCGCCGGGCGCGGGCAGCATGCCGCACCTGCTGGGGGCGCTGCTGGGCATCCGCTCCAAGGTGGAGCTCAAGCACGTGCCCTACCGCGGCACCGTGCCCGGCATCACCGATCTGGTGGGCGGCCAGATTGCCTCCACCATGAACCCCAGCGGCGACTACCTGGCCTATGTGAAGGCGGGCAAGCTGCGCGTGCTGGCCACCTCGGGCCCGATCCGCTCGCCCTACTACCCCGACGTGCCCACCTTTGCCGAGCAGGGCTTTCCCGACCTGGTGGTGGAGGAATGGTTTGGCTTCTACGCCCCGGCCAAAACCCCGCCCGCCACCCTGGCCCTGGCCAACGCCGCCATCACCGCGGCGCTGAAAGACAAGGTGGTGCTGGACAGCCTGGCCCTGGTCGGCCTGATCGCCCGGGGCTCCACCCAGGAAGACATGGCCAAGTCGCAAAAGGCCGAGTTCGAGCGCTGGGGCCCGTTGGTGAAACAAATCGGTTTCAGCGCAGAGTCCTGATTTATAAGAAATAGCCCTCTACCGCCCATTCCATGGGCGGTACAAGCTATCAAAACTAGAGCACACCCATGACATCCTTGACCGACATCGCCTTCATCCTCAACGACGTGCTGCAGGCCCCCGCCCAGTGGCAGGCCCTGCCGCCGTTTGCCGACACCGATGCCGACCTGGCGCTGCAGGTGTTGGAGGAAGCAGGCAAGTTTGTCACCAGCGTGGTGGCCCCGCTGCAGCGTGTGGGTGACGAGGTGGGTTGCCGGTTTGCGGCGGGCCAGGTGAGCACGCCACCGGGTTTCAAAGAGGCCTACCAGGCCTTCTGGCAGGCCGGGTGGCCTTCGCTCTCGTGCGCGGTGGAAGACGGTGGCCAGGGCCTGCCTGCGGTGCTGGAGGGCGTGCTGTTTGAAATGCTGGCCGGGGCCAACCACGGCTGGACCATGGCCCCCGGCCTGTTGCACGGGGCCTACGCCTGCCTGAAGCACCACGGCAGCCAGGCGCTGAAAGACGCGTACTTGGAGAAAATCGCTACCGGCGAATGGCTGGCCACCATGTGCTTGACGGAAGCCCACGCAGGCAGCGACCTGGGCCTGGTGCGCACCAAGGGCACACCCCAGCCGGACGGCAGCGTGCGGGTGAACGGCAGCAAGATTTTCATCTCCGGCGGCGAGCACGACCTGACCGACAACATCGTCCACCTGGTGCTGGCCCGCCTGCCCGATGCGCCCCCCGGTCCCAAAGGCCTGTCGCTGTTTCTGGTGCCCAAGGTGTTGCCCGACGGCAGCATGAATACCTTAGTCTGCGAACGTATCGAAGAAAAAATGGGCCTGCACGGCAGCCCCACCTGCGTGATGCGTTTTGACGATGCGATTGGCTGGCCGGTGGGCGAGCCCCACAAGGGCCTGAACGCCATGTTTGTGATGATGAACGCCGCCCGCCTGCACGTGGGCCTGCAGGGCGTGGGCCTGCTGGAAGCCGCCTGGCAAAAAGCCCATGCCTACGCGCAAGAGCGCCGCCAGATGCGCGCGCCCACATCCGCCAGTGGCCCGAGCCTGATCAATGAGCATCCCGCCATCCGCCGCATCCTCGCCACCCAGCGCGCCTGGATCGACGGCGGCCGGGTGCTGGCCTACCACACCGCCCTGCAGCTGGACGTGGCCGCGCACAGCCCGGACGCCGCCCAACGCGCCGCCGCGCAGCGCTGGTGCGCCCTGGTCACCCCGGTGCTGAAAGCGGCCATGACCGACCAGGCCTTTGCCGGGGCCAGCGCCTGCCTGCAGGTGTTTGGCGGCCACGGCTACATCCGCGAGTGGGGCATAGAGCAGATCGTGCGCGACAGCCGCGTGGCGATGATCTACGAGGGCACCAACGAGATCCAGGCCATCGACCTGCTGGTGCGCAAGGTGCTGGCCGACGGCGGTGCGGGCATCTGCGCCCTGCTGGCCGGGCTACCCGCCAGCGCCCACCGCGATGCGCTGGTAGAGACCACCGACGCCCTGGTACAGGCCGCCCCCACCGACCCCGAACTCCCCTACTGGGTGGCCGACGACTACCTGCGCGCCGTGGCCCTGGTGCTGCTGGAATCCGCCTGGAGCCGCATCAGCGCCGCCAGCCAGGATGCGCGCTGGACCACCCCGGCCCAGGCCTTCCACACCTGGGTACTGCCCGAGTGCGGCATGCGCCTGGCCACCATTCGCCAGCGCTTGAATTTATAAGAAAAGTGCCGTTAGCGCTTATTCCAACAGCACAAGCAGCTACCAATTAAGTAGCAAACCGGTTTCCCCGCCCGCAGCGTGTACAGCGATGGTCCAGGCCACGCTGCGGGCTCCCCTGCGCCTGGCCCTTGGAGACAACACCATGACACGAAGAATTTCCCCCGGCTGGCTGGCGGCATCCCTGCTGCCCACCGCCTTGCTGGTCGGCTGTGGCGGCTCGGACGATGCGCTGCCCCAGCTCACGGTGGCCACTCCGGCCACCCTGCAATCCTGCGCCACCCTGGCCAGCAGCCTGGCCCTGCCCAACACCAGCATCACCTCGTCCGTGCCGGTGGCCGAAGGCGCGCTGGTGGCCACCGGGGTCAGCACGCCCATCCCGGCGCATTGCCTGGTCAAAGGCAAGATGAACCAGCGCACCAGCCCGGTCGACGGTGCCAGCTACGCCATCGGCTTCGAGATCCGCCTGCCGGTGGCCTGGAATGGCCGTTTTCTGTACCAGGCCAACGGCGGGCTGGACGGCAGCGTGGTCACCGCCCTGGGCAACACCAGCGGTGGCGCCCCGGTCGCGCCCGGCCTGAGCCAGGGCTTTGCGGTGCTCAGCTCGGATGCCGGGCACGGCGCGCCCACGCCCTTCTTCGGGCTGGACCCGCAGGCCCGGCTGGACTACGGCTACCAGGCCGTGGCCAGCCTCACCCCCATGGCCAAGAACCTGATCAAAACCGCCTACGGCAAATCGCCCGACCGCTCGTACTTCGCAGGCTGCTCCAACGGTGGGCGCCACGCCATGGTGGCCGCGGCCCGCTACGGCGACCAGTACGACGGCATTCTGGCGGGCAACCCCGGCTTTCACCTGCCCAAGGCCGCCACCACCCAGCTCTGGAAAGCCCAGCAGTACGCCAGCATCTCCAGCCTGGACAGCAGCAACCAGCCGGTGCTGACCAGCGCCGTGACCCCGGCCGAATTCAAGATGGTCAGCGACAAAATCGTCGCCAAGTGCGACGCGCTGGACGGCGTGGTCGACGGCCAGGTGCAAGACGTGGCCACCTGCCAGGCCGCCTTCAACCTGCAAACCGACGTGCCCAGTTGCAGCGGCGCCCGCGACGGCAGCTGCCTGAGCCCGGCGCAGAAAACCGTGCTGACCAGCATCTTTGCCGGGCCCAAGAACAGCCAGGGCCAGGCGCTGTACAAGGGCACCTGGTTCGACCCGGGCATTGCCGGGGCCAACTTTGCCAGCTGGCACTTTGGCTCGCCCGCCACCCGGGATGCGGGCGCGGTGGCCTTCATCTTCACCACGCCGCCCAGCACGGTGGCCGCCTTTAACGCCAGCACCGGGCTGCAGTACGCGCTGAACTTCAGCATGGACACCGACTACCCCAAGATGTTTGCCACCAACAGCACCTACACCGATTCGTCCTGGTCGTTCATGGTGCCGCCGGATGAAACCAACCTGGCCACCCTGCGCAACCGCGGTGCCAAGCTGATGGTCTACCACGGCGTGGCCGACGGCGTGTTCTCCCCGGTGGACACCGCCGACTGGATGGACCGCCTGCAAACCGCCAACGGCGGCAGCGCCGACCGCTTTGCCCGCCTGTTCCTGGTGCCCGGCATGAACCACTGCTCCGGCGGCCTGGCCACCGACCAGTTCGACATGCTGGCCCCGCTGGTCAACTGGGTCGAAAAAGGCCAGGCCCCCGACAGCGTGCTGGCCCACGCCCGCGGCGCCGGTGCCAACGTGGTCAACACCGAGCTGCCCGCCTCCTGGTCGCCCACCCGCACCCGGCCCTTGTGCGTCTACCCCAAGGTGGCACGCTACAAGGGCAGCGGCGACGTGGAAAGTGCCGACAGCTTCAGCTGCAAGTAGCTGTCAATAGGTGTGCACCATGGGGCTGAAAACGGCTGGCAAAATAGCGCCATGACCGTATCCAGCCCCCCCAAGTTCGCCAGCACCGTCGACAGCACCATGCTGGAGGGCCTGGTGGGCTACAACGCCCGCCGGGCCTACCTGGTCATCATCGAGATCTTTTTGAAGCGCATGGCGGTGTACGACCTGCGCACGGTGGACTTCTCCATCCTGTCGCTGATCACGCACAACCCCGGCATCACCTCGCGCCAGCTCTCCGCCACCCTCAGCCTGCTGCCGCCCAACGTGGTCGGCATGGTCAGCGCCCTGGAAAAACGCGGCCTGATCGAACGCCAGCCCCACCCCCTGGATGGCCGTGCCGTGGGCCTGCATCTGACCCCCGCTGGCGAAGCCCTGGTGGCAGAAGCCGAAAGCACCGTAGAACGGCTGGAAATCGAAGCCACCAGCAGCCTGACGGCCACCGAGCGCAAAACGCTGATTCGCTTGCTGCAAAAAATATACCGGACGTAATTCAGTTACAGCGCAGATACCTCGTGCATACAATGCTATTAAACTAGTAGCAGTTTTGATTTTTGCGGTATAGTTGGTCCACTGCATTGGCGTGTAAGAACCCGTTCCAAGCGTCTTGCACGGCCCCAACCAATACACCGAGGAGAACACACCATGAGTTCCAAAGAAAACGTCGCCGTCCACCAACTGCTGGCCCTGCTGGAATCCCGCTACGCCATCCGGGTGCTGTGGGCTCTGCGCGACGGACACGCCCAAACCTTCCGCCTGCTGCAAGACAGCGTGGGCGGTGTCACCCCCAACACCCTGAACACCCGCCTCAAAGAGCTGCGCGAAGCCGACCTGCTGACCCACGGCTCCGAAGGCTACAGCGTCACCCCCAGCGGTGCCGACCTGCTCAAGCGCCTGAGCGACCTGCAAGCCTTCGCCGGCAAGTGGTCCACCGCCCAGGCCAAGAAGGTCAAGTAACCGTCTGGATTCCAACAAAAAAGGGGCTGGGAAGTGATTCCCAGCCCCTTTTGCATGCCCATCAGGCCTTATTGAAGCTAAATTGCCCTGGCGCCTGGATCGGGTCCACTTCGACCTTGATCACGTCCTTGGGCGGGAACTTGCCTTCCAGCAGCAGCTTGGACAGCGGGTTCTCGATGCGCTGCTGGATCGCGCGCTTCAAGGGCCGCGCGCCAAACACCGGGTCGAAGCCGACCTTGGCCAGCTCGGCGATGGCCGCAGGGGAGATCTCCAGCGCCAGGTCCATCTTGGCCAGGCGGGCTTGCAGCACCTTGATCTGGATCGCGGCGATGGCCTCGATGTTCTTCGCGTCCAGCGCGTGGAACACCACGGTCTCGTCGATGCGGTTCAAGAATTCCGGGCGGAAGTAGTTCTTCAGCTCGTCCTGCACCGCGTCCTTGATGTCCTCGTAGTCCTGGCCCACCATGTTCTGGATGATGGGCGAGCCGATGTTGCTGGTCATCACGATCACGGTGTTCTTGAAGTCCACAGTACGGCCCTGGCCGTCCGTCAGGCGGCCATCGTCCAGCACCTGCAGCAGCACGTTGAAGACATCCGGGTGGGCCTTTTCCACCTCGTCCAGCAGCAGCACGCTGTAGGGCTTGCGGCGCACGGCCTCGGTCAGGTAGCCGCCCTCCTCGTAGCCCACGTAGCCGGGCGGCGCGCCAATCAGGCGGGCCACCGAATGCTTCTCCATGAACTCGCTCATGTCGATGCGCACCAGGTGGTCTTCCGAGTCGAACAGAAAGCCCGCCAGCGCCTTGCACAGCTCGGTCTTGCCCACGCCCGTGGGGCCCAGGAACAGGAAGGAGCCGGTGGGCCGGTTCGGGTCAGACAGGCCTGCGCGGCTGCGGCGGATGGCGTTAGCTACCGCCGTGATGGCCTCGTCCTGGCCCACCACGCGGTCGTGCAGCTTGACCTCCATCTGCAGCAGCTTGTCGCGCTCGCCCTGCATCAGTTTGCTCACTGGAATGCCGGTGGCACGGGCCACCACTTCGGCGATTTCCTCCGCGCCCACCTGGGTGCGCAGCAGGCGCGGCGCGCTGGTGGCGCCTTTGACAGATTCCTTGTCTTGGGTTTCCTTGAGTTGCTTTTCCAGCTCGGGCAGCTTGCCGTATTGCAGCTCGGCGACCTTGTTGAAGTCGCCCTTGCGCTTGAGTTCTTCGATCTGGAAGCGCATTTTCTCAATCGCCTCCATCACCTGCGCGCTGCCCTGGGCCTGGGCTTTTTCGGATTGCCAGATCTCGTCGTAGTCGGCGATCTCTTTTTGCAGCTTGGCAATTTCTTCCTCGATCAGGCCAAAGCGCTTGACCGAAGACTCGTCTTTCTCGCGGCGCACGGCTTCGCGCTCGATCTGCAGCTGGATCAGGCGGCGGTCGAGCTTGTCCATCACCTCGGGCTTGGAGTCCATCTCGATCTTGATCTTGGCCGCGGCCTCGTCGATCAGATCGATCGCCTTGTCGGGCAGGAAGCGGTCGGTGATGTAGCGGTGGCTGAGCTCGGCGGCGGCCACGATGGCCGGGTCGGTGATCTGCACGCCGTGGTGCACTTCGTACTTTTCCTGCAGGCCGCGCAGGATGGCGATGGTGGCCTCCACCGTGGGCTCGCCCACCAGAATCTTCTGGAAGCGGCGCTCCAGGGCGGCGTCTTTCTCGATGTATTTGCGGTATTCGTCCAGCGTGGTGGCGCCCACGCAGTGCAGCTCGCCGCGCGCCAGGGCGGGCTTGAGCATGTTGCCCGCATCCATGGCGCCCTCGGCCTTGCCCGCGCCCACCATGGTGTGCAGCTCGTCGATGAAGACGATGGTCTGGCCTTCGTCCTTGGCCAGCTCTTTGAGCACGGTCTTCAGGCGCTCTTCGAATTCACCGCGGAACTTGGCCCCGGCCAGCAGGGCCGCCATGTCCAGCGAGAGTACGCGCTTGCCTTTGAGCGATTCGGGCACCTCGCCCGCCACGATGCGCTGGGCCAGGCCTTCGACGATGGCGGTCTTGCCCACGCCGGGCTCGCCGATCAGCACCGGGTTGTTCTTGGTGCGGCGCTGCAGCACCTGGATGGCGCGGCGGATTTCGTCGTCGCGGCCAATCACCGGGTCCAGCTTGCCCATGCGGGCGCGCTCGGTTAGGTCCAGGCAGTATTTCTTGAGGGATTCGCGCTGGCCTTCGGCATCGGCGTTGTCCACGTTCTGGCCGCCGCGCACCGCGTCAATCGCCGCTTCCAGCGATTTGCGGGTCAGGCCCGCGGCCCGCACCTGCTGGGCAAAGTCGGCCTTGCTATCGGTCAGGGCCAGCAAAAACAGCTCGCCCGAGACGAACTGGTCACCGCGCTTGATGGCTTCTTTCTCGGCCCCCTGCAGCAGGCTGACGAAGTCGCGGCTGGGCTGCACCTGGTCTTGCCCGTGCACCGTGGGCAGCTTCTTGAGCGCCGCCTCGGCCACCGCCAGCAGGCCGGGCACGTTCACGCCCGCGCGCTGCAGCAGCGCCTGCGGGCCGTCGTCCTGGCGCAGCATGGCCGCCAGCACGTGGGCGGGCTCGATGTAGCCGTGGTCGGCACCGAGTGCCAGGGTTTGTGCGTCGCCCAGGGCTTCCTGGAATTTGGTAGTAAGTTTGTCTTGTCGCATGTGGATCTCCAATGCTGTGACAGATGGGCCGGATGCCTGCATTTTCAAGGCGCTGCAGTGGGCAAGCTTGCGCCAGATCAAACCAGGGGTAGATAAAGAATCAGGCTCTTGTGCCGATGGGACAGGCGCAGGCAGCTATAAAAACAGAAGCAGATGCGACGGAGCCCAAAGTCCTAAAATTGGTCCATGAACATCCACCAGCTCTCGGCCCGCTACAACCAGGAGCAAGACCGCATTCTGGTGCGCATCAACTCCACCGAGGGTTCCGAGATGCGCCTGTGGCTCACCCGCCGCCTCACCCTGGCCCTGTGGCCCACGCTGAACAAGGCGGTGGTGGAGCATGTGGCGCGCCAGGACGGCAGTGCCTCCCACCTGCGCGATGAGGCCAGCAAGAAGATGCTGGCCGACTTCCAGCGCGAAGCCGTGCTGCGGGATGCCGACTTTTCCACCCCCTACCAGGACGCGCCCGATGCCGTCGCGCCCACCACCTTGCCCCTGGGCAGCGCCCCGCTGCTGGTGACCGAGGTGCGCATCACACCGGTGGCCAATGGCCCCCTGAAAATCGCCTTCAACGAGCAGCTGGCGGGCCAGGCCGACGGCCGCGGCTTCCAGGTGGAACTGGCCCCGCCGCTGGTGCACGGCCTGGTGCAACTGCTGGAGCGCGCCTTGCAGCAGTCGGCCTGGAGCGAAGGCAGCGAGGTGCTGGGCCCGCCGCCCTTGCCCACCAGCGACGCGCCGGTGGCGGCAGACCGGCCCAAGTACCTGAATTAGGCGGCCACCGGGCCAGCCTCAAGCGTTGCTGGCGGCAATGCCCCAGCGCTGCAGGGCGGCGTCGTCCTGCACGCGGGCATCCACCCAGCGCTCACCTTGCGGGGTGGTTTCCTTCTTCCAGAACGGGGCCTGGGTTTTCAGGTAGTCCATCAAAAATTCGCAGGCCTGGAACGCCTGGCCCCGGTGCGCCGAGCTCACCGCCACCCAGACAATCGGGTCCAGCGGCTGCAGCAGGCCCACGCGGTGGATCACCTGGGCAGCGTAGATGTCGAAGCGGGCCAAAGCCTGGTCCACCATGGCCTCGATGGCGCGCTCGGTCATGCCGGGGTAGTGCTCCAGCTCCAGGCTCAGCACCTCGCCCGTGGCATCGGGGTGCCAGTCGCGCACGGTGCCCAAAAAGCTCACCACCGCGCCCACGCGGCGGTCGCCCTGGCGCAGCGCGTCCAGCTCGGCGCGGGGGTCGAAATCGGCGGTCTGGATGCGAACACGGGGTGAAGTCATGCGGCTATTTTGCATCCAGTACAGTGGCTATTTTTGTTTTCCGGGGAGACCGCTTTGACCGTTCCGTACACCCTTGCCGTCCACGGCGGCGCAGGCACTATTGCCCGCGGCCAATCCGATGCTGCGCCCTACCACGCCGGGCTGCGCGCCGCGCTGGCCGCGGGCGAGGTGGTGCTGGCCCAGGGCGGCAGCGCGCTGGACGCGGTGGTGGCGGCGGTGCGGGCGCTGGAGGACGAGCCGCTGTTCAACGCCGGGCGCGGCGCGGTCTACACCTCGGCGGCGCAGCACGAGATGGATGCCGCGGTGATGGACGGGGCCACGCTGTCCGCCGGGGCGGTGGCGGGGGTGCGCACGCTGCGCAATCCGGTGCAACTGGCGCGCGCGGTGATGGATTCGACCTTCGTGCTGCTCAGCGGCGAGGGGGCCGAGCAGTTCGCCCGCGACCACGGCTTCGAGGCCATGCCGCCCGGCTACTTTCACACCGACCACCGGCTGGCGCAGCTGCACCAAGTACAAAACGCCGCCGGTGCGGCCATGCAGATGGACCACGCTGCGCCGCTGGACGAGACCCGCAAGTTCGGCACCGTGGGCGCAGTCGCCCTGGACAGCGCGGGCCATCTGGCCAGTGCCGTGTCCACCGGCGGCATGACCAACAAGCACCCGGGCCGCATCGGCGATTCGCCACTGGTGGGCGCGGGCATCTACGCCAACGACCAGAGCTGCGCGGTCAGCGCCACCGGCTCGGGCGAGTATTTCATCCGCGCCTGCGTGGCCCACGACATCCACGCCCGCATGGCCTACGCCGGGGCCACGCTGGAGGCCGCCAGCCGCGCCGCGCTGGCCGAGGTGGGCCGGCTGGGGGGCGAAGGCGGTGTGATCGCGGTAGACCGCCAGGGCCACATCGCCCTGCCCTACATCAGCGCGGGCATGTACCGGGGCTGGGTGCGGGCGGGGGAAGCGGCGCAGACGCGGATTTTTGAGAATTGAGGTTTTTTTTAGGTGCCAAAAGTGCCTCTTACGCTTATTCCATAGGCGTGGCACGCTCCTGTTTTTTATTCTTTATTTGAGAGCAATTCCGCCTCAAACCGCTCCATTTCTTCCGCCAAGCTACCCCGGCTGCGGAAGTTGCGCCCGGCCTGGTCGTACCAGTATTCGGCGTCTTCCAGGTCGCCTTCCTGGATGTGGACGATGCCGTGCAGCCAGTTCGACAAAGGGGAGTTGTCGGTCTGGACCAGGTTGTGGGCTTCGGTCCAGCGGTTGGCGCGCAGGTGGGCCAGCACCTGGGTGAGTTGCGTGTGCAATGCGGTCATGGGGAATGCCTCCTGCGCCAGCTTACGCCTGCAGCGCGTCCATCAGCTGCTCGAAGCTGCCAAACAGGGCGTTGCCGGGCAGCAGGCGGCTGCCGGATGCGTCGGTCCGCACCAGGGCGGGCACACCGGTGGCACCCAGGCTGTGCATCAACCGCTGGGCGCGTTGCTGGCGGGTGGTGTTGGCCAAGAGCAAGTCGGCGTCGGCCGCCACCAGGCGGTCTGCGGCGGCAGCCAGGCCGGCATCGCGCAGCAGCTTTTCCACGACCTGCACGGCGGTGGTGTCCAGGCCGTCCACGTAGCGGGCTTCCTGCAATAGCTTCAGGGAAAGCAGTTCGCGCGCGGGTGCCGTCAGCGCCACGGCGGTGAGCGCCAGGGTGGCGGTGCTGGAGTCGAAGCGGCTGCCGTGCCGGCCCAGCACCTGGCTGCGGTAGGCCGGGGTGAAGCGCTGGCCGGTGAGCTTGGCGATGCGCGTGTCGTTGGCCCAGGCGTAGTCGGCAAAGGCTGCGTCCATGGTGCGGCCACCGCCTGCGAACAGGCCGGTGGGGGCCAGCTCCAGGGTGAAGTCGCTGTGCATCCCCAGTTGCTGTATGACCGGTGAGGCACCGTAGCACCAGCCGCACAGGGGGTCAAAGAGATAGGTCAGGGTGGTGGGCATGGTGTTATTTCCTTGTTGGGAGGTCAGGGTTGCAGGCTTTTCGCGCCCGCGTTGGCCACTGCGCCGTCGTCGGCGGGCATGGCACCGCTGGCACCAATGGCGCCGATGATCTGGTTGTTGGCCACCAGCAGCACGCCGCCTTCCACCGGGAAGGCACCGGGCACCGCCAGCAGGTTGATTTTGTTGTGGTTCAGTATCTGTTCCTCGATGGCTTTGGTGGGGGCCTTGATGCCATTGGCGGCGCGGGCTTTGCCGATGGCGGCATCCACGGTGCCGATGGGGGCCTGGTTAGCCCGCTCCAGATACACCAGGTTGCCGCCCGAGTCGACTATGGCGATGGTCAATTCCAGGTGCTTGGCGCGCATCTCGGCGGCGGCGGCCTGGGCGACTTTTTGGGCAATCTCCAGGCGGATGGGTGCGCCATAGGGCAGGTTTTGGGCGAAGACGGTGGCGGATGCGAGGGCCAGGGTGGCAAGGCCGATGCGGGTCAGGGTGGGTGGCATGGAGACTCCAATGGGGCTGAATGTGCGAACCAGCCATAGTTTATTGATTCGGAAAAATAGATAAACCTCTAGAATTGCAAATATTTGTTGCATTATTCGGGTAAATAGATGGACCGTTTCACCGCCATGCAGGTCTTCACCGAAGTGGCCGACCGCAGCAGCCTGACCGACGCCGCCACCGCGCTGGACATGTCGCGGGCCATGGTGTCGCGCTACCTGGAAAGCCTGGAAACCTGGCTGGGCGTGCGCCTGCTGCACCGCACCACGCGCCGCGTAAGCCTCACCGACGCGGGCACCGAAGCCCTGGAGCAGTGCCGCCAGGTGCTGGCCCTGACCCGCGATGTACAGGCCCTGGCGGGCCAGCGCAGTGCCGCACCGGCCGGACGTTTGCGCATCACGGCCAGCGTGTCGTTTGCGCAGGCCTGGCTGTCGCGGGTGCTGGCCGACTTTCTGGCCCGGTACCCGCAGACGCAGATCGAGATGATTGCGCTGGACCGGGCGGTGAACCTGGTGGAAGAGCGTATCGATTTGGCGGTGCGCATCACCAACACGCTGGACGATGGGCTGGTGGCGCGCCGCCTGGCCGACTGCCGTTCGGTGCTGTGTGCCGCGCCCAGCTATCTGGCCCGGCACAGCCCACCACAGATGCCAGAAGATTTGCGCGGCCACGCCTGCCTGACCCACGCGCGGGTGGGTCAGACCGAGTACCACCTGCACTACCAGGGCGAAAACGTACGGGTACCGGTGAGCGGGCCATTCCAAAGCAACGAAACCACGGTGCTGCTGCACGCGGCCCTGGGCGGTGCGGGCATCGCCCTGCTGCCCAGCTATCTGGTGAGTGAGGCTGTGCGCGACGGGAGGCTGGTGCACCTGCTGCCCGACTGCGAACCCGAGGTGCTGGGCATCCATGCCAGCTATTTGTCGCGCAAACACCAGCCGCTGCTGCTGCGCACCCTGCTGGATTTCTTGGCGCAAGAATGCGCCGGTGCACCGTGGGACCGCGATTTTCCGGTGTCTCCGGCGCGGCTATCCAAGCGCCGGAAAAAGTGACGCGCCCCCGTCAGCGGCGCGCCCAGCGCTTACTTCTCGGCAAACGCCCGTTCCACCACGAAGTGGCCGGGGGTGGAGGTGTTGCCTTCCTTGAAGCCGCGCTCTTCCAGCATGTGCTTGAGGTCGACCAGCATGCCGGGGCTGCCGCAGAGCATGACGCGGTCGATGGCGGGGTCGAACTCGGGCAGGTCGAGGTCGGTAAACAGCTTGCCGTTGGCCAGCAGCTCGGTGATGCGGCCCATGTTGCGGTAGGTCTCGCGGGTCACCGTGGGGTAGTAGCGCAGTTTGCTGGTGACCATTTCGCCCAGGAATTCGTGCGCGGGCAGGTGCTCGGTCAGCATGTCGTGGTAGGCCAGCTCTTCAACCTGGCGCACGCCGTGGACCACGATCACCTGCTCGAAGCGCTCGTAGGTTTCGGGGTCGCGCACGATGCTCAGGAACGGGGCCAGGCCGGTGCCGGTAGACAGCAGGTACAAATGCTTGCCGGGCAGCAGGTAGTCGGTGACCAGGGTGCCGGTGGGCTTTTTGCCGACGATGATCTTGTCGCCCACCTGGATGTGCTGCAGCTTGGAGGTCAGCGGGCCCTCGGGCACCTTGATGCTGAGGAATTCGAGGTGCTCTTCGTAGTTGGCGCTGGCAATGCTGTAGGCGCGCAGCAGCGGTTTGCCGTCTTCCTTGCGCAGGCCGATCATGGTGAAGTGGCCGTTGCTGAAGCGCAGCGCGGGGTCGCGTGTCGTGGTGAAGGAGAACAGGCGGTCGGTCCAGTGGTGCACGCTCAGCACGGTTTCTTCGTTGAAAGCACTCATGTTTGGTAGCTGGGAAGGTTGGTGAAAATGGGGGCTATTTTCCTACAGCCGCCCACACGGCCTGTCTATCGGCAATTCCACCTTGCGCAGCCCGGGGTAAATCTAAAAGAAATAAGCTTCTACCGCTTATTCCATCAGCGCTGGAAGCTACTAAAACTGTAGCACGGTGATTTTTCAGGGCTCGGGCGGATGGGATGCGCGCGCCAATTGCAGCGTAAAGAAAGCCAGCAAAAACAGCAGAAAAGCCACCCGCGGCACGTCCATCACGCTGCTGACCAGGCCCACCAGCAGCACCCCGCACAGCGACGCCGCCAGGTAAGGTGCCAGCGGCTGGCGGCGGGCGCGGCCCAGCACCAGCTGCCACAGCGCCGTGCCCACCAGCGCGGCCCCCAGCAGCAGGCCCGGCAGGCCACGCTCCACCAGCACTTCCAGGTACAGGTTGTCGATGTGCCAGGGCAGGAAGTAAAAGCGCGCGGCCGGGAACCAGTGCGCCAGGTTCTGCGCAAAGTCGCCGTTGGACAGCAACGGCTGGCGGTCTGTGGTCTGCAGGCCGATGGAACGGAAGTCGGCATGTGCATTGGCGTCCAGCACCATCACCGAGAACATCCCCAGGCGTGGTGCAAACCAGGGCCCGCCCTGGAAGCGCGGCCCCTGCAAAGGCACGCTGATGCGCTGCCAGGGACTGGCGGCGGGGTCGGCCACGGGCTTCAACGCCAGGTAGGCGTTCTGGCAGCGGGCGGGGTACAGCAGGTGGCGTTCGCATAACTGCAGGTACACGCCCGTGGGCGCGTCCACCCGCACCTGCACGCTGGCCCGGTAGCGCGCGCCGGGCACCGGGCGCACGCGCTGGGTGACGGCAAACAGGCCGTCCAGGTCGTCGTCGGCATCGGGGCCGGACACGCGCATCTGCGCGGGCTCGGTGCCCTGCCCGGCTTGCCAGGCCATGTGCCCCGGCCACACGCCTTCGGGGTAGCTGCGGGCGTAGTGCGACGGCAGACGGCCCAGGCCGATGCCGGTGGACCAGTCCAGCGGGTCGCGGAGCAGGTCCAGGCCGCGCTGCCAGTGCGCCATGCGGCTGCCGAAATCGCGCTCGGTGGCGGTCAGGCGGCTGGCCATGAAGCTGCCCCCATTGAGCACGCCCACCACCTCCACCACCAGCGCAATGCTCAGCGCCCAGGCGGCCTTGGCACGCCAGCCGCGGGACCGGCGGCGCTGCCACAGGCTGATCGCCAGCGCCCGCAGGTCCAGGCCCGCCTGCTGCACCCACAGCAACAACCCCAGCAGCACCAGCGGCGCCACCATCGACAGGTAGACACCGCGCGAAAAGGTGGTGAGCCCGGCATAGGTCACCAGCACGGCCAGCAGCGCCCCCCAGGCCCATTGCCAGGGCCGCCGGGCACTGCGCAAGGCCCAGGCCACAAACGGCGTGGCCAGGGCCAGGTAGGCGTCAATGGCCGCGCCGCCCACGTGCATTTCCCAGAACAGCGCGGTGGTGCGGTATTTGCTGGTGAAGTTGAACCAGCCCGGAAAGGCCGCCCGCTCCCACAGCACGGCCCCCACCACCACCACCAGGCCCACCAGCATGCCCGCCGCCAAACGCTTGCAGCTTTGCAGCACCGACTGGCGCAACGCATCGGCCAGCAAAGGGATGCACAAGGTGGCCCAGAGCAGGCTTTTGGCGGCCCGCAGGCTGTTCATGGCATCGCCGTAGCCCTGGAACCAGCCCCAGGTGAGGCCACCCGCGTCGAGCAGGCCGCGGGCCAGCGACAGCAGGCTGGCCACGCCGAACAAGGCCAGGATGGCGGTGGAAAAAGACAGCGGCTGGCGCCAGCGGAACGCGGTGTCCCGTGGTGTGCGTGCCAGCCGGAAGTAGCCCGCCGCCAGCACGGCCAGCAGCAGCAAATCGAACTCTTCAAAAACCAGCCAGCCGGTCCAGGGAGCGAAGTTCAGAAACGGCAGGCAGGCGGGCACGGCGAACAGCCAGATGCCGGGCCACCACAGCGCCACCATCGCGGCCAGATACAGACCCGCCAGGGCCAGCATGGGAGAGAGCGGATGCGCCAGGGCCCAACCGATACCCGCCGCACCGCAGGCCAGCGCCAGCAGCGCCGAAACCCAGCGGCGCGGGTCTGCCACCGGTTTAGACCAGCACTTCCACGCAGGCGGGGTGGCCTAAAAATCCTTGCGGGCTGGCGCTGGCACCGTAGGCGCCCGACTGGAACACCACCACCAGGTCGCCCTCTTGCGCCGTGGGCAGCACCATGCGGTCGCCCAGCAGGTCCAGCGGCGTGCACAGCGGGCCGACCACCGAGGCGGGCTCCACGTCCAGCGCACCCATGCGGTTGCCGATGGCCACGGGGTAGTTCTTGCGGATCACCTGGCCGAAGTTGCCCGAGGCCGACAAATGGTGGTGCAGGCCGCCGTCGACGACCAGAAACACCTGGCCGCGCGAGACCTTGCGGTCCAGCACCCGGGCCACGTACACGCCCGCCTCGCCCACCAGGTAGCGGCCGAGTTCGATGACGAAGGACGCCTGGGGCAGCTCGGTCTTGGCGCGCTCGGCCAGGGCGGCCAGGTTGTCGCCAATCGGTTGCAAATCGATGCGCTGCTCGCCCGGAAAGTACGGAATGCCAAAGCCGCCGCCGAGGTTCAGAAACTTCACCGGCAGCGGTGTGGCCTCGGCCAGGCGCACGGCCAGCGCGTAGGACTTTTGCTGGGCTTCGCAGATCGACTCGGGGCGCAGATTTTGCGACCCGGCGAACAGGTGGAAACCTTCAAACGCCAGCCCGGCGCTGCCAATGGCGGCCATCAGCTCGGGCATTTGCTCCACATCCACGCCGAACTGCTTGGGGCCACCGCCCATCTTCATGCCCGAGCCCTTGAGCTCGAAGTCGGGGTTGACGCGCACCGCCACCCGGGCGGCCAGGCCCAGCTCGTTGGAAATGTCCGCCAGCAAGCCGACTTCGCGCATCGATTCCAGGTTCACCAGCACGCCGGAGGCCACGGCCTGGCGCAGCTCGGAGGCGCGCTTGCCTGGCCCGGCGAAGCTGATCTCTTGCGGATCGGCCCCGGCATCCAACGCCACTTTCAACTCGCCTGCGGAAGCCACGTCGATGCCGTCGACCAGCCCGGCCATCAGCCCGACCACGGCGGGCATGGGGTTGGCCTTCATGGCGTAGTGCAGCTTGACGCTGGTGGGCAAGGCGGCGCGCAAGTCGGCCACCCGCTGGCGCAGCTGGGCGCGGTCGTAGGCGTAAAACGGGGTTTGGCCCACGCGAGCGGCCAGCTGGGTCAGCGGAATGCCGCCGACGACCAGCTCACCCCCCTGCACGGGGAACTGGCTCAAGGGGGCATGGACGGGGATTACACGGTCGGTCATGGGTGTCATTCTTTAGCTTAGGTGGCGCTCGGCCCAGTCGGTGGAGAGCCATTTGCGGTCGATCTTGCCGTTGGGGTTGCGCGGCAGCGGCCCGGCCACCACTTCAATATGGGCCGGCAGCATGTAGGCAGGCATGCGGGTGCGGCAGTCGGCCAGCAGGGCGGCGGTGTCCAGCGCGCCGTCCACGGCATCCACCGGCGCAGTGGCTATCACCTGGATGGCCTGGCCCCAGGCCGGGTGCTCCACGCCAAAGGCCACGCATTCGCCCACCAGCCGGGTGGCGTACAGCACTTCTTCCACCTCGGTGGGGCTGACGCGGTAGCCCGAGGACTTGATCATCTCGTCGCGGCGGCCGATGAAGTACAAAAAGCCTTCGGCATCCATGCGCACGGTGTCGCCGGAGAACACGGCGTATTCGGGCAGTTGCATACCCGGCTGGCGGCCCGGCACGTCGGGGGCCAGCAGCTTGTAGCGTTCGGCGGTTTTTTCGGCATCGTTCCAGTAGCCTAGACCGACCAGCGCGCCGCGGTGCACCAGCTCGCCTGGCTCTTCAGGGGCGCAGGGGCTGCCGTCTTCGCGCAGCACCAGAATCTCGGCGTTGGGAATGGCCTTGCCGATGGAGTCGGGGCGGCGGTCCACTTCGGACGGGGGTAGGTAGGTGGAGCGGAAGGCTTCCGTCAGGCCGTACATCAGGAAGGGCTGGCTCTGCGGCACGCGCTGGCGCAGCAGATCCAGCGTCTCGCGCGGCATGCGACCGCCGGTGTTGGCAAAGTAACGCAGCTTCTCGGCAATGGCGGCAGGCCAGACGGACTGGGTGAGCTGGATGTACAGCGGCGGCACGGCGGTCAGCCCGGTCACGCCTTCGCGCTCCATGGCCTTGAGCACATCGCGCGGCATCAGGTAGTTCAGCAGCACCACGCGCGCACCCACGTGAAATGCGGTGGTGAGCTGGCTGAAGCCTGCGTCGAAGGACAACGGCAATGCGGCCAAAAGGGTGTCGTCGCTCGTATTCTCTAGGTAGCTTGCTACACTTTTTGCACCAGCCACCATATTGCGGTGGGACAGCACCACCCCCTTGGGCTTGCCGGTGCTGCCCGAGGTGTACAAGATGGCGGCCATGTCGGTGTCGATGACCCGGTGCCCGGCGCAGGGCGCGGCGGCCAGCAGGTCACGCCATTGCGATTGGGGCAGCGCGGGAATCGCCTGCGGTGCCGTATCGGTCAACACGATGTGGCGCAGGTCCGGGCACTGGCCCAGCACACCCGCCAGCAAGGCCAGGCGTTCGGGCGAGGTCACGAGCACGCGCACATTGCAGTCTTGCAGGATAAAGGCCACCTGCTCGGGCTTGAGCAGGGGGTTCAATGGCACAAACACGCCACCGGCGGCGGGCGCGCCGAAGCTGGTGATCACTGTTTCAAAGCGCTTTTCCAGGTAGATCGCCACCCGTTCGCCCCGCCCCAGCCCCAAAGCCATCAAACCGGCCGCGCATTGCGCCACTGCCGCGTCCAGTTCGCTGTAGACCATGGACACCGCGCCATAGGTCAGCGCCCGGTTTTGCGGGGCACGCTGGGCGGCACAGGCAATGAGTTCATGCAAAAGTGTGGATTCACGCATAAGGGTCACGCAAGAAAAAAGAGGGGAAAGCGCCAAAAACAGCCGTTAAAAGTATCGCACAGGGGCCTGCAAGCCAAAGCGGGAGGCGCCCATCCTAAAATGCGGCCTTCTCACCAGCCACCACCCGCGCCTCGGATATTCCAGGCCACGGGCCGCCCCTCTTGCAAAGAGGACCCGGCCATCTTGGGGGTGCAATTGCTTACAACATAACAGGGGGTTCTCATGGATGTGACACAAGAGGTCAAGGCGGTTCTGGACGAAGTGCTGAGCTTGAATGGCCGCAGCGCCGCTTTTACCCGCGAAACCCATCTGCTGGGCGCTATTCCCGAGCTGGACTCGATGGCCGTGGTGTCTCTCATCACCCGCCTCGAAGAGCATTTTGGCCTGACGGTGGACGACGACGACATGGACGGCTCGACCTTTGCGACCGTGGGTGCGCTGGTCGATTTCGTCGACGCCAAACTCGCAAGCTAAAGGGCTAGGCATCCGATGGACGCTTTCTTCTTGCCCGTCGGATCTGGCCAACGCTTCGCCATTTTCCACCCAGCCCAGGGCGGCACCACGCATGGACTGGTAGCCTACGTGCACCCGTTCGCCGAAGAAATGAACAAGTCGCGCCGCATGGCCGCCTTGCAAGCCAAGGCCTTGGCGGCCCATGGCTACGCCGTATTGCAACTGGATTTGCTGGGCTGCGGCGACAGCTCTGGCGACTTTGGCGATGCCTCCTGGCAGGATTGGGTGGACGATGTCGTACGGGCCTGCCAGTGGCTGCGCCGCCAGGGTGACGCGCCTGTGTGGCTGTGGGGGTTGCGCGCCGGTTGCCTGCTGGCAGCCCAGGCCGCGGCGCAACTGGAATGGCCCTGCAACTTCCTGTTTTGGGCCCCCACGCCTGCAGGCAAACCCCTGCTGCAACAATTTTTACGTCTCAAAGCCGCAGGCGACCTGGCCAGCGGCAATGCCAAAACGGTGATGGACGGGTTGCGCGCCCAGTTGGCGGCAGGTTCGCCGGTAGACATCGCCGGGTACACCCTCTCTGCCGCATTGGCCTCGGGCATGGAGCAGGCAACGCTGGTAGCGCCCGCCACGGCAGGTCGGCTTGAATGGTTGGACGTGTCCAGCCAGGTCGGTGCCACCCTGTCACCTGCTGCCGCCAAACCGCTGCAAGCCTGGCAAGCCGCCGGATTTTCCGTGCGCAGCCAGGTCGTCATGGGACCGGCGTTTTGGCAAACCAGCGAAATTGAGGAAGCCCCGGCTTTACTGACCGCCACGTTGGTGGCCCTCGAACCACCAACCTTGGTTGGCCCTCAACCATGACCGAACACGCACTGCTATTTGCCTGCGGGCAAGACACCCTGGTGGGCGTTCTCAGCTTGCCCGTGGCCCCTTTGGCCACCGCGGTGGTTATTGTGGTGGGTGGCCCCCAATACCGGGTCGGTAGCCACCGCCAATTTGTACTGCTGGCGCGCGCACTGGCTGCCGCAGGCTACGCGGTGTTGCGCTTTGATTACCAAGGCATGGGCGACAGCGACGGGACATCGGGTGACTTTTTAACCGCCAGCCCCGGTATCCGGGCCGCCATGGACAGTCTGCAAACCCGTGTGCCGCAGCTAGAAAAGATAGTTTTGTGGGGGCTTTGCGATGCGGCATCGGCTGCCCTGCTGTACGTGCAAGAAACAAAAGATCCCCGCGTAGCGGGCCTGTGCCTCCTGAATCCCTGGGTCCGCTCCGAGGCCAGCCTGGCACGCACCCAGGTCAAACACTATTACACCCAGCGCTTGATGCAGAGGGCATTCTGGGTCAAACTTCTCAGCGGCAAAGTGGCGGTGGCCGCACTCCAAGGTTTGGCTCAAAATGTTCGACTTTCGCGGGCTAAAGTTACGCCTGCCAGCGCAGAAAATCAGCCATTTCAGCAACGCATGGCGGCAGCCTGGATGGAGTTTGACGGCCGTATTCTTCTTTTGCTCAGTGACAATGACTACACCGCCAAGGAGTTTCTGGAGTACGCTTCTCAAGATGGAAATTGGCGCGACGTTTTTCGCCATCTGCATCTGGAACGGCACGATTTGCCCCATGCAGACCACACTTTTTCCGATCCTGCTGCACAAATGCAGGTTGAAAGACTGACCCTGCAATGGATACAGGCAGGCCACTCTCATTAACCAGCTATTAAAATGTTTAAATTAATTCCTATTATTTTTATATTTTTCTCTCAATTTGCACTAGCCCAATCTGGCGAGGCTGAATGTGGCCCCCTAAAATCAGGTTATGGCCCTTATGACTACAGGACAAGCAAAGGACCCATTCTGAGTACAGTGGAGGACTTTCACTTTACTTCAAAAGTTGAAATGCTGATACAAGCCGATACCGGCTATATTGGGGCAGATATCGATTACACATTACGTGCCTTTCCAAACCACCACCGTGCATTAATGGCAGCCATGCGATACGGCGAAAAGACAAAATCAGAGAAGCCGCCACACATGCGGTATTCGATATCATGCTACTTTGACCGGGCCTTGAGATTTCGCCCAGATGACGCCATCCCGCGCATGATTTTCTCCATGTATCTTGCAAAAAATGGCAGAACACCCGAGGCGGTACAACAACTGGATATTGCTGCGGAAGGTGCAGAAGGCAAGGAAAATCCTTTCACCCACTTTAATTTAGGTTTAAATTATTTTGATCTCAAGGAATATACCAAGGCCGAAGCACAGGCACACAAGGCATACGACTTGGGTTTCCCCCAGGAAATATTAAAAGAAAAACTCAAAGGTGTTGGCAAATGGACGGAGCCGCCAGTCGAACCAATCAATGCGAGCGCATCTGCCCCCGCACCAACGAACTAAATTCCACGAGAGCATTTTTTGCAAAGCAATTCAGAGGAATTTAATGGTTACTACAGACCATTACCGCGCGGCCCGGTGCTCGATTGGGAAAGTTTTGGGCGCATGGATGTCCCCAATGTGCACAGTGTTGAAAACCTGAAGTACAAGTCCCTGACAACCAGCGGACGAGCAGCTATCCACCAGGCGTTGTTGCAACTCGACCTCCCGGCTTACAGTTCGGTGCTGGTGCCGACCTACCACTGCCCCACCATGGTGGCACCGGTTTTACTGGCGAATCTCAATGTTGCATATTTCGGCTTACTACCCAGCGGGTTGCCCCACCTCGATGCCATCGAGGAATCCACCGCCAAAAAATGCAAGGCGATGCTGGTTCCGCATTATTTCGGATTAGCCAAATCGCTGAAGCAAGTACGTCAATGGTGTGACGAGCGGGGAATTGCCCTCATTGAAGATTGCGCCCATTGCTATTTCGGCCAAGCCGGAGAGCGCGCTGTAGGTGAGTGGGGTGATTATTCGACTGCGAGCCTGTCAAAATTTTTCCCGCTACCGGAAGCAGGTTTACTGGCATCCGCACACAGACCAATAAAGCCGTTGAATCTGGAAAAACCTTCCTTAAAGGCACAGATAAAAGGCTGCGTGGATGTCATGGAACTCGCGTCGCGGTATCACCGCTTTGCAGGGATACGGCCATTTTTAGCATCATTTTTCAAGCTAAAAAATATCCGTGGCCAGCAGTCTGAGGTTTCCGATATCGTCAAAAATCCAGAAGTCGCAGAAATGATGCGAGACTGCGACATGGCCCGAATAGAACAAGCCCCGCTATGGGCTGCTATTGCGCTAAAAACGGTTCTGCCCCGCGGTCGCATCATCCTTCAGCGTCAAATTAATTTCGCAAGCTACGCCGCATATTTCAGCAATGCACCAGGGGCCCGGCCATTATTTCCTATTTGCGCAGATTCTGTAGCCTCGGCAGCGCCTTATGTGTATCCGTTGTGGGTTGACGATCCGGACTCCATATACCAAGCCCTGAGAGCACTGAAGTTGCCAGTATTTCGATGGGATCGCATTTGGCCCAACACGCCCTCGTTGCCTGGTGATATTGGCCCCCAATGGAGCCACCATGTATTGCAGCTTTTATGCCACCAAGATCTCAATACTGCCGATATAAACCATACGGCGCAAGCGGTATTGCGTTTACTCCAAACGCAACAGGCGAGTCGTCATCCGGTTAACAGTTAACGCAATTCCAAAATACGCCATGTCTTCCAAAAAAATCCATTGGCAAAATCTGCCAGCCAGCGCACTTCCGTCAACTCCAGATCTGCTGCCCGAATGGGATCGACTCAATGCAGAGCGCGCCGACTTGCCGTTTATGACGGCTTCAGCGGTTTGCTCCGCACTCCAGATATTCGGCTCTGGACAAGAAAGACTGCTCATTGGGCGGGAAGATGGTGGGGTGGTCGCCATGCTACTGGCGGTGCCCAGCGGTTCATTCCAATGGCGTACCTTCCAGCCATCCCAACTGCCCTTGGGGGTCTGGGTTGCCGCCAAGCACCTCACGACCACGTACCTCGCACGCAGCCTGCTGCGCGGCCCTCTTGGGTTTTGTTTAGGCTTTTCGATGACGCAGGTTGATCCGCTGTTAGCCCCGCGGGACGCTGACGAACCTGATACCAAGCACATGGACTATATCGACACCGGATGGATAGATATCCTGGGAACTTTTGAAGATTATTGGGCGGCGCGCGGTAAAAACTTGCGTCAAAACATGCGCAAACAGCGTAACAAACTCGCAACAGAAGGTACCCATATCCAGATGCGGGTACTCACTGCACCTGAAGATATGGCGGGTGCAATTGCACGATATGGGGTATTGGAAAGTTCTGGCTGGAAAGCATCAGAAGGCACCGCCATACACCCTGATAATCCCCAGGGAATGTTTTATATACAGCTACTACAAAATGCAGCAAAGCATGGGGAAGCTGTAGTATATGAATATTTCTTTAATGAGAAAACAGTGGCGCTTAATTTATGCGTGCAACGCGCAGGAACTCTTGTCGTTCTAAAAACAACCTACGATGAAACCATTAAAAACTATTCTCCTGCATTCCTGCTCAGTCAAGATGAAGTGGAACAGGTTTTTGGTCAAGGCAATATAAAACGACTCGAATATTATGGTCGCATGATGGAGTGGCACACCCGCTGGACCGAAAGCAAGCGTGCGCTTTACCATCTGACATGCTATCGCTGGGCTTGGCTCAAAAAATTGGCTGAACGTCGGCATAAAAGAACTGAAGAACCCTCAGCATCATCCCTAACGGGTGAATCTGGTGTTGCCCCCGTTACACCTTCTATGTCGGAATCTCACCCATGATTACGGTCATCATTCCTTACTATCAAAACAGACCAGGAATACTTACCAAAGCCCTGAAAAGTATTGCTGCGCAAAAATCCGTACCAATGCCAGTACACGTGTTGGTTATCGATGATGCCTCGCCGGTGTCTGCCGAGTCGGAACTGAAAAGTATTGGCGCCCTAGACAGTCGCGTCGAAATCGTGTCGCAACCCAACGGGGGACCTGGGGCAGCCCGAAATACCGGTCTCGACCATGCCCCAGCCGAGACGCGTTACATCGCATTTCTTGACTCTGACGATGAGTGGTCCAACGACCATCTTTCACGCGCCGTCCAAGCTTTGGACGCGGGGTACGAGTTTTATTTCACCGACCACTACCAACTTAACTCCACGGTAGGGGCATTTGCACGGGCTGGCCGCATCCAACCTAGCCTCCACCCGGAAATACCTGGCACCCAGCCAGGTTTACATGCCTACCAAGGCGATTTATTGGACCAAATCATACGTGGCAATGTGATCGGCACATCCACGGTGGTTTACGATTTTTTACGATTCCCGAAAAATCGCTTTAAAGTTGAATTCACCAATGCAGGAGAAGACTATTTATTCTGGATGGATATAGCGCACAGCGGTGCCAAAGTAGCTTTTTCCAGCCAATGTGAAGCCCATTATGGCTCGGGGGTAAATGTCTATGCAGGAACGGGCTGGGGGAGCGAAAAGCATTTGCTTCGGGTTCATAATGAAATCAAATATAAAAAATTGACTTGCAAATTATTCCCAGTTACCGAACCACAGCGCGCGCACATTAAAAATAACCTGGACACATTGCGTACTTCTTTCGCGCAAGACTTGCTTCATCGGATCATGCACCGAAAGAAATTACCCCTTGGCCTTCTAAAAGACCACTTTCAACTGGATCCGCTAAGTTTTTCGTATTTACCCAAAGCATTGGGAAATGCCATTTTTAAGAGAAAATAAAAATATTCTCCAATGAAAAAGGCCGACTGCTGGATGCCAGCAATCGGCCTTAAAGTTGTAATGGTGGAGCTGGGGGGATTTGAACCCCCGTCCGCAAGCCTTCTTCGAACAGTTCTACATGTGTAGCCGTCTGGTTTAAGTCTCGCCTTTTGCATCGCGCAGTGGCACGCTATGCAAAACGCCAGTAACCTATTTTCTCGGAACCCACTAAGTTACCCAGTGCGTGCCCAGCCAAATGAAGTTACCCCGCAGCCTGGACGGCAGCACCTTGCGGCACCACCACCCTTGCCCAGCCTATTGGCTTGCTGTTGCGAGGCTCACGCGCAATTAAGCTGCGAGTGCGAAACGTTCGTCGTTTGCAGTTAGGTTTTTTCTGCTGTTTTACGAGGTGACAGAACCTCGACATGCCCTGCTGCGCGTCCGAACCCACGTCGAAACCAGTGCAGCCCCAGGTGCCTATTTTAACCGGCTTATGGCAACCATTGCAGCAACTCCATTGGCGACTGGATGCTTGCATGGGCGCCCCACTGGGTGATGTCCGCATCGCGCCCCAAGTAGCCATAACCTGCCACAACCGTCGCCATACCTGCGGCCAGGCCTGCAATGACATCCCGCTCATCGTCACCGACGTACATGCAGTGCTCCGGAGCCAGGCCCAGGCGCCTGGCGGCCTCGAACAATGGCGCAGGATGGGGTTTGGCGTGGGGCGTGGTATCGCCGCCGACAATTGCGCCTGCCGTTGCAAACAAAGGCATGGCCTGGGTCAGCGGCAAGGCGAAACGCTCTGACTTGTTCGTTACTACGCCCCAAGGCATCTGACGTGCTACCAGTTGGGCCAGTAATTCAGGCACTCCGTCAAACGCATAGGTCTCCTGGGTCAGGCGGCGCTCGTAGTTCAGAAAGAATTCTTCTTTCATAGCGGCGAAATCCGGGTGGTCGGGCTGCATGCCAAAAGCCACGCCGAGCATGCCCCTGGCACCCGCTCCGACCATCGGCCGGTAAAGGCTTGGCGGAAATGGCGGCAAGGCACGGTCGGTACGCATTTTGTCGGCTGCACCAGCAAGATCTGGCGCACTGTCCACCAAAGTACCGTCCAGATCAAACAGGACGGCGCGGATGCCTCGAAATGCCGCATTCAGGTGTGCGGTCACAACTTTTGCGTCGCGAACATGTAGTTCACGCTGGTGTCGTCACTGAGCCAGTAGCGTTGGGTCAGGGGATTGAATTCCAGGCCACGGGTACGCTGCAGTGTCAAGCCTGCAACGCGGCAGTGCCCAGCCAACTCACTGGGGCGGATCATCTTGGCATATTCATGCGTACCGCGGGGCAACATATTGAGGAGGTATTCCGCCCCCACAATGGCCATCAGGAAAGCCTTGGTACTGCGGTGGATGGTCGAGAAAAAGACCCACCCACCAGGCTTGACGAGCGTGGCACAAGCTTTGACCACCGATGCGGGGTCGGGAACGTGCTCCAGCATTTCCATGCAGGTCACCACATCAAAGCTCCCGGGCTGTTCTGCCGCGAGTTCTTCGGCGCTCACCTCGCGGTATTGGAGATGCGGGGTCTGGGCTTCCAGGGCGTGGAGTTGTGCAACTTTGAGCGCCTTGGTGGACAGATCGATGCCCAGCACTTCGGCACCGCGTCGGGCCATGGAGTCCGCCAGGATACCGCCACCGCAGCCGATGTCCAGCACCCGCTGGTCCTGCAACGGCGCGATGCCGTCGATCCAGTTCAATCGCAAGGGGTTGATTTGGTGCAACGGACGAAACTCGCTGTCCAGATCCCACCAACGGTGTGCGAGATCAGAGAATTTCGCCAATTCGGCGGGGTCGGCATTCAAGCTTGGATTCATTCGCAGATTTTCGCAGATTGTGCCAACCGCTCGGACCGCAAGGGTGGGAGATCTCACATAAAAAAAGCCCCGTGGGCTCGGGCGCACGGGGCTTTTTGGGGATGCCAGACGAATCTGGCGTCCAGCGCAAGAATTACTTGTTACGCGTACCAACCACTTCGATTTCAACGCGGCGGTTCTTGGCGCGGCCTTCGGCGGTCTTGTTGTCAGCAACAGGTTGCTTCTCGCCCTTGCCTTCGGTGTAGACGCGGTTCTTTTCGATGCCGCTAGACACCAGGTAAGCCTTCACAGCTTCAGAACGGCGAACCGACAGCTTCTGGTTGTAAGCATCGCTGCCCACGGAGTCGGTGTGACCCACGGCAATGATGACTTCCAGGTTGATGCCCTTGACTTTGCTGACCAGGTCATCCAGCTTGGCTTTGCCTTCTGGCTTCAGCACAGACTTGTTGAAGTCAAAGAATGCATCAGCTGCGTAGGTCACCTTTTCGGCGACCATAGGAGCGGCCACAACAGCGGGTGCTGGCGCTACGGCTGCAGGTGCTGGAGCAGCAGGTGCTGCAACAGGAGCAGGAGCGGGAGCAGGAGGAACAATAGCGCCATCGCAACCTGGAGCTGCAGTCGCAGGGGTCCAGAAGTTGTCGCGCCAGCACAGTTCGTTGGTGCCGTTTTTCCAGACCAACTCGTTGGTGCCGTTCTTCCAGTTGTCAACGGTTTGAGCGCCCGCGGCGGTTACAAGCGCTGCGGAGGCAAACAACATTGCCACTTTATTCAATTTCTTCATGGTTCTCCTCTTGGGGAAAAAGCCGCAGCAGCGCTGCGAAACGGGACGTTTACAGTGACCATCACTGCATACGTTCATTGAATTGTGCCACAGGGCTAAGGGGAAACGAGTAGGACAGCAGGCATGCACGACGGTATACGCTGGCATTAAGGAACATGTGTTGCTGTGTGGCTACAGTCACTTGGCCCTAAAATAGTTGACCTCCGCTGTATGACGTTTGCCTCTCTATGACCCAGTTCGCCAAAGAAACCTTGCCCATCAGTCTTGAAGAGGAAATGCGCCGGAGCTATTTAGATTACGCGATGAGCGTGATTGTGGGCCGCGCCCTGCCTGATGCGCGTGACGGTCTCAAGCCGGTGCACCGGCGCGTACTGTTCGCCATGCACGAACTCAACAACGACTGGAACCGCGCTTACAAGAAGTCGGCCCGTATCGTGGGCGACGTGATTGGTAAGTACCACCCCCACGGCGACAGCGCAGTCTATGAAACCATCGTTCGCATGGCGCAGGACTTCTCTTTGCGGCACATGCTGGTCGATGGCCAGGGCAACTTCGGCTCGGTCGATGGCGACAACGCCGCCGCCATGCGTTACACCGAAATCCGCATGTCCAAGATCGCCCACGAGTTACTGGCCGACCTGGACAAAGAAACGGTCGATTTCGGTCCCAACTACGATGGCAGCGAGCAAGAGCCGCTGGTCATGCCCGCCCGCTTCCCTAATCTGTTGGTCAACGGCTCGTCCGGCATTGCCGTGGGCATGGCCACCAACATCCCGCCGCACAACCTGAACGAAGTGGTCGACGGCTGCCTGCACCTGCTGCGGAACCCACAGGCCACGGTGGACGAGCTGATGGAGATCATCCCCGCGCCCGACTTTCCCACGGCCGGCATCATCTACGGCATCAATGGCGTGAAGGACGGCTACCGCACCGGCCGTGGCCGCGTGGTGATGCGCGCCAAGGTGCACTTTGAAGATATCGACAAGGGCCAGCGCCAGGCCATCATCGTGGACGAACTGCCCTACCAGTGCAACAAGAAGACCCTGCAGGAACGCATGGCCGAGCTGGTGCACGAGAAGAAGATCGAAGGCATCAGCCACATCCAGGACGAGTCCGACAAATCCGGCATGCGCCTGGTGATCGAACTCAAGCGCGGCGAAGTGCCCGAAGTGGTGCTGAATAATCTGTACAAGCAGACCCAGCTGCAAGACACCTTCGGCATGAACATGGTGGCGCTGGTCAACGGCCAGCCCAAGCTGTGCAACCTGAAGGACCTGATCGAGGTCTTCCTGGAGCACCGCCGCGAAGTCGTCACCCGCCGCACCATCTACAACCTGCGCAAGGCCCGCGAGCGCGGCCATGTGCTCGAAGGCCTGGCGGTGGCGCTGGCGAACATTGACGACTTCATCGCCATCATCCGCAACGCGCCCACGCCGCCGGTGGCCAAGGTCGAACTGATGGCCCGCCCCTGGGACAGCAAGCTGGTGCGCGAGATGCTCACCCGCACCCGTGCCGATGGCGGCATGGTGAATGTGGACGACTACCGCCCCGATGGCCTGGAAAAAGAACTAGGTATGGGCAGCGACGGCCTGTACCGCCTGTCCGAAGTGCAGGCGCAAGAGATTTTGCAGATGCGTCTGCAGCGCCTGACCGGCCTCGAGCAAGACAAGATCGTCGCCGAATACAAAGAGGTGATGTCCGAGATCGAAGACTTCCTCGACATCCTGGCCAAGCCCGAACGCGTCTCCGCCATCATTGGCGAAGAACTCACTGCCATCAAGCTTGAATTCGGCCAAACCAAGCTGGGCGCACGCCGCAGCCTGGTGGAATACAGCTCGTTTGACCTCAGCACCGAAGACCTGATCACCCCCACCGACATGGTGGTCACGCTCTCGCACAGCGGCTACATCAAGAGCCAGCCCTTGAGCGAATACCGGGCCCAAAAGCGCGGCGGGCGCGGCAAGCAGGCCACGGCCACCAAAGAAGACGACTGGGTCGACCAGCTCTTCATCGCCAACACGCACGACTACATCCTGTGCTTCTCCAACCGTGGCCGCCTGTACTGGCTCAAGGTCTGGGAAGTACCGCAGGGTTCGCGCGGCTCGCGCGGCCGCCCCATCGTCAACATGTTCCCGCTGCAGGAAGGCGAGAAGATCAACGTGGTGCTGGCCCTGACCGGTGAGAAGCGCAGCTTCCCCGCCGACCAGTACGTGTTCATGGCCACCAGCATGGGCACGGTCAAGAAGACCCCGCTCACCGACTTCAGCAACCCGCGCAAGGCCGGCATCATCGCCGTGGACCTGGACCCGGGCGACTTTCTGATCGGCGCGGCCCTGACCGACGGCAAGCACGACGTGATGCTGTTCAGCGACGGCGGCAAGGCCGTGCGCTTTGACGAAAACGACGTGCGCCCCATGGGCCGCAATGCCCGCGGCGTGCGCGGCATGATGCTCGAAGATGGCCAGGGCGTGATCGCCATGCTGGTCGCCGAAGACGAACTGCAAAGCGTGCTCACCGCCACCCTCAACGGCTATGGCAAACGCACCAGCATCACCGAATACACCCGCCACGGCCGTGGCACCAAGGGCATGATCGCCATCCAGCAAAGCGAGCGCAACGGCCGCGTGGTGGCCGCCACCCTGGTGCATGCCGACGACGAAATCATGCTGATCACCGACAAGGGCGTACTGGTACGCACCCGCGTCAGCGAAATCCGCGAACTCGGCCGCGCCACCCAGGGCGTGACCCTGATCGGCCTGGACGAAGGCTCCAAGCTCAGCGGCCTGCAGCGGATCGTGGAAAACGATGCCATCGTGGCAGCCGCCGAAGCAGATGCGGCGGATGATGCAGGCGACGATGCGGGCAGCGACGACGCAGCCCCCGACACCCCCGCAGCGTAACCACGCCAAAACTATAAATTTAGTAGCACCTCACGCTGATGGAATAAGCGAGAAGTGCCTAAAAACCTTAAGGCATTGCATGACACGCCCCTACAACTTTTCCGCCGGCCCGGCCGCCATTCCTGAACCCGTGCTGACCCAGGCTGCGGCCGAAATGCTGGACTGGCACGGCAGCGGCATGGGCGTGATGGAAATGAGCCACCGGGGCAAAGAGTTTTTGTCGATCTACGCACAGACCAAGGCCGACTTCCGCGCCCTGATGGCCGTGCCGCCCGAGTTCAAGATTCTGTTCATGCAAGGCGGTGGCCTGGGCGAAAACGCCATCGTGCCGCTGAATCTGTCGCAGGGTGGCAAGGTCGATTGCGTGGTCACCGGCAGCTGGAGCAACAAGTCGCAAAAAGAGGCGCGCAAGTACGCCCAGGTGCACATTGCCGCCAGCACCGAAGACACCGGCTACACCCGCCTGCCCGACCCAGCCACCTGGGACCTGAGCGTCGATTCCCGCTACGTGCACATCTGCGGCAATGAAACCATTGACGGCGTCGAATTCCAGACCCTCCCCGACCTGCAGGCCCTGGGCTCCAAAGCCCCGCTGGTGGTCGATTTCTCGTCCCACGTCGCCTCGCGCAGCATGGACTGGAGCAAGGTCGGCCTGGCGTTTGGCGGCGCGCAAAAGAACCTCGGCCCCGCCGGCCTGACGGTGGTGGTGGTACGCGAAGACCTGCTCGGCCACGCGCTGGACATCTGCCCCAGCGCCTTCAACTACGAGACGGTGGCAGACAACCAGTCGATGTACAACACGCCGCCCACCTACGCCATCTACATCGCCGGGCTGACCTTTCAGTGGCTCAAGCACCAGACCGAAGGTGATCTGCACGGCATTGCCGCCATGGAACACCGCAACATCGCCAAGGCCGCGCTGCTGTACCAGGCCATCGACCAGTCGCAGCTCTACTACAACAAGGTGGATGCGAATTGCCGCTCGCGCATGAACGTGCCCTTTTTCCTGCGCGACGAGAACCGCAACGATGCCTTCCTGGAAGGTGCCAAGGCACGCGGCTTGCTTCAGCTTAAGGGCCACAAGTCGGTCGGCGGCATGCGGGCCAGCATTTACAACGCCATGCCCCTGGCAGGCGTGCAGGCGCTGGTGGACTACATGCACGCATTTGAAAAGAGCCAGGCCTAATCCATGACAGCCACGACACCGCTGAACCCCGCCACCACGCTCGCCGACCTGCGGGTCAAGATCGACCAGATCGACCAGGACCTGCTGACCCTGCTGAACCGCCGCGCCCACGTGGCCGAGCAGGTGGGCGACATCAAGCGCCGCGAAGGCTCGCCCTTCTTCCGGCCCGACCGCGTGGCCCAGGTCATCGAAAAGATCCAGCAGTCCAACCCCGGCCCCCTGAAAAACCAGCATGTGGCTGCCGTGTGGCGCGAAATCATGTCGGCCTGCCTGGCCCTGGAAGCACCCCAGCGCGTGGCCGTGCTCGGCCCGGAAGGCACTTTCACCGAACAAGCCGCCATCGAGTTCTTCGGCAGCGCCGCCGAGCTGCTGTACTGCGCCAATTTCGACGAAGTCTTCCACACCACCGCCGCGGGCACGGTGCAGTACGGCGTGGTGGCCATCGAGAACTCTACCGAAGGCGTGGTGGCCCGTTCGCTGGACCTGTTTTTGCACTCCCCCGTGCACGTGGTGGGCGAAGTCAGCCTGCTGGTGCGGCACAACCTGCTGCGCCAAATCAATTCGCGCGACAACATCGAAGTGGTCATGGCCCACCCCCAGGCGTTGGCCCAGTGCCAGGCCTGGCTGACCCAGCACCTGCCGCACGCCGAGCGCCGCGCCGTCTCCAGCAATGCCGAAGGCGCGCGCCTGGCCGCCACCAACCCCGCCTGGGCCGCCCTGGCCAGCGAACGTGCGGCCTCGCAGTTTGGCCTGCACATCGTGGCCCATGCGGTACAAGACGATGCCTACAACCGTACCCGCTTTGCCGTCATCTGCCTACCGCAAACCCTGGCCACGCCGCCTGCCTCGGGGAAGGACTGCACCAGCCTGGTGGTATCGGTGCCCAACAAACCGGGCGCCATGCACGATTTGCTGGTGCCGCTGAAGACCAACGGCGTGTCCATGACCCGCTTCGAATCCCGCCCCGCCCGCACCGGCCAGTGGGACTACTACTTCTACATCGATCTCGACGGCCACCCCTCGCAGCCGCACGTGGCCAAGGCACTGCAAGAGCTGCGTGCGCTGTGCGCCTTCTTCAAGGTACTGGGCACCTACCCGGTCGGTTCCTGAAAGTACCCCATGTTTGAACAACTCGGACTGATCGGCTGCGGCCTCATGGGTGGCTCGTTTGCGCTGGCGCTGAAAAACGCCGGGCTGGTAAAACGCGTGGTGGGCTACAGCAAGTCGCCGTCCACCACCAGCAAGGCCCGCCAACTGGGTGTGATCGACATCGAAGCCCCCTCGGCCCTGCTGGCCGTGTCAGGTGCCGACATCGTGCTGCTGGCCGTGCCCGTGGCCGCCACCGAAAACACCTTCAAGGCCATCAAGCACCTGATCACCCCCAACACCCTGGTGATGGACGTGGGCTCGACCAAGCGCGACGTGGTGGATGCCGCCCGCCGCGCGCTGCGCGAGCAGGTGGGCTCCTTCGTGCCCGCCCACCCGATCACCGGCAGGGAAGTCTCGGGCGTGGAATTTGCCGACCCGCACCTGTACAGCGGTAAAAACGTCATCCTCACCCCCATCGAACGCACCCTGCCCGCCCAGTTGGCCCAGGCCCAGGCGGTATGGGCGGCGCTGGGCTGCAATGTGCTGCAAATGACCCCCGAATCGCACGATGCGGCCTTTGCCGCCGTCAGCCACCTGCCGCACCTGATCGCCTTTGCCATGATGCATGGCCTGGTCAGCCAGCCGCAGGGGCAGGAATACCTGGCCCTGGCCGGGCCGGGCTTTCGCGACTTCACCCGCATTGCCGCGTCCGACCCGCATATGTGGCGCGACGTGCTGCTGGCCAACCGCGAGGAAATCCTGGCCCAGTCGCAGATCTTCCAAAAGACGCTGCAGACCATGGAGGGCATGCTCACCAGCAACAATGTGGACGGGCTGGTGCAGATGCTGGAGCACGCCAGCGACAGCCGCGCCGACTGGAGCATGGCCTCCTTGAAACCCAAAAACTGATGTTCTCCACCCCTTTCTTCGACCTTCCCCCGCTGGACAGCGCCTGCGGCACCGTGGTGCTGCCGGGCTCCAAAAGCATCTCCAACCGCGTCCTTTTGCTGGCCGCGCTGAGCGGCGGCACCACCCGCGTGCACGACCTGCTGGACTCCGACGACACCAAAGTCATGCTGGCCGCACTGGCCACGCTGGGCTGCGGCATCCGCCACACGGGCAAGACAGTTGAGATCGACGGGCTGGCCGGGCAGTTGAAGGCTGCCCAGGCCGACCTGTTCATGGGCAACGCGGGCACCGCCATCCGCCCGCTCACCGCCGCGCTGGCCGTGCTGGGCGGCGACTTCACCTTGCACGGCGTGCCGCGTATGCACGAACGCCCGATTGGCGACCTGGTCGACGCCCTGCGCCAACTCGGCTGCCAGATCGACTACACCGGACAAGACGGCTACCCGCCCCTGCGTATTGGCCAACCCCAGCTCACGCTGATTGCCCCCATCCGCGTGCGCGGCGACGTCTCCAGCCAGTTCTTGACCGCCCTGCTGATGGCCCTGCCGCTGGTGGCCCGGCAAGACGTGGTGATCGACGTGGTGGGCGAGCTGATCTCCAAACCCTACATCGAAATCACGCTGAACCTGCTGGAGCGCTTTGGGATCCGCGTGCGGCGCGAGGGCTGGGCCCGTTTCACCATTCCTGCCGGTAGCCGCTACCAGTCGCCGGGCGACATCCATGTGGAGGCAGATGCCTCGTCTGCTAGCTATTTCATAGCTCTTGGCGCCATTGCCACGGGCGCTAGCGGCACTTTTGACTCCAAAGTGCGGATCGAAGGCGTAGGTGCGGCGTCCATCCAGGGCGACATCCGTTTCATCGAAGCCGCCGAGCAAATGGGCGCGCAGGTGGTCAGCGGCCCGAACTGGCTCGAAATCCGCCGGGGCAGTTGGCCGCTCAAGGCCATCGACCTGGACTGCAACCACATCCCCGATGCCGCCATGACCCTGGCGGTGATGGCGCTGTACGCCAGCGGCACCACCACGCTGCGCAACATTGCCAGCTGGCGCGTCAAGGAAACTGACCGCATCGCGGCCATGGCCACCGAGCTGCGCAAGCTGGGCGCCACGGCGGAGGAAGGGCAGGATTTCATCCGTGTCACGCCCCCGACCACATGGCAAGCCGCCAGCATCCACACCTACGACGACCACCGGGTAGCGATGTGCTTCTCGTTGGCGGCCTTCAACCCGGCCGGGTTGCCGGTGCGCATCGAAGACCCGAAATGCGTCGCCAAGACCTTCCCCGATTATTTCGAGGCCCTGCTGGCGCTGTCGCAGACGGCCACCGCCCACATTCCGGTGCTCTGCATCGACGGCCCCACCGCCTCGGGCAAGGGCACGGTGGCGGCTGCGCTGGCCACGCGCCTGGGCTACCACTTTCTGGACTCGGGGGCGATGTACCGCATCACCGCGCTGGCCGCGCTGCGGGCGGGCCTGGCCATTTCCACCGCCGACGAAGCCGCCATCGCCACCCTGGCCCAAACCCTGCCGGTGCGCTTTGTGGACGGCAAGGTCTGGCTCGGCGACTCCGACGTATCGGAGGCCATCCGCACCGAAGAAGCGGGCATGAACGCCTCCAAAGTGTCGGCCCTGCCCGCCGTACGGCTGGCTTTGGTGGCCCTGCAGCACAGCTTTCGGCGCCTGCCCGGGCTGGTGGCCGACGGGCGCGACATGGGCACCGTGATCTTCCCCGATGCCCCTTTGAAGGTGTATTTGACCGCCACCGCCGCCAAGCGCGCTGAGCGGCGGTATAAGCAGTTGATTTCAAAGGGAATTTCGACTACACTCGAAGACCTTCGCGCTGACTTGGAAGCGCGTGACGCGCGGGACTCCTCCCGTGTCGCTGCGCCGCTCAAGCCCGCACAAGATGCCTTGCTGCTGGACAACTCTGACATGTCGATCGAAACATCGGTAGACCAGGTGTTGGACTGGTGGCAAAGCAAGCAGCCGTTTGGCATTGGCTAAACGGCACCCCAAGAGCCCGCTCTGCTGCTTCAGCCGAGCGGTTTTTAACCCTGTAACCCCGGTGGTCCCCCGACCGCCAAACCGCCACACCAGACCCCACGCGCGTGCAATCCCGCACCGCCAACCCTGTGCTGTGGACTAGGAACACCATGTCAGAATCATTTGCAGACCTCTTTGCCGAATCGCTAACCCGCACGGAAACGCGCATCGGTGAAGTCGTCACCGCCGAAGTCATCCGTATCGAACACAGCTTTGTGGTCGTCAACGCTGGCCTCAAATCCGAAGCCTACGTGCCGCTGGAAGAGTTCAAAACCGACAAGGGCGAAGTGGAAGTCCAAGTTGGCGAGTTCATTTCGGTTGCCATCGTTGCCATCGAAAACGGCTACGGCGACACCATCGTCAGCCGTGACACCGCCAAGCGCCTGGCTTCCTGGATGTCCCTGGAGAAATCCCTGGAATCCGGCGAGTTCGTCACTGGCACCACCTCCGGCAAGGTCAAGGGCGGCCTGACCGTTCTGGTCAACGGCATCCGCGCATTCCTGCCCGGTTCGCTGATCGACACCCGCCCCATCAAGGACTTGTCTCCCTACGAGAACAAGACCATGGAATTCAAGGTCATCAAGCTCGACCGCAAGCGCAACAACGTCGTGTTGTCGCGCCGCGCTGTGGTCGAAGCGTCGATGGGCGAAGAACGCGCCAAGCTGATGGAAACCCTGAAAGAAGGCTCCGTGGTGCATGGCGTGGTCAAGAACATCACCGAATACGGTGCGTTCGTGGACCTGGGCGGCATTGACGGCCTGCTGCACATCACCGACATGGCATGGCGCCGCGTTCGCCACCCATCGGAAGTGGTTACGGCTGGTCAGGAAATCACCGCCAAGATCCTCAAGTTCGACACCGAAAAGAACCGTGTGTCCTTGGGCCTCAAGCAAATGGGCGACGACCCATGGATGGGCGTGAACCGCCGCTACCCCCAGTCGACCCGCCTGTTCGGCAAGATCACCAACATCGCCGACTACGGTGCATTTGTGGAACTCGAACCCGGCATCGAAGGCCTGGTGCACGTTTCCGAAATGGACTGGACCAACAAGAACATCGCTCCCGCCAAGCTGGTTTCTCTGGGCGACGAAGTCGAAGTCATGGTTCTGGAAATCGACGAAGACAAGCGCCGCATCAGCCTGGGCATGAAGCAGTGCAAGGCCAACCCATGGCAAGAATTCGCGCAAGACACCAAGCGTGGCGACCGCGTCAAGGGCCCGATCAAGTCGATCACCGACTTCGGCGTGTTCGTGGGCCTGGCTGCCGGTATCGACGGCCTGGTGCATTTGTCTGACCTCTCGTGGAACGAAACCGGCGAAGCCGCCGTGCGTAACTACAAGAAGGGCCAAGAAGTCGAAGCCATCGTGTTGGCCGTGGACGTGGACCGCGAACGCATCTCTTTGGGCATCAAACAGCTCGACAGCGATCCGTTCACCACCTTCACCACCATCAACGACAAGGGCCAGATCGTGACCGGCAAGGTCAAGACCGTGGATGCCCGTGGCGCTGAAATCGACCTGGGTGAAGACATCATCGGTTACCTGCGCGCTTCCGAAATCAGCCGTGACCGCGTTGAAGACGCTCGCAACGTGCTGAAAGAAGGCGACGAAGTCACCGCTGTGGTGGTCAATGTGGATCGCAAGACCCGCAACATCCAGCTGTCGATCAAGGCCAAGGACGCTGCCGACCAAGGCGAAGCCATGGCTGCACTGAGCCAGGCTTCGGCCCGCGAAAACGCTGGCACCACCAGCCTGGGCGCCCTGCTGCGCGCCAAGCTGGACAACAACAATTAATTTGTTGCTGACTTAGCCTAGTGCCAGGCCGATCCGACTCGCAGGGGCGAGCGGGTCGGCTTTATTTATAACCCGACAGGGTTTGCGCAATGCCCTCCATCCACGGGGCATTACGCAAGTCCTTTTGAAACCACCTGCCCTCCATGACCCGATCCGACCTTGTTGAAGAACTGGCCGCCCGATTCAGCCAGCTGACCCACCGCGATGCCGAGCATGCCGTGAAGACCATCCTGGACGCCGTGGGGGATGCGCTGGTGCGGGGCCACCGGGTCGAGATCCGCGGTTTTGGCAGCTTCTCCATCAACCGCCGCCCACCACGCATGGGCCGCAACCCGCGCAGCGGCGAGAGCGTGGCCATCCCCGAAAAGCGCGTGCCCCACTTCAAGCCCGGCAAAGCCCTGCGCGAAGCCGTGGACCTGCACACCGCCGAGATCGAGGCCCGAGAACTCCGCGAATCCCGCGAATGAGGTTTTTGCCTAGCTAGAATGCCCAGACGATGGAGGACACCCATGAAGAATCTGGTCCGGCTGCTTAAGTGGTTACTTAAGGCAGCCATTTTTTTTACCCTGTTTGCCTTTGCGCTGAACAACCAGCAAGACGCGGTAGTGCACTTCTTTTTTGGCACGCAATGGCGCGCGCCCATGGTGCTGCTGATCCTGAGCGCCTTCGCCGCCGGGCTGGCCCTGGGCATCCTGGGCATGGTGCCACGCTGGTGGAAGCACCGCGTGGTCGCCAAGAAAGCGCAGCAGCTCCCCCCTCCCACCGCCACCGACACCCCCCGCACGGAACCCATCGCCCCGCCCCATGGACTTTGACCTCAGTTGGATCTTATTGGGCCTGCCCATCGCCTTTGTGCTGGGCTGGCTGGCATCGCGGTGGGATTTTCGGCAACTGCGCCTGGACAACCGCCTGGCCCCCAAGGCCTATTTCAAGGGCCTGAACTACCTGCTCAACGAGCAGCAGGACAAGGCCATCGATGCCTTCATCGAGGCGGTGCAAAAAGACCCCGACACCTCGGAGCTGCACTTTGCCCTGGGCAACCTGTTCCGCCGCCGGGGCGAAACCGAGCGCGCCGTGCGCGTGCACGAGCACCTGCTGTCGCGCGGCGACCTGAGCGCTGCCGACCGCGACCGCTCCCAGCACGCGCTGGCGCAAGACTTTTTGAAGGCCGGTTTGCTCGACCGCGCCGAAGAGGCCTTGCGCAAGCTCGAAGGCACCGCCTACGAGGCCCAAAGCCGCCTGGCCCTGCTGTCGATCTACGAGCGCTCGCGCGACTGGCCCGATGCCTCCGAGATCGCCCACAAGCTGGAATCTGCAGGCCAGGGCAGCTTCAGCGGCCGCCAGTCGCACTACCTGTGCGAACAGGCCGCCGCGCAGCCCGAAGCCGCCCAGGGCCTGCTGGAAAAAGCCATCGCCATCGCCCCGCAGGCGGCCCGCCCGCGCATCGACCTGGCTATCCTGCAACACCAGGCCGGCCAGTTGGATGAAGCCTTCAAAACCCTGCTGGCGCTCTCCGAATCAGCACCGGCAGCTATCCCTTTGGTAGCAGAACGGATTGCCACCATCGCCACCGCCGCCGGGCTCACCGACCCGGCCCTGGCGCTGCTGGAAGCCAGCTACGCCCACAGTGCCTCGCTCGACGTGCTGGAAGCCATCCTGACCCTGCAACTGCGCAGTGGCGCGCCCATGGCCGACGTGCGCATGCGCTACATCCAGCACCTGGAGCGCGAGCAGTCGCTGGTGGCCGCGGCCCGCTGGATCGCCGGGGAAAAGCTGGAGCACGAAGAATTCCACCCCCAGATCCAGCGCGCCCTGGACCACGCCGCCAACCCCTTGAAGCGCTACCGCTGCGCCGCCTGCGGGTTCGAGGCGAAACAGCATTTTTGGCAATGCCCCGGCTGCCAGGCCTGGGACAGCTATCCAGCCCGAAGAGTCGAAGAACTATGACCAAACTCTCTACGTTGTCCCGTGAACAAATGGCCCAGGCCCAGGTGCTGGTGGTCGGCGATGCCATGCTGGACCGCTACTGGTACGGTGCGGTGGACCGCATCAGCCCCGAAGCGCCGGTGCCGGTGGTGCGCGTGACCCGCGAAGAAGAGCGCATGGGCGCATCGGCCAATGTGGCCTACAACATCGTGTCGCTGGGCGCGCAGGCGTCGCTGCTGACGGTGGTGGGCGACGACGACGCCAGCCACAAACTGGAAAAGCTGGTCGCCCAGACCGGCATCCGCCCCTACTTTGGCCGCGACGCGGAGCTGCAGACCACGGTGAAGCTGCGCGTGATTGGCCGCCAGCAGCAGCTGCTGCGCATGGACTTCGAGAACACGCCCAAGAGCGAAATTTTGGCGTCCCAGTCGGCCACCTTCGCCACCCTGCTGCCCGCACACCAGGCGGTGCTGTTCTCCGACTACGGCAAGGGCGGGCTGGCCCACGTGGGCGACATGATTGCCCTGGCCCTGGCCAGCGGCAAAAAGATCCTGATCGACCCCAAGGGCAGCGACTACTCGCGCTACAGCCAGGCCAGCGTCATCACCCCCAACCGCGCCGAGTTGCAGCAGGTGGTGGGCAGCTGGAGCAGCGAGGAGCAACTGCGCACCAAGGCGCAAAATCTGCGCAAGGAATTGAAGCTCGAAGCCCTGCTGGTCACCCGCAGCGAGGAAGGCATGACGCTGTTTGATGATGCCGGTGAGCTGCACGCCAGCGCCCAGGCCCTGGAGGTGTTCGACGTCACCGGCGCGGGCGACACGGTGATTGCCACCATGGCCGCCCTGGTGGCAGCGGGCCTGAGCCTGCGCGAAGCCATGCCGCTGGCCAACCGGGCAGGCAGCGTGGTGGTGGGCAAGTTCGGCACCGCCACCGTCAGCTATGAAGAATTGTTTGTGAAGGATTCGCTATGACACGCATCGTCGTTACCGGAGCCGCTGGCTTTATCGGCAGCAATATTGTCAAAGGCCTGAACGCCCGCGGCATCACCGACATCATTGCGGTGGATGACCTGACCCAGGGCGACAAATACCGCAACCTGGCCGACCTGCAGATTGCCGACTACGTGGATGCCGACCGCTTCTACGACCGCTTTGCCCAAGGCGCCTACGGCAAGGTCGAGGCCGTGTTCCACGAGGGCGCGTGCAGCGACACCATGGAAATGAACGGCAAGTACATGATGGACAACAACTACACGCTGTCCTGCAAGCTGTTCGATGCCTGCCACGCGCAGGGCTCGCGCCTGCTGTATGCCTCGTCGGCGGCCACCTACGGCGGGTCTGCATCGTTCGTTGAAACGCCCGAGTTCGAGCGCCCGCTCAACGTCTACGGCTACTCCAAGCTGCTGTTCGACCAGCGCATGCGCCTGCTGTGCGGCAGCGGCTTCGACCGCAACCCGCACCAGGTGGTGGGCTTTCGCTACTTCAACGTCTACGGCCCGCGCGAGCAGCACAAGGGCCGCATGGCCAGCGTGGCGTTTCACCAGTTCAACCAGTTCAAGGCCGAGGGCCAGGTCAAGCTGTTTGGCGAATACGGCGGCTACCCGCGGGGCGGGCAGATGCGCGACTTTGTGTTCATCGACGACGTGGTGGCGGTGAACCTGTGGTTCTTTGACCACCCGGAAAAGTCCGGCATCTTCAACCTGGGCACCGGTCAGGCCCAGCCCTTCAACGATATCGCCCACGCGGTGGTGAATGCCCTGCACAGCCAGCCTGTCAGCCTGGCCGAGGCTGCCAGCACCGGCCTGCTGGCCTACGTGCCCTTCCCCGACGCGCTGCGCGGCAAATACCAGTGCTACACCCAGGCCGACCTGACCGCCCTGCGCGCCACCGGCTGCGACCACGCCTTTGCCGACGTGCACACCGGAGTGACGCGCTACGTGCAGACCTTGTTGCAGGGCTGAACGGTGTACGCCGCCTCGGTCCCGGTTTTCCAGCGCTACCTGGGCCAGCTGTCCCGGATGGTGGATGCAGGCGCGGCCCAGAGCTGCGACCTGCAGGCCCGGTTGGTGCCCGATATGCTGCCGCTGGGGCTGCAGATCGACATTGCCACCCAGTTCAGCCTGCGCGCGTGCGCCCCCCTGGCCGGGCTGGAGGTGCCACCGTTTGGCCAGGGCAGTGCCACGTTTGCCGACCTGCATGCCCGCATCGACCGGGCCCAGGCCTTTCTGGCCGCCCTGACCCCGGCGCAGATGGCCGGTAGCGCCCAGCGCCTGTGCACCGACCAGGCGGGCCAGGCCACCGTAACGCTCCCGGGCGAGGCTTTTCTGGCGCAGTACGCCCTGCCCAACTTCTTTTTCCACCTCACCAGCGCCTATGCCCTGCTGCGCCAGCAAGGCGTTCCGCTGGGCAAAGCAGACTTTGACGGCTGGCACCAATACGGGTAAATTGCTATTTAATTGGTAGCTTGTCACGCCCATGGTACAAGCGCGAACTGCCTATTTCATCCAGGACATTTTGCTATGGAAACCTTCACCACCCTGGCCAGCATCCTGGCCGTGTTGTTCATCGGCGTGATCAGCCCCGGCCCGAGTTTTGTGCTGGTGGCGCGCACCGCCATTGGCAGCTCGCGCCAGGCCGGGGTGGCATCCGCCCTGGGCATGGCGGCCGGGGCCTGTGTGCTCAGCGTGGTGGCCTTGCTCGGGCTGCACGCGCTGCTGCAGCAGGTTCCCCTGGCCTACTGGGGGCTGAAGATTGTGGGCGGCGTGTACCTGCTGTACCTGGGCTTCAGGATCTGGCAGGGCGCAAAAGCGCCGCTGGTGCTGGCCGACGCGGGCCCGCTGACCAAGGCGGGCGCGCTGCGGCATTTTTGGGTGGGTGCGGGCACCATGGTCAGCAACCCCAAGGCGGCGGTGGTGTACGGCGTGATCTTCGCCGCGCTGCTGCCACACACGCCCTCGCTGGCACTGAGCCTGGCGCTGCCGCCCAGCGTGTTTGTGCTGGAGGCCAGCTGGTACCTGCTGGTGGCCCTGGCCCTGTCCTCGGCGCGGCCCCGGCAAACCTATTTGCGGGCCAAGACGGCGATCGACCGGGTGACCGGGGCGGTGCTGGGCCTGCTGGGCACCAAGCTGCTGCTGTCGTCGTCGCCGTAGCCGTTCAAACCTGCCCAGCATCCACGCCATTGTTTGCTATGTAATCAGTAGCTTGTCACGCTGATGGAATGAGCGCAAGAGGCGTATTTGATGCCTCATTTTTTAGCCTTCAGCTGCGCACCGCAAGACTCGCGCACCACCAGCTGCGTGGCAACCACCGGCTGCGGGCTGTTTTGCACGTCCTCGCCACGCAGCAGGGCGCGCAGCATGGCCATGGCTTCGCGGCCCAGAGAGATGGTGTCGGAGCGCACGGTGGTCAGCGGCGGCGTGGCAAATTCGGCCATCGGGATGTCGTCATAGCCCACCAGGGCGATGTCTTCGGGCACCCGTAAACCGGCCTCTTTCAGCGCCTTGATGGCCCCGAAGGCAATGGTGTCGTTGCCCGCAAACAGGGCGGTAAACGGCACCTTGCGGGCCAACAGCTCCTGCGTGGCGCGGTAGCCGCTGGCGGCGCTGATGTCGGCGTAGGCGCACCAGGCGGGGTTGATGGGCAGGCCGTTGTCGGCCATGGCTTCGCGCCAGCCGCGCTCGCGCTCGTTGACAGCCAGGTACTCGGGCTGGGCGAAGTTGACAAAGGCAATCTGCGTGTGGCCCAGAGATACCAGGTGGTTCACGGCCAGCTTGGCGGCCAGCGAGGTGTCGTTGCCGGTGGTGTGGTAGCGGCCTACATCGGGCATGCCGGTGCCAAACACCACCAGCGGAATGCCCGCGTCTTCAATGCTGGACAGGTATTCGCGGCCCGCCAGGCTGGGGTTGACCACGATCAGCCCGTCGATGCGGCGGCTGCGCACCAGGTCCACAAAGGCCCCGGGCTCGCGGCCCTCGTCGTCGCTGGACTCGATCAGCATCTTCAGGCCGTAGCGGTGGCACTCTTCGTTGATGCTGGCCACCAGATGCGCCAAAAACACGTCCACATACAGGTGCGAGGCCTTGGGGATCACCAGCGCCACGGTGCTGGTGGAGCCGCCCGCCAGCGTGCGTGCCGCGGCATTCGGCTCGTAGCCGATGTCGCGGGCGGCGGCCAGCACCTTCTCGCGGGTGGCCTCGCTGATGCCCTGGTCGCGTACGTTGTTCAGCACAAAGGACACGGTGGTGCGCGACACCCCGGCGCGGCGCGCGACCTCGCTGCTGGTGGGGGGAGATTTGAGGGAAGCTTTCATGGAAGTGACCGATCGTAGCGGATGCACAGGCGGGTTACGAATTTCTACATTTAAAGCCTGATTTAGCTGCGGAACCCGTATTTTCCCTAGTACTAATCCGTGTCAGTAAATTTATCATACAAATACTAACCCGCGTTAGATACCTAAAAAGGAGACCCGATGGCAGACCCCGCACCCCGTTCACCGCACGCCCTCAGCCCCACCCGGCGCAGCGAAACCCTGACCGCCTGGGCCCTGGTACTGCCCGCCTTGATCGGCTTTGTGCTGTTCTACGCGCTGCCCACGCTGCGCGCCATCGAGATCAGCTTTACCGACTGGAACCTGCTGCGTGCACCGAAGTTCGTCGGCCTGGCCAACTACGCCACCATGCTGCAAGACGGCAAGTTCTGGCAGGGCATGAAGCTGTCGGCCTACTACGTGGCGCTGAACATCCCGCTGCAAACCGTGCTGGGCCTGTTCCTGGCGGTGGCGATGGACCGGCTGACCAAGTCGCTGTTCGTCAAGTCCATCGTGCTGCTGCCCTACCTGCTGTCCAACGTGCTGGTGGCCATGATGTGGCTGTGGATGCTGGACCCCCTGCTGGGCCTGGTCAACAGCCTGATCGACGGCATCGGCTTTGAGCGCCAGCCCTTCTTTGGCGGCGCAGACCAGGCGCTGCTGACGGTGGCGGCGGTCAACATCTGGCGGCACATGGGCCTGGTGGCCATGCTGTTTCTGGCCGGGCTGCAAAACATACCGCGCAACCTGTACGAGGCCGCCGCGCTGGAGGGCGCCAGCGAATGGCAGATGTTCTGGCGCATCACCCTGCCGCTGCTGCGCCCGGTGATGGTGTTTGTGCTGGTGACCAGCGTGACAGGCTCGTTCCAGATCTTCGACACCATCGCCGTGACCACCAATGGCGGCCCGCAGGACTCCACCCGCGTGATCGTCTACTACATCGTGCAAAACGCCTTCAGCTTCTACAAGATGGGCTACGCCTCCGCCATGTCGATGACGCTGTGCATCGCCATGATGATTTACACCGTGTTCCAGATGCGGGTGATGAAGGCCTCTGAGAACGACTTAGCCTGATTAGGACTTCCCATGAACACACTCGTCTCCCCCGCCGTGGCCGATGCCACACCCCACCGCATCCGCATCTTCACCCCGGGCCGCATCGCCGCCTGGGTGGTACTGGCCGCCATGCTGGTCATCACCCTGGCCCCGCTGTGGATGGTGGTGAAAACCGCGCTGATGCACAGCGCCGATGTGTACACCGAGTCAGCGCAGATCCTGCCCACCGACCCCACGCTGGCCAACTTCAAGCGCGTGCTGGGTTTCATGACCGGCGATGAAAGCCGCGCCCTGGGCGGCTCGGGGGCCGAGATCAACTTTATGCGCTCGTTGGGCAATTCGCTGCTGTTCACCAGCATCATCGTGGTCACGCAGGTGAGTTTTGCGGCCATGGCGGCCTATGCGTTTGCCCGGCTGCGTTTTCCGGGGCGCAATGTGCTGTTTGCGCTGTTTGTGGGTTCGATGATGGTGCCGGGCGTGGTCACCTTCATCCCCAACTTCATCCTCATCAAAGACCTGGGCCTGCTCAACACCATGGTGGGCATGGTGGCGCCGTTTTGCCTGATGCAGGGCTTCTCGGTGTTCTTCCTGCGGCAGTTTTTCCTGTCGATCCCGCGTGATCTGGAAGAGGCCGCGCTGCTGGACGGGGCCTCGTACACCTACATCTTCACCCACGTGGTGCTGCCGCTGAGCATCACCCCGCTGGCCACCATCGCCATGCTGACCGGCATCAATATGTGGAACGAATTCTTCTGGCCCTACCTGGTGGCCAAAGACGAAGTGCAGCAGGTGCTGCCGGTGGCCCTGCAGAGCTTCAAGTCGCAAACCGCCCAGGGCCAGCCCGACTGGACCGGCCTGATGGCCGCCACCGCCATCACCGTGATGCCCACCATTTTGCTGCTCGTCGTTTTAGGCCGCCGAGTCGTCGAATCCGTCCAGTTCTCTGGCGGCAAGTAAGTGTTCCCACAACCCACCATAACGGAGACAAGCATGACCCTCAAACTCAGCACACTCGCAGCGGCCGCCCTGGCCTGCATTGGCAGCGCCCACGCCGTCGAAGTCAAATACATGCTCTGGGATGCCAACCAGATGCCCGCCTACAAGCAGTGCGCCGCAGACTTCGAAAAGAAGAACCCCGGCACCACCGTCAAGATCAGCCAGTCTGGCTGGAACGACTACTGGACGGCCATCTCCACCGGCTTCGTCTCAGGCACCGCCCCCGACGTGTTCACCAACCACCTGTCCAAGTACCCTGAGTTTGCCAAGAACGACCAGCTCGTCGATCTGGCCCCGCTGATCCAGCGCGACAAGGTCGACCCCGCCAGCTACACCGCCGGCCTGTACGACGTGTGGGGCCGCGACGGCAAGCAGTACGGTCTGCCCAAAGACTGGGACACCATCGGCATGGTGGTGAACATGGAAATGGCCAAAAAGGCCGGTGTCACATTGGCCGACCTGCAAGCCATGACCTGGAACCCCAAGGACGGCGGCAGCTTCGAGCAGATCCTGCGCAAACTGACGGTGGACGCAGCGGGCAACAACGCCACCAGCCCCAACTTCGACAAAAAGAAAGTCGCCGTCTACGGCTACCAAACCCCGGCCGGTGCGCCCGGCATGCGCGGCCAGACCGAATGGAGCCACTTTGCCGTGTCCAACGGCTTCAAGTTCCAGGACAAGCCCTGGGATTCCAAGTTCTACTACGACGACCCCAAGCTGGCCGAGAGCATCAGCTACCTCGCGGGCCTGCCGGGCAAGGGCCTGTCGGCCGTGTTCGAGAACGCCAAGACGCTGGGCTCGGATGCCATGTTCGTCGGCAAAAAGGTCGCCATCGTGCCCCAGGGCTCATGGATGATCACCTACTTCAAAGACAACGCCAAGTTTGAGAACGCCTGGATTCCGCTGCCCACCGGCCCCACCGGCACCCGCGCCACCATGTTCAACGGCCTGGCCGATTCGATCTGGTCGGGTTCCAAGGTCAAGGCCGATGCCTGGAAGTGGGTCAAGTACCTGGGCTCGGCCGACTGCCAAAGCGTGGTGGCCAACACCGGTGTGGTGTTCCCGGCCATCAAGGGCCAGGCCGAACGCGCAGTGGAAGTGCAGAAATCCAAGGGCGTGGACTCCAGCGCCTTCCTCACCATGGCCAAGTCCAAGACCTTCCTGACCCCGATTGCCGACCACGGCTCGGAAATCGACGAAATCATGAAGGCCGCCCTGGAAGCCGTGCTGGCCGGCAAAGCCGATGCCGCCAGCGCCCTGAAAGCCGCCAACACCCAAGTGAATGCCCTGAAATAGGCATCCCCCAGGCTGCACTGTGCCCAAACGCAGTGCAGCCCCTCCATCCACACCACCCACTAGAGATACGCCATGACACGCCGCATCAAGATCACCCTCATCGGGGCTGGCAGCATTGTTTTCACCCGCAACCTGCTGGGTGATATTTTTTCCTACCCCGAGCTGGCCGACTGCGAAGTGGCCTTGCACGACATCGACGAACACCGCCTGCGACTGGCCGAAATGGTGGCGCAGCGCCGGGCTGCCGCCCTGGGCGTGAAGCCCCTGATCACGGCCAGCACCGACCGCCGCCGCGCACTGGACGGCGCGCAGTTCGTCATCAGCACCATCCAGGTCGGCGGCTACAAGCCCGCCACCGTAACCGACTTCGAAATCCCCAAGCAATTCGGCCTGGAACAGACCATTGGCGACACCCTAGGGATTGGCGGCATCATGCGCGGCCTGCGCACCATCCCCGTGCAACTGGCCATGCTCAAAGACATGGAAGACGTGTGCGCACCCGGCGCCATCCACCTGAACTACGTCAACCCCATGGCCATGATCACCTGGGCGCTGAACCAGGCCAGCAAGCGCATCCCCACCGTGGGCCTGTGCCACAGCGTGCAGCACACCGCGCACGAACTGGCACACGACCTGGGTATTCCGGCAGAAGAGATCGACTACACCTGCGCGGGCATCAACCACATGTCGTTCTACACAAAGTTTGAGCACAAGGGCGTCGATCTGTACCCGCGCCTGCGCCAGATTTATGCCGACGGAAAAGCCCCCGACTGGAACCGCGTGCGCTATGAGATGCTGAACCAGCTGGGCCACTTCCCCACCGAATCCAGCGAGCACTTTGCCGAATACGTGCCATGGTTCATCAAGAAAGGCCGCGAAGACCTGCTGGCCAAGTACAACATCCCGCTGGACGAATACCCGGGCCGCTGCCAGATCTTTGAACACGCCTGGCCCTACATCGAGCGCGAGCTGCAGGCCCCCGGCACGCAAGACGTGCAGGCCCTGACCGCCGAGCTGGAGGCCGCCAACATCCATGTGATGCCGCGCAACATCACCGAAGCCGCCCGCCTGCTCGAAGGCCTGAACGCGGTGAACCGCTCGGTGGAATATGGCGGCCAGATCATCCACTCGATGGTCAGCGGCACGCCGCGCGTGGTGTATGGCAATGTGCTGAACCACCACCTGATCGACAACCTGCCCCAGGGCTGCGCGGTGGAAGTGCCCTGCCTGGTGGATGCCAACGGCGTGCAGCCCACCCGTGTGGGCAAGCTGCCTATCCAGCTGGCCGCGCTGATGCGCACCAACGTCAACGTGCAAGAGCTGGTGGTGGCTGCCATCACCGAGCAAAAGCGCGAACACGTCTACCACGCCGCCATGCTCGACCCGCACACCGCCGCCGTGCTCGACCTGTCGCAAATCCGCGCCATGGTCGATGCACTGCTGGTGGCACACCGCGCCTTCCTGCCCGACTACCTGCAAGCCTGAAAGAGAGCCCCACCATGGCCAGCATCGAACTGCGTTCCGTCAACAAAACCTACATGAACGACGTGGCGGTGATCCGCGACGTCAACCTGCACATCCAGCAAGGCGAGTTCTGCGTCTTCGTTGGGCCGTCGGGTTGCGGCAAGTCCACGCTGCTGCGCATGGTGGCCGGGCTGGAAGACATCACCAGCGGCGACCTGCTGATCGACGGCCAGCGCATGAACGACACCCAGCCCGCCAAACGTGGCGTGGCCATGGTGTTCCAGAGCTACGCGCTGTTTCCGCACATCACCGTGTACGACAACTTGGCCTTCGGCATGACGCTGAACAAGGTGGACAAAGCCGAGATCCGCCGCAAGGTGATGGAGGCCGCCAAGGTGCTGCAGCTCGAGCACCTGCTGGACCGCAAGCCCAAGGCCTTGTCCGGCGGGCAGCGCCAGCGGGTGGCGATTGGCCGAGCCATCGTGCGCGAGCCGGGCGTGTTTTTGTTTGACGAGCCCCTGTCCAACCTGGATGCCTCGCTGCGGGTGCAAACCCGCTTCGAGATCGCCAAGATCCACCGCGACTTCGGCAAGGCCAGCACCATCTACGTAACCCACGACCAGGTCGAGGCCATGACCCTGGCGGACCGCATTCTGCTGCTCAACGCCGGGCCCGCCGTGCTCACCGAGGGCAGCGTGGCCCAGTGCGGCAGCCCGCTGGAGCTGTACCACCGGCCCCGCAACCTGTTTGTGGCCGGCTTCATCGGCTCGCCCAAAATGAACTTCCTGGAAGGCCGCCTGGTCGAGGGCCGCAGCGACATCGCCAAGGTGCAGCTCAGCGGCGGCGAGGTGGTGGAAGCCATGGTGGACGGCAGCGCGCTGCAGCCCGGCCAGCCCGTCACCATCGGCATCCGCCCCGAGCACACCCTGCTGGGCACCGCCACCCAAAGCATCGCGCGCCAGGTGCACTGGCAAGAGCGCCTGGGCGAGTCCACCTACCTGTTTCTCGACAGCGGCGTGGCCAACCAGCCGCTGGTGGTCAAAGCCCCCGGCCAGTTCCACGCCGACCCCGGCCAGCGCGTGGCGGTATCGCTGCCCGCCGCCGCCATGCATGTGTTCGACGACAAGGGCCACGCGCTGGAGCGCCGCATCCCCATCGCCGACATGCTCATTCCCCATGCTGCCTAACCGAAAAAAATGACCGCTGAATTCCTCACCCTGCACAGCCGCCACAGCACCGTGGTGCTCGAATGCCCGCCCGGTGAAGCGCCCCTGTGGCGCTACTGGGGCCCGCGCCTGCCCGACGGCAGCACCCCCGGCCAGGCGCTGCGCGGCACCCGCCCGCTGCCCTCGTTCATGCTCGACTTCGACCAGCCGCTGACGGTGCTGCCCACCTTCGGCGTGGGCTGGTTCGGCCAGAGCGCGCTGCTGGCCCACCGGGCCGGGCGGGACTTTGCCCAGGCCATTACCCAGTGCACGGTGGAATGGACCACCCCCGGCAGCGCCCTGGTGCTGCGCCTGACCGACGCGGTAGCGCAGCTGCGCTTTGACGTGTCGATGGCGCTCGACGCAGCCACTGACGTGCTCACCCTGCAGACCAGCCTGACCAACCTGGGCGATGCCGACATCGACGTGCAATGGCTGGCCGCAGGCACCCTGCCCCTGCCCGGCGATGCCGCCACGGTGCGCTCGTACGCAGGGCAGCACAACCATGAATTTCTGCTGCAAACCGACACCCTGGGCCGCAACCAGTGGCGGCGCGAGAACCGCAGGGGCCGCACCTCGCACGACTGCTTTCCCGGCGCGGTGGTCACCACCCCCGGCAGCACCGAGCACACCGGCCTGGTCTTTGGCGCGCACCTGGCCTGGTCGGGCAACCACCAGCAGACCATAGAGTGGCTGCACGACGGCCAGTACCAGTGGCAAATGGGCGAGTGGCTGGCCCCCGGCGAAGGCCGCCTGGGCCCGGGCAACAGCCTGCACACGCCCGAAATCATCGCCACCTGCTCCACCGAAGGCCTCAACGGCCTGGCCGCCAATTTCCACGCCGCCCTGCGCGCGCGCATGGCCTGGCCCGGCGGCGAAATGCGCCCGCGCCCGGTGCACCTCAACACCTGGGAGGCGTTTTACTTCGACTTGGTGCCCGGCGATGTGATGGCCCTGGCCGATGCCGCCGCCAAGGTCGGCGTAGAGCGCTTTGTGCTGGACGACGGCTGGTTCCACCGCCGCCACCACGACCGCGCCGCCCTGGGCGACTGGTGGCCCGATGCCGACAAGTTCCCCCACGGCCTGGGCCCGCTGGTAGCGCACGTCAACGCCTTGGGTATGGAGTTCGGCCTGTGGGTCGAGCCCGAAATGGTCAACCCCGACAGCGAACTCTTCCGCACCTACCCCGACTGGGCGCTGCAAATCGCCGGTCGCCCCCTCATCACCGCCCGCAACCAGCTGGTGCTGGACATCTCGCGCCCCGAGGCGGCCGAGTACCTGTTTGCCAAGATCGACACCCTGCTGGCCGCCCACCCCATCCGCTACCTGAAGTGGGACCACAACCGCGACCTGACCACCGCCGCCCTGGCCGGTGGCATGGGCAGCGCAGGCTACCGCGCCCAGGTGCAGGCGGTGTACGCACTGATGGCCCGCCTGCGCGCCGCCCACCCCGCGGTGGAGATTGAAAGCTGCTCGGGCGGTGGGGGCCGCATCGACTTTGGCATCCTGCGCTACACCCACCGGGTGTGGGGCAGCGACTGCATCGACGCGATGAGCCGGGTGCAGATCCAGCACGGCTTTGGCCAGTTCTTCCCGCCGGAAATTTTGGGCTCGCACATCGGCACCGCCCCGGCCCACACCACCGGCCGCAGCCAGTCCCTGGCCTTCCGCGCCGCCGTGGCCCTGACCGGCCACCTGGGTGTGGAGCTGGATGTGCGGCATCTGGACGAAACCACGCTTACCGCCCTATCCGTCTGGATAGTTTGCTATAAAAACTGGAGAGATCAGCTGCACCATGGCCGCGTCTGGCGCGGCGAGGCTGCCGACGGCCTGGTCTGGCAGGCCCACGGCGATGCGCAGGACTTACTGCTGTTCGTCTACCGCTGCCAGCCCACCAGCCACCGCTACACCCCGCCGCTGCGCCTGCCCATGCTGGATGCCACCGCCCGCTACCAGGTGGAGCAGCTGGTGCCCATCGCAGGCGAAGGCGCGGTGCAGTCCCCCGCGCCCTTCTTCACCGCCCTGCAAGACGGCGGCGTGGCGCTGGACGGCGCCTGGCTGGCCCAGGCCGGCCTGCCCATGCCACGCGCCACGGCAGAGACCTGCTTCATCGTGCGTTTGAAAAAGGTGCTGCCATGAACATCCTGGTCACCGGCGGCACCGGCTACATCGGCAGCCTGACCAGCCTGCGCCTGCTGGAAGCCGGGCACCGCCCGGTGCTGCTCGACAACCTGTGCAACAGCCACCCCGCGGTGCTGGACCGCATTGCCACCCTGGGCGGCAGCCGCCCCCAGTTTGTGCAGGGCGACGTGCGCGACCGCGCCTTGCTGGAACGTGTGCTGGCCGAGGCGCAGATCGATGCCGTCATCCACTTCGCCGCCCTCAAGGCGGTGGGCGAATCGGTGGCCCAGCCGCTGGCCTACTACGACAACAACGTCAACGGCACCCTGGCGCTGCTGCATGCCATGCAGACCGTGGGCGTGCGCAACCTGGTGTTCAGCTCGTCGGCCACGGTGTACGGCGCCGCCGAGCAGATGCCGCTGTATGAGGACGCGCCCCTGTCGGCCACCAACCCCTACGGCCAAAGCAAGCTCATGGTGGAGCACATGCTGGCCGACCTGGCCGTGGCCGACCCGCGCTGGTCCCTCACCGCGCTGCGCTATTTCAACCCGGTGGGTGCCCACCCCAGCGGCCTGATGGGCGAGCACCCCCAGGGCGTGCCCAACAACCTGATGCCCTACATCGCCCAGGTCGCCGTGGGCCAGCGCGCCAGCCTGCGGGTGTTTGGCAACACCTACCCCACGCCCGACGGCACCGGCGTGCGCGACTTCATCCACGTGATGGACCTGGCCGACGGCCACCTGGCCGCCCTGCAGCACGGCGTGGGCCGGCCCGGCCTGCACGTGTTCAACCTGGGCAGCGGCCAGGGCCACAGCGTGCTGGAAGTGCTGGCCGCTTTTGGCCAGGCCTGCGGCAAAAACCTGCCCTTTGACATCGTGCCGCCCCGCCCGGGCGACGTGGCCAGCAGCTGGGCCGATCCCCGGCGCGCACGCGAGATGCTGGGCTGGCACACTACCCGCAGCCTGGCCGACATGTGCGCAGACACCTGGCGCTGGCAATCCACCCACCCCCAAGGCTATTCCGTATGAGCACCGCCCCTTCCCACACCGCCGCGTTTGACGTGGCCGAGCACTCGCACCGCCGCTTTAACCCCCTCACCGGCCAATGGGTGCTGGTGTCGCCGCACCGCGCCAAACGCCCCTGGCAGGGCCAGCAGGAGCAGGCCGACACCGCAGAGCGCCCGGCCCACGACCCCAGCTGCTTTCTGTGCGCAGGCAACCTGCGCGTCACCGGCGAGCGCAACCCGGCCTACACCGGCACCTTCGTCTTCACCAACGACTTTGCCGCCATGATGCCCACCGCGCCCGATGCGCCCGCCGAGGCCGACCCGCTGTTCCAGGCCCGTACGGCGCGCGGCACCAGCCGGGTGATCTGCTTCTCGCCCGACCACGGCAAAACCCTGCCCGAGCTGCCGCTGGCCGCCATCGGTGAGGTGATCCACACCTGGTGCGCCCAAACCGCCGAGCTGGGGGCCACCTACCCCTGGGTGCAGGTGTTCGAGAACAAGGGCGCGCTGATGGGTTGCTCCAACCCGCACCCGCACGGCCAGCTCTGGGCCACCGACTTCATCCCCAACGAGCCCGCCGCCGAAGACCTGCGCCAGCGCGCCTGGCACGCCGAACATGGCACGCCCCTGCTGCTGGACCTGGCCGCGCGCGAAGCCGCCGATGGCAGCCGGGTGGTGGTGCAAACCGACCACTGGCTGGCCATCGTGCCCTTCTGGGCCACCTGGCCGTTCGAGACTCTGCTGTTGCCGCGCTTTGCGGTGCAGCAACTGCCGCAACTCGATGCAGAGCAGCGCGCCGACCTGGCCCTGGCCATCCAGCAGCTCACCTCGCGCTACGACAACCTGTTCCAGTGCTCGTTTCCGTATTCCATGGGCTGGCATGGCGCGCCGTTTGATGGCAACGACACCACACCGTGGCAGCTCCACGCCCACTTCTACCCGCCGCTGTTACGCTCGGCCAGCGTGCGCAAGTTCATGGTCGGCTTTGAAATGCTGGCCGAAGCCCAGCGCGACCTGACCCCCGAGCAAGCCGCGGCCCAACTGCGCGCCGTCTCTGACGTTCACTACCGACAAGCCCCCTGACCAACATGACCGCCACCCTGCAAACCCGCATCGACACCGCCTTCGCCCAGCACTTCGGCCACGCCCCCACGCTGCACGTGCGCGCCCCCGGCCGTGTCAACCTGATCGGCGAGCACACCGACTACAACGACGGCTTTGTGCTGCCCTGCGCCATCGACTTCGAAACCCGCATCGCCGTGGGCCCGCGCAGCGACCGCCAGGTGCGCATCTGCGCATGCGATTACGGCGATGCGATCGACCAGTTCGACCTGGACGCCCCCATCGCCCCGCGCCCCGACGCGCAGTGGGCCAACTACGTGCGCGGCGTGGTGCAAGTGCTGCTGGCCAAAGGCCTGGCCTTGGGCGGCATGGACATGGCGATTGCGGGCAACGTGCCGCAGGGCGCGGGGCTGTCGTCGTCCGCCTCGCTGGAAGTGGCGGTCGGCCAGGCCTTTAACGCGCTACACAATTCAGAGCTGCTCACGCCCACGGATATTGCGCTGGCGGCCCAAAAGGCTGAAAACAGTTTTGTGGGCGTGAACTGCGGCATCATGGACCAGCTGATCTCGGCCTGCGGCCAGGCCGACCACGCCCTGCTGATCGACTGCCGCAGCCTGACCACCCAGGCCGTGCCCGTGCCCGCCGGGCTGGCGGTGATGATCGTGCACTCCCACGTGCAGCGTGGCCTGGTCGGCAGCGAGTACAACACCCGCCGCCAGCAGTGCGAAGCCGCCGCCGCCCACTACGGTGTGAAAGCCCTGCGCGACATCGACGTGGCCCGCCTGGAACGCGACGCCGCCGGGCTGGACGCGGTGGTGCTGCGCCGCGCCCGCCACATCGTCACCGAGAACCAGCGCACCCTGGATGCCGCCCAGGCCCTGGCCACCGGCGACCTGCAGCGCCTGGGCCAGCTCATGGCCGCCTCGCACGACTCCATGCGCGACGACTTTGCAATCACCGTGCCCCCCATCGACCACCTGGTCGCCATCCTGCAAGCCGCCATCGGCCCCCAGGGCGGTGCCCGCATGACCGGCGGCGGTTTCGGCGGCTGCGTCGTCGCCCTGCTCCCCGAAGCCCTGGTCCCCACCGCCCGCGCCGCCGTGGCCGCCCAGTACCGTGCGCCAAATGGCGATGCGGCTACGGTGTATGTGTGCCACGCGTCGGCGGGGGTGGGCGTGGTGTGACGGAGCCCCGTGCAGTCGGCACAGGTTGCTTCTCTTTTGATAGTCAAAAATAGGAGCTTCTCGCGCTTATGGCATAAGCACGAGAGGCCGATTTGGCACCCCAAAAATGGCCTGAAAATCTAAAAAAGGCAGGCTGCAAGGTCCCAACCCCGCAGCCCGGCCCTCAGCCCCCAGACTTCACCGCGCAGGTATTCCACCCGAACAAGGCGTAGGGCGGGCACCAGCCGATCAGGCCGGTGGCCAGGGGTACGACGCCGATCCAGCCCCAGAGGCCGACGGTGCCGGTGGCAGCCAGGGCGACCAGGGCGCCTCCGGCGACGATGCGCAGTGTGCGGTCGATGCCGCCAACGTTGGTTTTCATACCGGGTCCTTTCATGCTGAAGACCCCGCTATTGGGCTACCGGACCGGCGCGCCGCCTCTGATCCAGATCATGAAAATACCAAACAGCGCAGCCGCCTCAATCGGCAGAGGCCACCCCGTCCATGCGCAAACCTTTGGGCAGCGGAAACTTCACTGTCTCCTCGATCCCGTCCATCTTGCGCACCGACACCGCGCCCAGCGCGCGGATGCGGTCGATGACCTGCTGCACCAGCAGCTCGGGGGCGGAGGCCCCGGCGGTCAGGCCGACGCGGGTTTTGCCTTCGAACCAGGCAGGCAATAGTTCTTCGGCGCTGTCCACCATGTAGGCCTCGGTGCCCAGCTTTTCGGCCAGCTCGCGCAGGCGGTTGCTGTTGGAGCTGGTGGGGCTGCCGACCACGATGACGATGTCCACCTGCGGGCTCATGATCTTGATGGCGTCCTGGCGGTTTTGCGTGGCGTAGCAGATATCTTGCTGCTTGGGCTCGCGGATCAGCGGGAAGCGGGCCTTCACGGCGGCGGAGATCTCGGCGGCATCGTCCACGCTCAGGGTGGTTTGCGTCACCACCGCCAGCTTGGCGGTCTGGCCGGGCTGCACGTGGGCCACGTCGGCCACGTCTTCCACCAGGTGGATGCCGCTGTCGAGCTGGCCCATGGTGCCTTCGACCTCGGGGTGGCCCTTGTGGCCGATCATGATGAACTCATAACCCTCTTTGTGCAGCTTGGCCACCTCGACGTGCACCTTGGTGACCAGCGGGCAGGTGGCATCAAAGATCTGGAAGCCCCGGTCGCGGGCCTCACGCTGCACCGCCTGGCTCACGCCGTGGGCCGAGAACACCAGCGTCGCACCCGGGGGCACGTCGTCCAGCTCTTCGATGAAGATGGCGCCGCGCGATTTCAGGTCGTTGACCACGTAGGTGTTGTGCACGATCTCGTGGCGCACGTAGATGGGGCGGCCGAACTTGGCCAGGGCCTTCTCCACAATTTCAATCGCGCGGTCGACCCCGGCGCAGAAACCACGCGGCTCGGCAAGGATGATTTCTTGCGGGCTACGGCCTTGAAGACCGTCCACGTGCGGGCCGGTCACAGCACGCCAATCAGTTGCACTTCAAACGTCACCGGCTGGCCGGCCAGCGGGTGGTTGAAGTCGAACAAGACCGCGTCGGCGCTGTCGCCATTGCCCACCTGCTGCACGGCCCCGGCGTAGCTGCCGAGGCCATCCGGCGTGGGGAACTGCACCACATCGCCCACGTGGTACTGCTCCAGCGGGTCGCCCATCTGGTTGAGCAGCTTGCGCGCCACCCACTGCTGCATGGCGGGCTGGCGCTCGCCAAAAGCCTCCCCGGCGGGGATGTCGAACGAGGTGCGCGTGCCCTCGGGCAGGCCCAGCAGGCGCTGTTCCACCGCGGGCGAGAGCTGGCCGGTGCCCAGCGACAGCGTGGCAGGCTTGTCGTTGAAGGTGTTGATGATGTCGCCCGTGGGGCCGCCGAGGCGGTAGTGCAGGGTCAAAAACGAGCCGGGCTGGACGGTGGGGATGGAGGTAGAGGGCATTAGGAGTCTCGGTAAACTGGGCTCTATTGTAAAAGTCTGCCATGCCAATCAAAGACCTGCCCCCCGATGCCCGTCCGCGCGAAAAGCTTTTGGCGCGCGGCGCTGCGGCCTTGAGCGACGTGGAGCTGCTGGCCATCTTGCTGCGCACCGGCATCGCGGGCAAGGGCGTGATGCAGATGGCGCACGAATTACTGCAACTGCCCGGCAGCGGTGGCTTTGACGGCATTGCCGGGCTGCTCCACGCCACAGCGGACGACCTGAAACGCATCAAGGGCCTGGGCCCGGCCAAGCGGGCCGAGATCGTGGCCGTGCTGGAGCTGGCCCGCCGGGCCATGGCGCAAAAGCTGCAGGAGCGCACCGTGTTCAACGACCCGCAGACGCTCAAGCACTATGTGCAGCTCCACCTGGCGGGCAAGGCGCACGAGGTGTTTGCGGTGGTGTTTCTGGATGTTGGCTTGCGCCTGCTGGCCATGGAAGAGCTGTTTCGCGGCACGCTGACGCACACCAGCGTGTACCCGCGCGAAGTGGTGCTGCGCGCCCTGCACCACCAGGCCGCCAGCGTGGTGCTCGCGCACAACCACCCCAGCGGCTCGGTGCAGCCCTCGCCTGCCGACACGGCACTGACCCACTCCCTGCGCGCCGCGCTGGCGCTGATCGACGTGCGGGTGCTGGACCACCTCATCGTCGCCCCCGGCGAAACCTTCTCCATGGCCGAAAAAGGCCAGATGTGATTGACAACACCCCATGAAAATCACCTCCTTGCAAGATCTGAAAAAGATCCAGAAATCCATTGCCGAGGCCGCCGCCCTGCAAGAAGCCGAGCGCGTGGCCAGGCTGGAAACCCAGCGCCGTCTGGCCGCCCAGAAAAACCTGTTTGTGCATGCCGCGGGGGCGGTGCACCGCTTGCCCGACAAGCGCCAGGCACTCCTGAAAAAGAAGCAGCCCGAGCCCATTGCCACGCAGCTGCACCTGGACGAGCAGGCCGTGCTGGTCGAGGCCATCAGCGATGGCTTCGATGCCAGCAGCCTGCTGGAAACCGACGAAACGCTGAGCTACCGCCGCCCCGGCATCGGCATCGACGTGCTGCAGCGCCTGCGCAAGGGCGAATGGGCCATCCAGCGCCAGCTCGACCTGCACGGCCTGCGCAGCGACGCGGCGCGCGATGCCCTGTCGGGCTTCATCCGCGATGCGCACAAGCACGGCATCCGCTGCGTGCGGGTGGTGCATGGCAAGGGCCTGAGCTCGCCCGGCAAAACCCCGGTGCTCAAGGGCAAGGTGCGCAACTGGCTGGTGCAGAAGAACGAGGTGCTGGCCTTTGTGCAGGCCCGGCCCATGGAAGGCGGCGCGGGGGCGCTGCTGGTATTGCTGCAACCCGGCTGATAAATTGATAAGAAATCGGCAGCTGGCGCTTATTCCATCAGCATGAGTAGCTACCAAAAATATAGCTATCGAATGCTGGCACACCGCTTGTAGGACGGCACCGCGAGCCGCCACCACCTCCGCACGGGGTGGCCTAAGATGGTGGGGCCGCCTGGCTGCGCGTGCAGCCAGGCCCCTACAACAAGACGAGGAGCCCCCCATGTTGATCCCCAAAACCACCCTGGCTATTTTGACGGCCAGCGCATTGCTGCTGGGCAGCGGGGCCATGGTCGCCCACGCCGCCACCGCACCCATCGCCACCACCAGCACCCCGACCAGCAAGCTGACCTCCAGCTACACCCGCTTTGCCGGCTCTCCTGAAAATGCCCAGTCGCTGGTCGACGGTCTGCGCACCGGCAGCCTGATTACCTTGCGACCCGATCCCAACGGGCCCTATGCCTCGGAGCCCGCAGCCAGTCTGTCGCCCAGCACCGGACAATTGGGCTACGGCAATATCGATATCGCGCTGGGGCTGGCCAAAACTTCGCTGGCCCAGCAGGGCATCACCCAGCCCACACCCACCCAGCTCGCCGCCGCCCTGGGCGGGGTGCTGTCGCAGCGCAGCGACGGCATGGGCTGGGGCCAGATCGCCAAGAGCATGGGCGTTACCCTGGGCTCGGTGGTCAGCGCCGCCCACACCGACAAGAGCGGCAAGACAGCCGCACACAGCGTCCATGCGGCCCACCAGGCCCCTGCCGACAATAGCCACCACGCGGATGGCACTGGGGGCAATGGCGGGAATAGCGGGAATAGCGGCAAGGGTGGCGGTAACGGGGGTGGCAACGGCGGCGGCAACGGGGGTGGCGGCGGCAATGGCGGTGGCAAAAAGTAAGGTCCGCGCTAGCCAGGAGCCCCGCCCTTGGCGGGCCGGGCCGTCAACGCAGGTCGGTGGTCGTCACGAAGGCAGCTTGATGCACACTCTGCGCGCCTTTGCCCAGCAGGGCCATCACCTGGTAGACCTGCCGCGGCGTAACCGGCGCGGCAGGGGCTTTGCCCTGCAAATAGTCCCGTAGCCCAGCGTAGTACTGCAGGTAGTTGCCCGCCACGTCGGGCGTGGCGTGCGCCTGCGGCCCGTCGGCGGTGTGGAGCACCCATTGGCCGGGCAAGGGGTCGGCACCCCAGTCGCCCAGGGACTCCAGCTGCGGGCGGCCACCCGCCTTGAGCGCGTCTTCTTGGGTATCCAGGCCAAACTTGGTGAACGAGCCTTGCGTGCCGTGCACGGCAAACCGCGGCCCCGAGCTGGTCACGCAGGAGCTGGCGTGCAGCACCACCCGCAGGCCGGGGTGGCTGGAGGGGTAGCGCAACTGGGCGTGGAAATAGTCGTTGGTTTGCGTGCCTTCGCGCTGGCGGGCCACGTCGAGCAGCAGGTCGTCGGGCACGCCGAAGAGTTGCAGGGCCTGGTCCACCAGGTGTGCGCCCAGGTCCATCCACAGGTCCGAGCCGGGAATGTCCTGCTCGCGCCAGCGGCCGGGGATGACCTGGCGAAAACGGTCGAAGTGCGATTCAAAATGCGTGATGCGCCCCAGCTTGCCACTGGCCAGCACCTGCTGCAGCAGGAAGAAGTCGCCATCAAAGCGGCGGTTCTGGTAGACGGTGAGCAGGCGATTCTGCTGGGCCGCCACGGCCAGCAAATCCTCGGTCTCGGCCAGCGTCACGGTGCAGGGCTTATCCACCACCACGTGCTTGCCCGCCAGCAGCGCAGCGCGGGCCAGGGCATGGTGGCTGGCATTGCTGGTGGCAATGACCACCAGGTCGATGGCCGGGTCGGCAAATGCGGCGTCGGGCGTGGGCACCACGCGCACGTCCGGCCAGTCGGCATGCACGGCCTCGGGCTTGCTGGAGCAGATGCAGGCCAGTTCCAGGCCGGGCACGCCGTCGATCAGCGGCGCATGGAAGACGCGGCCCGCCAGGCCATAGCCGATGACGGCGACGCGGATGGGGGCGGTGAGCGGGAGGATGTTTGTCATGGCGTAAGTGGGGTTGTCGTTTCCCCCAGCGTACACCACGGCAAGCTCACGGGTTCGGCAGCACCTGCGTGGCCTTGTGCCAGGCCTTCAGGTAGGCCGGGATCCTGTCTGCGGGCATGGCCGGGCTGTACAGCCAGCCCTGGAAGAAGTCGCAGCCCAGGGCTTGCAGCATGTCGCGCTGGGCGGCCTGTTCAACAAATTCGGCCACCACGTACACGCCCTGGGAATGGCCCAGGCGGCAGACGCAGCGGATGATGTCCTGGTCCACCGGGTTGTGCAGCACCTTGCGGGTGAGCACGCCGTCGAGTTTGATGGCGTGGACCTTGAAGCGGTGCATGTACAGCAGCGAGGTGCAGCCCATGCCGAAGTCGTCCATCGACAGCGACAAGCCCATGGCCTGCAGGTCGGCCAGGGTTTTGTCGGCCTGGGCGGTGTTGGCGAGGGTGCGGCCTTCGGTGATCTCGATGTCGATGTCTTTGCTCTGGATGCCGTGGGTGCGCATGGCATCGGCCACCGTTTGCACCCAGGTGCTGGAATGCAGTTGCACCGGCGACATATTCACCGACACCGTGAAGCCAGTAAGGCCCGCCTTTTGCCACACGGCCAGGTCTTCGCACACCCGCTGCACCACCCAAGCGCCGATGAGGTGGATCAGGTCGCACTCTTCGGCCACGTTGATCAGCGCGGCGGTGGGCACCGGGCCATGGCTGGCGTGGGTCCAGCGCAGCAGCGACTCCAGCCCGACCACCCGGCCCTGGACATCGTGCTGGGGCTGGTAGGCCAGGGTGACGCGGGACGAGCCGATGTCGGCCCGGAAATCGCGCACCAGGCAGCGGGCTACTTCACCCACCGCATCCGCGCGGTCCAGGTTCCCCGACTGGGCCTCGACTTCGGGGGACATCAGCACGTCCAGCGCCGACTTGAAATACGCCTGGTTGCGCTGCAGGCGTGCGCTTTCCAATTGGCGCACAAACGGGGCGTACACCAGGGTGCTGCTGAACAGGCACAGGGCCTGCACGGCCACGCCGCCCCAGCCCCCGGTCATCAGGTAGCCCGAAATGAACACCGGCGTGGACCAGATCACCGGCTGGCCGTCCAGTGGCATGCCGAACACGGCATAGGCCAAGGTGGCGATCAGGCAGTTGAGCAAGGGGGCGGCAATGAACGGCAGCAGCAGCGTGCGGCTGAGCACCAGCGGAATGCCAAACAGCAGCAGCTCGTTCATGTTCAGCAGGGCGGGCAGCACCGAATACCAGGCCAGCCGCCGCAACGAGGCGTCTTTGCCCCGGGTGACGCAGTAGAGGATGAGCCCCCAGGTCGCGCCCGCCCCGCCGTTGTGGACAAAGGTGTTCAGGAACATCAGCGAGATCAAATGGTCCGAATGCAGCGCCGTCGCCGGGGCCACCAGGCCCGAGGCGCTGGACACCGCGTACAGAAACTGTCCGCCGTTGATACCCACCATCCACAGCAGCTGGTTGAGCAGCACCATGCCGAAATTGAGCACGTCCCCACCGGGCCGGTGCTGCAAAAACCAATGCCACCCCTGCCCCAGCAGCGGCCCGGCCACGCCGTCCGACAGGCCCCGCCACAGCCCGTGGGCCAGCCACACCGCCAGCAGCGTCAAGGCCGCCGTGCCGGTCATGTGCAGGGCACTTTGCAGCGACACCCCGCCGTCCACCCCGCCCATGGTGGTGTGGCTGGGCAGCCAGCGGCCCAGCAGGCGCATCAGCTCGGCGACGGCCACGCCCACCAGGATGCTCTGGAATGCGCTGGCATAGCCCAGCACCTGGAAGTCGGGCGGGTCGCGCAACACCACCAGCAAGAAGGCGCTGGCTGCCACCACCGACACCGTGACGACGGAGCGGTCGACCCGCCGGTCCTGGGCCTGGTACAGGGTGGTGGTCCGCACGGCGATCACCATCGCGCCCAGCAGCCCCATCAGGCCCAAGGTGGCGTAGTACAGCTGCATGGCCAGGGCGTGCCAAATCGGGCCAAACTGCGCGTCCATCCATTGCACATACGGGGGGTAGGGAATCTGCGCCACGGTGTTGCCCATGACGCCCAGCACGGTGACCGGCAGCAGCGCCACATAGGCCTCGCGGATCGCTTGCAACCACAGGCGCAGTCGGCGCTGCAGGGCCTGCGACCAGACCACCGTGCCATCCCGTCGCTCTACCCCCATGCTGCCCATTTCCATGCGCTGTACCTCATGCTGTGCAACCAGCTTAGCCCAAGCCCGGCGGCTTCCTGCATACACGATTAAAAACCGGTATGCGTACATCGGGCATCAGCGGCGGGGCGGTGCAGGCTGCGGTACGGGCGGTGGCGCAAAGCGCTGGGCCGAGCGCTGTATCAAAGCCTGCAACTCGGCCATGCGGGCCGGATCGGCTGGCTCCGGCTGGCTGCTGCCGGGCGGGGTCACCGACTCCATGGCCTGCATTTCGGCCATCCACGCCGCCTGTTGCCGCACCGCCTGCAGCAGCGCATTGCGCGGGTCGCCGGGGGGCAGCCAGGCCGCAGCCAGGTCGGTCTGCGCTTTGCGGAACGCCGGGGCATGCACGCTGCGGCTGCGCTCGTCGGCCTGCTGCACGGTCAGTTTGCCAGCCCGCCGCCATTGCGATTCCAGGCCCAGTTGCCGCATCGCCGCATTGAAACTGCGCATGCCCTGCTCAAAAGCCGCCGCGCCCGTGTACTTGCGCTGAAAATCCACGGCCGCTGGCGGGGCCAGCAGTACCAGCCCGCCCAGCAGCGCCACCATGGCGGCCAGGGCCAACAGCTCGCGGCCCCGTGCATGGGCGCGCGACCGCAGCGGATCGGGCCGCACTGGCAAGATGCACGCCATCAGCGCCCCGGCCAGCAGCCCGCCGACGTGGGCCGCGTTGTCCACCCCCGTCTGCAGAAACCCTTGCGCCAGCGAATACACCAGAAAAAAGCCGATCCCCCGCAGCATCGGCTTGCCAAACAGCCGGGGCATGCTGTCGCGGTGCCTCAGCACGGCCACCAGCACCACCCCCGCCAGCCCGAACACCGCGCCCGAAGCCCCGACAGAGACGGTTTGCTGGGCCGAGAAGTGCAGGCTCAGGGCGCTCCCGGCCAAGGCCGACCCCAGGTAAATGCCCACATACACCCGGTGCCCGTAGATGCGCTCGGCGGTTTGGCCGATGGCCCACAGGCCCAGCATGTTCATCACCAGGTGCACGATGCCGCTGTGCAAGAAAGGGGCGCTCAACAGCCGCCACACCTGGCCGCGCTGCACCTCCGAGGCCGCATTGCCGCCCCAGTGCAGTAACACCTCGGCCGGAGGACTGAACGGGTTCGCACCCTGGGACACCATCAGCGCCCAGACCACCACATTCAGCGCGATCAGCCCATAGGTCACCCAGGTGGCGGGGGCCAGGGCGTGCAGCCAGTGGTGGAGCTGGTGCTCTTCGCCCGCGGCGGGGGGGATGGGCTGCAGTCGCGGCACCGTCACACGCCTTGGTTACGCATCCAGTCGGCGGTCTGGAAGAAGCTGTCGCGCAGCCGGGCGCGCAGGGTGGCATCCACGCCGGTCTCGCCCATCGCCTGGTCCATGCAGGCCAGCCACTGGTCGCGCTCCAGAATGCCGATCTTGAACGGCAGGTGCCGGGCGCGCAGGCGCGGGTGGCCGAACTGCTCGGTGTAGTACTGCGGCCCGCCCAGCCAGCCGCACAAAAACCAGAACAGCCGCTGGCGCGCGTTCTCCAGCTCCGGGCCGTGGGCGGCGCGCAGTGCGCCATAGCCAGGCTCCAGCTCCATCAGGTCGTAAAACCGGTCCACCAGCGCCCGCACCGGGGCTTCGCCGCCGATCCATTCAAACGGGGTGGCGGCGGGGGCTTTCTCTTGGATCTGCATAGTGGAAATCAGAATTTATAAAAAATGAGGCTCTTGCGCTTATGGGATGGGCGTAAGCAGCTACAAAAAATAGAGCACGCAAGCGGTGAGGCCTGCACCGGTATGCAGTGTACGGGCCGGGTGCCGCCTTGAAATGAAAATGCCCACCGGGGACGCGTCCCCGGTGGGCATTTTTTAGAAGAAACAGCCTCTATCGCCTATATGACAAGCGCAAGCAGCTACTCAAACAATAGCAAAAGCCCCCACCCCACCCACCTCAAGGGTTGTAGGTGTACACCGCCTGCTTGTTGCTGCCGTCCAGTATCCGGTAGTTCAAGCCCACCTCGCGGAAGCCGCTATAGGGTGCGCTATCCGCCATGTAGGTACCGCTCAACTGGGTGAAGGTGGTGCCACTCAGCGGTGTTGCCACCACACTGCTGCTGCCGGGCCCAAAAGCCGTGGCGTTGTCATAGCCGCCATCGGTTTGGCTGACCCAGAGGCCACGCACTTGCTCGGCCGCCGGGTTGACCGTCCAGTCCACCAGCAGGCTGGTTTGCGCACCGTTCAAAGCGGCGTTGGCCGGGTCCAGCGCGGCACGGGTGTTCGCGCCGATGCCGTGCCACTGCATGTTGATGCCTTGGGTGGCATCCACCAGATCGGCCAGCAGGGTGCGGGTTTCGGTCTTGTAGAGATTGGCACCGCTGTACAGGTTGAAGGTGTACACCGCGCCCTTGGTGGGCCGCGTGCCAGAACCGGCCTGCCCGTTGTACGAACCATCGGTGCCGTCGTACGAAGCCCACTGGAAGCTGTTGTTGTTGCTCTGCACAGAATTGCCCACCAGGAAGCGCGTGTTGGTGCGGTAGGTGGAGGCGTCGCTGCCAGCAACCCCCAGGGTCCTGGACATCCAGAAGCTGCTGCAACCGCTGCACACCGGCACCAGCGTGGCGATATCGGCCACCGGCGCCGTATCGCGCCGCGTGGACAGCGTGAATTGCGATGAATTGGACGCCCGGTAGTACCACAGCCCGACAGTGGGTAGACCAGGCCCGGTGACTTGCACGCTGTCAAACGCGCTGGCATGCGGTGCCGTGCTGCGGGCGTCGATGTAGAGCGACAAACCATTGCGGAAGTTGTTTCGCGTATTGGGTGCGAAGTTTTCGGTGCGCCGGATGTCGGTGCGCACGCTCAAATCCACGTCCCACAGGTTCCCGCTGATCCACCAGTTGCTGGGGCGGGCCGTGGTGCTGGAGCCCGTGAAATTGCGCACCAGGGTGATCTGGTTGCCGGGGTTACCGGCGTTGTCCACGTATTTGATGTTGACGTTGGCCCGGTCGCGCGCGTGGGTGGCATCGGCGGGGTAGAAGGCCATGACCTCGGGCACGCCGAACTTGGCGCCGGTCATGGCATCGCTGCTGAGCAGCTTGTAAAACCATTGCGAATAGGTGTAGCCGTTGTTCTTGAAGGCCGCCGCGCCACTGGGTTTGTCGGCGTCGGTCACCGCGCTGCTGCAGGCGGCGGCCACGGCGGTAATGTCGCCATTCACCATGGTCACGCGCTGCGCCACGGGCAAGGCATAGCACTGCGTCCACGACAAAGCGATGAGCTGCATGGCCTTGGCCAGATCAGCCACGTTGGTTTGCGGTGCCGCCACGGCGGTCCCGGCCACGGTCGCCGTGGCCAGCACCACCGGGGTGGGGTCGGCCAGCGTGCTGAAGGCCAGCGCGTTGGTGGCGGTGCGGGAGATCTTCAACACGTCCAGCACCTGGTCGGCGGTGTTGCCGGTCTGGTCGGCGGTGGCGGCGGTGATGCTGGTGGTGAACGGGTCATAGCCCGCAGGCGCGCCAATGGCCGTGAGCACCGAGCTGATCTGCGCCAGCACATTGGTCTTGATGGTCTCCAGCGTGGCCGCCACGTACTTGGTCTTGTCGGTCACTACGCCCAAGGCGTCGCCGCCATTGAGCTGCGCCACGATCGCCGTTGTCAGCGGGGTCACGTTCACCGTCAGCGGTGCGCCTGCAGCCGGGGTACTGGTGGCAATGCTGACCATGGGTGGGTTGTTGCCGGTGGGGTCGGTCACCACGATAAAAAACGGCGCGGTTTCGCCGGATTTCAAGGTGCAGGTGTAACTGCCCAGCGCGGTGGTGGTGATCGACGCCTCGGTACAGGGCGAGCTGCCTGCTGTGTTGGACACCGCCACCGCCGCATTGCCGAGTGCCGCCCCCGTCGCCGCCGTGCCGGTGAACTGCGCGGCCACGGGCGTGACAACGGGCGCGGGCGCACTGTCGCCGTCCCCCCCACACCCCGCCAACAGCGCGACACCAATACACCCCGCCAGGGTGGAAAGTCGGAACAAACCAGCGACCATGGAAATCTCCTTGATGAAGTAGGTGGGGCAGTCTGGCCGGTGCGGCACAAATGCACATCCTCCGTATTGAGGATGAATGGCCTTTCTCGGCGTTGTGGTCCGGAAAAAGTTGCCCGTCTGCCCCCCTGGAATACCCTGTGGTGGCGCCATCCACAACCTGCTGCCCGTAGAGGGCGTTCAAGCCCACCCAGCTTGCGTAAGCAGCTACAGAAATAGTAGAACCCAAACCGCTTTTGGAGGGCGCACCCCGTCCAAAGCCAACGCCCCCGTACAGGTTGGCCTGCCGCCGCCGCACCGAACAGCGTGGTGTGCCTTACCATCGCCCCGCGGCCACACAACCCCGGCCTCCGCATGGCGGCACCGCAACCAGACACTTCCGGACCCCAAGGAATCGGCCATGACGCAATCCACCCCCCTGCCCCCTGATCCGGGCACCCCTGAACCCGCCCCATCGGCAGAACTGGACCGCTCACGCCGCGTGGTGCTGCACATGCCGGTCGATGTGCGCAGCTTCTCTCTGGGGCTGTTGGCCGTGCTGGCCAGCATTTACACCTTGCACTGGGCCGCAGCGGTTTTCATTCCGATCATGGTGGGTATTTTGTCCAGCTATGCCTTGTCACCGGTGGTGGACTGGTTCCAGGCGCGCAGGGTGCCACGGGCGCTGAGCGCGGCGGTGCTGCTGATCGGCATCCTGGGGGGCACCGGCGGATTGGCCTACTCGCTGAGCGACGATGCCAGCACACTGGTCGAGCAGTTGCCCGCCGCCACGCAAAAGCTGCGCAGCGCCCTGCGCGCCCTGCCCGGCGCACCGCGCAACACGCTGACCACCGTGCAGCAGGCTGCCTCGCAACTGGAACAGGCGGCCGAGGAAACCAGCCGCGCCGTGCCCGCTGGCCCGGGCGTGCAACGGGTGCAAATCGTCAAGCCGCGGTTTGACATCCGCAACTACGTCTGGGACGGTAGCCTGGGCATCGTAGGCATGCTGGGGCAGCTCGGCACCGTGTCGCTGATCACGTTTTTCCTGATGGCCTCGGGCGACAGCTTTCGGCGCAAGCTGGTGAAACTGACCGGCCCCACGCTCAGCCGCAAGAAGATCACCCTGCAGGCGCTGAACCAGATCAACGAGCAGATCCAGCGCTACATGCTGGTGCAGTTGTTCACCAGTGCCCTGGTGGGCGGGGTGACGTGGTTGTACTTCGTGGCGATGGGCCTGGAGCATGCGGCCGTGTGGGGCACTGCGGCAGGCGTGCTGAACCTGGTGCCCTACCTGGGCAGCGTGGTGATTGCGGCGGGGTCGGCGATGGTGGCGTTTTTGCAGTTCGGCTCGCTGGAGCTGGTGCTGCTGGTGAGCGGCGGCTCTTTGGTGATCCATGCCGTCGTCGGCTTCGTGCTGACCCCCTGGCTCACCAGCCGCGCCAACCAGATGAACCCGGTGGCGGTGTTTGTGGGCATGATGGCCTGGGGCTGGCTGTGGGGTTTGTGGGGCCTGCTGCTGGGCGTGCCCATCCTGGTAGTGGTGAAGGCGGTCTGCGACCGCATCGAAGACCTCAAGCCGGTAGGGGAGTTTCTGGGAAACTAACCGAAAATTTATAAAAAATCAGCTTCTCACGCTGATGGAATCAGCGTGAGAAGCTACCAAAACAATAGCGCTAAGCCGTAGCCCGCCGTAGCGTCTCTACCACCGGGCGGCGCAGCACGTCGCGCAGCCCCCACCAGCCTGCGGCCAGGGCCAGCAGCGCACCGGCGATGGCCCCGAACAGCGGCACCCACAGGGAGCCGTGCCACTCAAATTCAAAGACAAAACGGGTCAGCGCCCAGCCCACGGCCACGGCCACCAGGCTGGCCAGAAAGCCCGCCAGCAGACCCACGCCCGCCAGTTCGGCACGCTGCACCTGGCGCAGCAGGCTGCCCGGCGCGCCCAGGGCCCGCATGATGGCGAATTCGCGGGCGCGCTCTTCGCGGGTGGCGGTGATGGCGGCAAACAGCACCACCAGCCCGGCCGCCAGGGTGAAACCAAACAGGAATTCCACCGCCCGGATCACCTGGTCCAGCACGCGCTGCAACTGGCCCAGGGTGCTGCTGAGGTCCACCGCGGTGATGTTGGGAAACTGGCGCACCAACTGGTTGTCGAAGCCCTTGGTGGCGGGGGCCTTGAATGCGCCCAGGAAGGTCACCGGCACCTCGGCCATCTGGCCTACAGGGTAGATGACGAAGAAGTTGGCCCGCATCGAGCCCCAGTCCACCTTGCGCAGCGAGGTGATCTTGGCGTCACTCTGCACGCCGCCGATGTCGAAGCGCAGGCTGTCGCCCAGCTTCAGGTTCAGGGATTTGGCGATGCCCTCCTCCACGCTGACGGCGCCTTTTTCTTCGGGTGTCCAGCGGCCTGCCACCAGCGGGTTGTGCGGCGGCCGGGTGGCGCTGTAAGACAGGTTGAATTCGCGGTCCAGCAGGCGCTTGGCGCGGTCGTCCACATAGTTCTCGGGGGACACCGCCGCGCCGTTGACGGCCACCAGGCGGCCCCGGAACATGGGGTACCAGTCGTAGTTTTTCACACCCGCGGTGGCCAGGTTCTTTTGGAAGTCTGCCGCCTGGTCGGGCATGACATTGATGACGAAGCGGTTCGGGGCGTCAGGCGGCGTGGCCTGGCGCCAGCTCTGGATCAGGTCGGTGCGCAGCAGCACCAGCAGAATCAGCGCCAGCAGGCCCACGGCCAGCGCGCTGATCTGCACCACGGCATAGGCCGGGCGGGCCGAGACCTGGCGCGTGGCCAGCACCAGCCAGCGCGGGGCGGTGGCCTCGTTCACGCTGCGGCGCAGCAGCTTCACCGCCACCCAGCCCAGGCCCGCAAACACCAGCACGGCGGCGGCAAAGCCACCCACCGCAATCAGGCCCAGCGTGATGTCGCTGCTGGCCGCCAGCAGCAGCGCGGCAAAGCCCAGCACGCCCAGGCCCAGCACGCCCACGGAGGCGGGCTTCAAGCCGCCCACGTCGCGGCGGATCACCCGCAGCGGCGGCACCGCGGCCAGCTGCAACACCGGCGGCAGGCCAAAGGCGAACAGCAGCGTCAGCCCCATGCCCATGCCCAGCGCCGCCGGCCACAGGGTCGCCGCAGGCAGGCTGGAATCCACCAGGCCGGCCAGCAGCAGCACGAACAGGTTGTGCACGCCGTAGCCGATGGCCACGCCCAGCGCGCTGGCAAAGATGCCCACCAGCGCGAACTCAAAGGCGTAGCTCAGCGCGATGGTGCGCTGGCTCAGGCCCAGCACGCGCAGCATGGCGCAGTCGTCCAGGTGGTTGGCCGCAAAGCCGCGCGCGGCCAGGGCCACGGCCACGGCACTCAGCAGGGCCGACAGCAGGGCCACCAGGTTCAGGAATTTGTTGGCGCGGTCCAGGGTTTGGCGCATCTCGGGGCGGCCGGTTTCCAGCGATTCGATGCGCACGCCGTGGCTGTCGGGCTTTTTGACCTCTTCGGTGGCCCACTGCACGTAGCGCTGCACGGCGGGGTCGGCTCCGGCCACGGCAAAGCGGTAGTTGACCCGGCTGGCGGGCTGGACCAGGCCAGTGGCGGCCATATCGCTCTGGTTCACCATCACCCGCGGCGAAAACGACATAAAGCCGCCGCCCCGGTCGGGCTCGGTCACGATGGTCTGGGTGATGCGCAAACGGCTGTCGCCCAGCAGCAGGCTGTCGCCGATCTTCAGGTCCAGCGACTCCAGCAGCGACGGATCGACCCAGGCCGTGCCCGGCGCTGGGATGTCACGGGTGGCGTGGGCGGCCTTTTCATCGGCGACGTCGGCCACCTCGGAAATGCGCAAGCTGCCGCGCAGCGGGTAGCCGGGCACCACGGCTTTCAGGGCCACCAGCTTGCTGGCCCCGCCCTGCGCGTCGTCCGCCCGGCCCATGGTGGCCAGGGTCAGCGTGCCCACGGTTTGCAGGCCCAATCCCTGGGCTTGGGCCAGGAACGCGGCAGGGGTGGGGTTGTCGCTGGAGACCACCGCGTCACCGCCCAGCAGTTGGCGGGCATCGCGCTGCAGGCCGCCTTGCAGGCGATCGGCAAAGAAGCCGACGGCGCTGAGCGCGGCCACGGCCAAGGTCACGGCCACGATGAGCAGGCGTAATTCGCCGGAGCGCAGGTCGCGCCAGAGGGTGCGCCAGCCAAGGCGCCAGAATGGGGTATGCATGGGGCCGTACCTTATTCGATTTCGCACCGACCCCGCAGTGTGGGGGCTATCCGGTGGCCGATTCCAGCCCGGCGGGCATGGACGCGGCGGCTTTCACGTCCTCCATGAAGGCGAAGCCAGCCCGGCCGCGCTCCTTCACGTAGTACATGGCGCGGTCGGCGGCGTTCATCAGCTCGGGCAATGCCGCACCGTCCTTCGGATAGCGGGCAATCCCCACGCTGGCGCCCACGTTGAGCAACTGCCCCTGGTAGGGCACCGGCTGGGAGATGAGCAGAATCAGGTTCTGGGCCTGCAGCACCAACTGTTTGCGGTCAAGCCGCCCCGACAGCAGCACCACAAATTCGTCACCGCCCAGCCGGGCCACGATGCCCCGGCCCCGCACCTCGGTGCCCAGCCGCTTGGCCACACTGCACAGCACCGCGTCGCCCGCCGCGTGCCCAAACTGGTCGTTCACGGGCTTGAAATGGTCCAGGTCGATCAGCAGCAAGGCAGAACTGCCCGCATGGGCGATCAGCTGTGGCGCATGCTGGGTCCAGCCCGCGCGGTTGTAGATGCCGGTCAAGGCATCGGTGTGCGCGGCGGCGCTGAGCTGTTGGGTGCGCAGGCCCAGTTCCCCGTTGAGCCGGTGGATGCGCAGGATCCGGCTGCCGATGGCGATGGCAAACACCAGGGTCTCCACCACCGCCCCCAGTTGCAGCAGCAGGTAGGGAAACGACAATTTCAGCACGCCATAGATGTTCAGCACCGTACCCACCGCCGAGAGGTCCAGCAAGGTCAACCCCGCAAAGTACCAGCGGGCGGGCGGGCCGCCGCGGCGCAGCACCACAAAGCCGCCCCACCACATCAGGCACGGCACGAACAAGCCGATCGCCTGGGTCAACAGCAGCGACAGTGGAAACCAGCCCATCAGCGCCAGCACCGCCGCCACCGGGCCCAGCACCAGCACCCGCCGGGTCCACTGGTCCAGGCGCCGGGCGTGTTCCTCCAAGGCCAGAAAGCGCAGACTGAACAGCCCCGCAAAAGTCACCCACAGCGGAATCGCCGCCGACAGGATGTAGGGGACCCAGGACCGGGCGCCCGGCAAAAGATACCGCGCCAGATGGCCGTTGATGGCCGTCAACGTGAGCAGGGCGAACATGCTGGCCAAGAAATTGTGGCTGTACATGGCATCGCGGAACACCAGCAGCAGCACCAAATTGGTGGCCACCATGGCCAGCAAAAAACCGTAGCAGATGCCATGGAACAGCGACCACCCCTGCTCGGCTTGCCCGAATACCGCGGCGTCCCAGACGGTAAACGCAAAATACTCCGGAAAGTAGGATGCCACCCGCAGGTAGACCGTGTAATCGCCGGGCTGCTCCAGGCTGAACCGGTAGACCGCCCGGTTGCCACCCAAAGACGACATGGCCGAGGCCGACAGGAACCCGATATCCACCGGCGCGGCCAGCGCCCGCCCCTGCGCATCAAACGGGCCGAAGACCTGGATCTCCCGCGCTGCAGACTGGTTGCTGTCGATCAGCCATGCGCCCTCTTCGCCGGTTTGGCGCAACTGGAACTTGAACCAGCGCGCATGCCCGTCCAGGCCCGCCTGCTGGATGAGTTTGCCTGGCACGGCAAACAGGGCATCGACGGCAGTCGTGCGCACGCTGGCAATGTCCATATCCCCCTGCGTATCGACCAGCACCCCGGTACGGCCTACCAATGACACGCCGGTCGCGGCGCTGGTCAGCACCACGGTAGGCACCTCTGCCGCCCGGGCTGCGCTACTCCAAAGACACATCCAGGCGAGCATCCACGCACCCATCCAACGGAATATGCGGTAGCGTTCAGCAGCACAAACCATAAATCCCCTCAATCAGCATTCAGTCGGTTTGCGGTAGATTTCAACAGGAAATGACTTTCACCGATAGCAAAAGTACACAACTTTTACTGGTAGATTGATGATGGTCAACGGTATACCGTGGCCTCCCTCCCGCACCGCCCACCTTCCTCCCGAAAGCCCCCCATGTGGCAACCCTGCACGCGCTACCCCGACCCCGACATCACCGTCCTGGACCCGCGCGGTGAACCGTACTTTCTCTTCAACGCCGCCGTGGAACGCATCGCCACCGGCATGCGCTGGGCCGAGGGGCCGGTGTGGTTTGGCGACGGGCGCTACCTGCTGTGGAGCGACATCCCCAACAACCGCACCATGAAATGGGAGGAGCAGACCGGCGCGGTCAGCGTGTTCCGCCAGCCATCCAACTTTGCCAACGGCCACACCCGCGACCGCCAGGGCCGCCTGGTGGGCTGCGAGCACGGTGGCCGCCGCGTGGTGCGCACCGAGTACGACGGCAGCATCACCGTGCTGGTCGACCAGTTCAACGGCAAGCCGCTGAACTCGCCCAACGACGTGGTGGTCCACACCGACGGCAGCGTGTGGTTCACCGACCCGCCCTTCGGCATCCTGGGCCACTACGAAGGCCATGCCGCCGTGCCCGAGCAGCCCACCTGCGTCTACCGCTTCGACCCCGCAACCGGCCGGTGCACCGTGGCCACCGACGCGGTAGACCGGCCCAACGGTCTGTGCTTCTCACCCGATGGCCAGCGCCTGTACGTGGTCGAGTCCGGCGCCACGCCCCGGCGCATCCGGGTGTTTGGTGTAGAGCATGGTGTGGACGGCACGCGCCTGGTCAATGACCGGGTGTTTGTGACCTGCGCCGAGGGCGAGAGCCCCGACGGCTTTCGTTGCGATGTAGACGGCAACCTGTGGGCCGGCTGGGGCGGCCCCCCCGGTCGCGACGGCGTGGTGGTCTTCGCCCCCGACGCCACCCCCCTCGCCCACATCGCCCTGCCCGAGCGCTGCGCCAACCTGTGCTTCGGAGGCCCGGCCCGGAATCGCCTGTTCATGGCGGCGAGCCAGTCGGTGTATGCCTTGTATGTGGGGGTGCAGGGGGTGGCGGGGGGTTAAAGCTCCTTGCGAAAGAAAATTTGACGCCCGTTCCAGCGTTTGGACACCGCATTGAACCCAAGGTCGGAGTAGATTTTTGTAGAGGCCACATTGAACTCATTGGTGTCGAGACAAGCAGACTTACAACCCGCACGGTTTGCTCGGGCCAGCGCGAACTGGATGAGTGCTTTGCCCGTGCCTTGCTTGCGCAGCGTGGGGGTCACGAAGAGGTCTTCGATGGTGGCCTCCAGGCCATTTGCCCACATGGAATGGCGATACCGCAGCAGCACGTAACCCACCGGCTGCCCTTCGGCACTCGCAATGTAGAACTCTGCATCGTGGGCGGCAAGCAGCAGGCGAATACTCGCGCTAAATTCGGAGTTCGAAGGCGCAAGCCGCGCAAGATGCTCGCGAAAAGGGACCGCCAAACTGACCAGCTTGTGCGCATCGGCAGGGGTGGCAACTTGGATATTCATAGGGCAAGGTGTATGTGATTCATCTGCCGCGCGTCGCATAAAAAGGCGATCGCGCCGGCATACAAGATTGAACAGCGCCAAGACTCTACAAGAAGAGCAGGAGTGCCCACATTCGCAATAGAACCAATGTGCAGCCCCCATTGACGGGACTCGATCCATTGCCTCTGAACGAATCGCCACCCATACGCCAGACACGTATTGCTACTTTTAATGTAGTAAAAAACAGGAGCTGCTCACGCCCATTCCATAAGCACAAATGGCTGATTTGGTACCTTAAAAACGGCCTGAAATTCTCAAACAGGCAAATTGCCCACCCAGCTCGCGCTCTAGGCGCGATGCCCGGCGCAGCCGGGCCGATCCCGCTCCCCGGGGTCCCCATCTGTATGCGCCGAGGAGCACAGCTTTGGGCGGATCAGGGCTGGCGTTGTTTGAGCGCCAGCGAGTTTAGCCAGACCCCGCCCAAAGCGAGCACCGCAGGTTCCCGTAGCGCTAGCGGAGGGCGCAGACAGTTGGGGCGCCTTTCTTTTGGTGTCTTTTCTTTTGCGCAAAAGAAAAGATACTGCGCCGCCGGGCGCACCACCCGGCCGGGGATGCTCATGCCACCCAGAAACCGTCAACGTCAACCCGCCAATAGGGGTCGGAGCCCAAATGCGGGGTACACCGTGCTCGACCCGCCAGCAAGCTTCGCGCAATTGGGATCCGACCCCCATTGGCTAGCGCCGCTCTAAGCCAAATCAGCCTCCACCGCCCATTCCATCAGCACAACCAGGTACTTAATTCGTAGCAGGTTGCAAATCCGCCCGGTGCTTGCGCAGCGCGGCCTGGACGATGTCGTGCATGCCTTGGGCTTCTTCGGTGTCCAGGGCGGCCAGCAGGGCGCGGCGCATGCGGGGTTCCCAGAACTTGCGGATGTGGGTGGCGAGGTCGTCCAGGGCTTCTTCGCGCTCGGGCATGGTCTCGAAGAAATCGCCAATCTGGTTGGCCATGTGGATGAGGTTGTCGGCTTTCATGGGGGCGGTTCCAGTTGGATCTGTTCGGGGTGGCTGTACACGCTGGCGTTGTCGCCGCGGGCAAAGCCCAACAAGGTGATGCCTGCGGCCTGGGCCACGTCGATGGCCAGGGCGGTGACGCCGGAGATGGCGGCCAGCAGGGCGACACCGGCGCAGGCGGCTTTTTGCACCATCTCGAAGCTGGCGCGGCTGGTGACCACGATGAAGCCGCTGGGTGCATCCAGACGGGCCACCTGCAACGCGCCGACCAGCTTGTCCAGCGCGTTGTGGCGGCCCACATCTTCGCGCACCAGGGCGATGCGACCGTCGGCATGGCACCAGGCGGCAGCATGGGTGGCGCCAGTGGCGTCCAGCAGGTGCTGCTGGCTGCGCAGGGCGGCCAGGGCACGGGCGACTGCCGCTATGGCAAAAGGGGTGGCGGGCGCGGCCACGGGCGCGGGACGGCGCACGGCGTGGGCCAGGCTGTCGGTGCCGCACAGGCCGCAGCCGGTACGGCCGGTGAGGCTGCGGCGGCGGTCTTTGAGGCGGGCAAAGCAGGCGGCGGCAATCTCGATTTGCAGCGTGTGGCCCTGTGGCGACTCCACCAGCTCGATGTCGCGGATCTGGTCCACCGTGTCCACGATGCCCTCGGTAAGCGAGAAGCCGCGGGCAAAGTCTTCCAGGTCGGTGGGGCTGGCCATCATCACCGCGTGCGAGATGCCGTTGTATTCCAGCGCCACGGCCACCTCATCGGCCACCCAGTCGGTGGCGGCAAACACTTTGCCCGCGCGCACGCCCACCACGGCGGCGGGGCGGCCGCCGGGCACGGGGTGGTTGGGCTCGGTGCGCTGCATGGCTACTTGATGGCGTCGGCCAGCACCGGCTTTTTGGACGCTGCCTGCAGCAGGTCCAGCTGGTTCTGGTTGAACGTCGCGTAGGACTTTTGCCATTCGGACGGCTGCGCCACCGGCATCACCTGCACGGCGGTGACCTTGTACTCGGGGCAGTTGGTGGCCCAGTCGGAGTTGTCGGTGGTGATGACGTTGGCCCCCGACTCGGGGAAGTGGAAGGTGGTGTAGACCACGCCGGGCTGCATGCGCTCGGTAACCAGCGCGCGCAGCACGGTGGAGCCCGCACGGCTTTGGATGCCCACCCAGTCGTCGGGCTTGATACCGCGCTCTTCGGCGTCGTGCGGGTGGATTTCCAGCCGGTCTTCGCTGTGCCATTGAACGTTTTCGGTGCGGCGGGTTTGCGCGCCCACGTTGTACTGCGACAGGATGCGCCCGGTGGTCAGCAGCAGCGGGAACTTGCGGGTGACCTTTTCTTCGGTGGCCACGTACTGGGTGATGATGAAGCGCCCCTTGCCGCGCACAAACTGGTCGTGGTGCATGGTCTCGGTGCCCAGCTCGGCGGTGTCTTCGTTGCAGGGCCACTGCACGCTGCCGTGCTGGTCGATCTTCTCGTAGCTCACACCGTGGAAGGTGGGGGTCAGCGAGGCGATCTCGGCCATGATTTCGCGCGGGTGCCTGTAGGCCATGGGGTAGCCCAGGGCGTTGGCCAATTTGACGGTAACTTCCCAGTCGGCCAGGCCGGCCTTGGGTGGCATGACCTTGCGCACACGGGAGATGCGGCGTTCGGCATTGGTGAAGGTGCCGTCTTTTTCCAGGAAGGACGCACCGGGCAGGAACACATGGGCGTACTTGGCGGTTTCGTTCAAAAAGATGTCTTGCACCACGATGCATTCCATGGCGCTGAGTGCCGCCACCACGTGCTGGGTGTTGGGGTCGGACTGCACGATGTCCTCGCCTTCGCAGTACAGGCCCATGAAACTGCCCGACAGCGCGGCATCGAACATGTTGGGGATGCGCAAGCCCGGTTCGGCCTGCAGCGACACGCCCCAGGCAGCTTCGAATTCGCCGCGCACGGTGGAGTCGGAGATATGGCGGTAGCCCGGCAGCTCGTGCGGGAACGAGCCCATGTCGCACGCGCCCTGCACGTTGTTCTGGCCGCGCAGCGGGTTCACGCCCACGCCTTCACGGCCCACGTTGCCGGTGGCCATGGCCAGGTTGGCAATGCCCATCACCATGGTGGAGCCCTGGGAGTGCTCGGTCACGCCCAGGCCGTAGTAGATGGCCGCGTTGCCACCGGTGGCGTACAGGCGGGCGGCAGCGCGCAGCTCGGCAGCGGGCACGCCGGTGACCTGCTCCAGCGCTTCGGGCGAATTCTCGGGCTTGGCGACAAAGTCGCGCCACTGCTGGAAGGACTTGTCGTCGCAGCGCTCGGCAATGTAGGCGCTGGCCAGCAGGCCCTCGGTGACCACCACGTGGGCCAGGGCGGAGATCACCGCCACGTTGGTGCCGGGCTTGAGCTTCAAGTGGTAGTCGGCCTGCACGTGGGGCGAACGCACCATGTCGATGGTGCGCGGGTCGATGATGATCAGCTTGGCACCTTCGCGCAGGCGCTTCTTCATGCGCGAGGCAAATACCGGGTGGCCGTCGGTGGGGTTGGCACCGATGACCATGATCACGTCGGCCTGCTCCACCGACTTGAAGGTCTGGGTACCGGCCGAGGTGCCAAAGGTCTGGCCCAGGCCGTAGCCGGTGGGCGAATGGCAGACGCGGGCGCAGGTGTCCACGTTGTTGTTGCCAAAGGCGGCGCGCACCAGCTTTTGCACCAGGTAGGTTTCTTCGTTGGTGCAGCGCGACGAGGTGATGCCGCCGATGGAATCGCGCCCGTGCTTGGCCTGGATGCGGCGGAACTCGCTGGCGGCGTAGCCAATGGCTTCGTCCCAGCCCACCACCTGCCAGGGGTCGGTGATGCTCTTGCGGATCATCGGGGTGGTGATGCGGTCCTTGTGGGTGGCGTAGCCCCAGGCGAAGCGGCCCTTGACGCACGAGTGGCCTTCATTGGCCTTGCCGTCTTTCCAGGGCACCATGCGCACCACTTCATTGCCCTTCATCTCGGCCTTGAAGGCGCAGCCCACGCCGCAGTAGGCGCAGGTGGTGATCTTGCTGTGCTCGGGCTGGCCCATCATGATGACGGTCTTCTCCGTCAGGGTGGCGGTGGGGCAGGCCGAGACGCAGGCACCGCAGCTCACGCAGTCGGATTCCATGAACGGCTGGTCTTGCCCCGCCGACACGCGGGATTCAAAGCCCCGGCCCGAGATCGTCAGCGCAAACGTGCCCTGGGTTTCTTCGCAGGCGCGCACGCAGCGGTTGCAGACGATGCACTTGGCCGGGTCGTAGGTGAAGTACGGGTTGGACTCGTCCTTCTTGGCATGGAAGTGGTTGGCCCCTTCCATGCCGTAACGCACTTCGCGCAAACCGGTCACGCCCGCCATGTCTTGCAGCTCGCAGTCGCCGTTGGCGGCGCAGGTCAGGCAGTCCAGCGGGTGGTCAGAGATGTACAGCTCCATCACGCCCTTGCGCAGCTCTTGCAGCTTGGGGCTTTGGGTGCGCACTTTCATGCCCGACTCGACCAGCGTGGTGCACGAAGCGGGGTAGCCCTTGCGGCCCTCCACTTCCACCAGGCACAGGCGGCAGGAGCCAAACGGCTCCAGGCTGTCGGTGGCGCAGAGCTTGGGCACGTTGATGCCCGCGTCCACCGCCGCGCGCATCAGCGAGGTGCCCGCAGGCACGGTGACGGACTCGCCGTCGATCTCCAGCGTGACCTCTTGCGTGGAGGTGCGCAGGGGGGTGCCAAAGTCAATTTCTGTGTGGTTGTGCATGGTGTACTCCTGGAGCCTAACTTTCATGGATTTGGGTGCAGGGCACGCCGAGCCATGAAAGTTGTTTCAAGTTAAACGGGCAGACCGAAGTCTTGGGGGTAGTGGTTCAGTGCCGACAGCACCGGAAACGGCGTCATGCCGCCCATGGCGCACAGCGAGCCGTGGACCATGGTGTCGCACAGGTCGCGCAGCAATTGGACCTGCTGGGGCCGGTTTTCGCCATCGCGGATGCGGTCGATCACCTCGACACCGCGGGTGGAGCCAATGCGGCAGGGCGTGCACTTGCCGCAGGACTCGATGGCGCAGAACTCCATGGCGTAGCGGGCCAGCCGCGCCATGTTGGCCCGGTCGTCGTGCACCACGATGCCGCCGTGGCCCACCACCGCGCCTACGGCTGCATAGGCCTCGTAGTCCAGCGGAATGTCCCACTGCGACTCGGGCACGTACGCGCCCAGCGGCCCGCCCACCTGCACCGCCTTGATGGGGCGGCCGCTGGCCGAGCCCCCGCCAAAGTCATACATCAGCTCGCGCAGGGTCACGCCAAAGGCCTTTTCCACCAGGCCGCCGTGCAAGATGTTGCCCGCCAGCTGGATCGGCAAGGTGCCGTGCGAACGGCCCACGCCATAGTTGCGGTAGAAGGCCGCACCGCGCGCCAGGATGATGGGCACGGAGGCCAGCGTGATCACGTTGTTGATGACGGTGGGCTTGCCAAAAAGGCCGCTGAGCGCAGGCAGCGGCGGCTTGGCGCGCACGATGCCGCGTTTGCCCTCCAGGCTCTCCAGCATGGCGGTTTCTTCGCCGCAGACATAGGCCCCGGCGGCCATGCGCACGTGCAGATGAAAGCTGTGCGCGCTGCCCAGCATCTGCTCGCCCAAAAAGCCTGCGGCGGTGGCCAATTCGATCGCACTGCGCATGGTGGCCACGGCGTGCGGGTACTCGGAGCGGATGTACACATAGCCCTGGGTAGCCCCGGTGGCCACCGCCGCAATCGCCATGCCCTCGATGAGCATGAAGGGGTCGCCTTCCATGGTCATGCGGTCAGAGTAGGTGCCAGAGTCGCCCTCGTCGGCGTTGCAGACGATGTACTTTTGCGCGGCCTGGGCCGCAGCCACCGTCTTCCATTTGATGCCTGCCGGAAAGGCCGCGCCGCCCCGGCCCCGCAGGCCGGAGTCCAGCACCTGCTGCACCACCTCGGCGGGGCTGAGTTGCAGGGCTTTGCGCAGACCGGCAAAGCCTTCATGCGCCTCGTAGTCGGCCAGCGACAGCGGGCGGGTGATGCCCATGCGGGCAAAGGTCAAGCGCTCCTGCTTTTGCAGGAAAGGCATGTCTTCCGGGCGGCCCAGGTGCAGCGGGTGGCTGGCGCCCCAGGCGGCATCGAACAGGCTGGCCACGTCTTCCTCGGCCACCGGGCCAAAGGCGATGCGGCCTGCGGGCGTAACCACTTCGACCAGCGGCTCCAGCCAGAACAGGCCGCGCGAACTGTTGCGGCGCAGCTCGATGGCCAGGCCACGCCGGTCGGCCTCGGCCTGGACGGCCAGAGCGACTTCGTCGGCACCCACGGCCAACGCGGCGGAATCACAGGGGACATAGATGATCATGCTGCGCTCCCGGCCTGGGCGACCAGGCGGTCGAATTTTTGGATATTCATGCGCGCATGCAGCTTGGCATCGACCACCATGGCCGGGGACGAGGCGCACAGGCCCAGGCAGTACACCGGCTCCAGCGTGACCGCGCCGTCTGGCGTGGTGCCGGGGTGGTCGCCATGCAGGCCCAGGCGCACGCAGGCGTGGGCCCAGAGCTGCTCGCCCCCCATGGACTGGCAGGACTCGGCCCGGCAGATCTGCACCACCTGGCGGCCCGCAGGCGCGGAACGGAAGTGGTGGTAGTAGGTGACCACGCCGTGCACCTCGGCGGTGGACAGGTTCAGCGCTTTGGCGATGCTGGGCACGGCATCGGCGGGGATGTGGCCCAGCGCGTCCTGCACGGCGTGCAAGATGGGCATCAGCGCGCCGGGCAGGTGCTGGTGGGCAGCAACTGCCGTGGCAACGGCATCAAAGGTGTGGTCAGGTGTCATGGTGGGCTTGCCGGTGGGGCGCTAGGCGCTCTTTTCTGGTTGCAGTATCAATGGAAGAATTTGGCCACGCTGAGCAGCGTGCGGTAGATGCCCCAACCCAGGGGCAAAGCCACCGCCATCCAGGCCATCGCCACGAAGGCCGGGTTCACCGCAGCGCTGCTGCCGGTGCCACTGCCGCGCAGCTCGGAACCGGCGGCTTTTTCATGCGCCAGGCGTTTTTCTACGGCGAGTTCGGCATCGGTCATGAAGTACTTGTCGGCCACCGGGCGGATCAGCAGGTTGCACACCAGGCCCACCGCCAGCATGCCCATCAAGATGTACATGGTCTGGTTATAAACCTGTTCGCGCGGCAAGCCCAGGCCCAGCTGGTATTCCCGCATGTAATTCACCACTACCGGGCCCAGCACACCGGCGGTGGCCCAGGCGGTTAGCAGGCGGCCGTGGATGGCACCCACCATTTGCGTTCCAAACAGGTCGGCCAAGTAGGCGGGCACGGTGGCAAAACCACCGCCGTACATGCTCAAAATCACGCACAGTGCGGCCACAAACAAAAGGATGCTGCCTGCTGCCGCGCTGCCGGGCACGCTGAAGTACATGGCACCGCCCAGCACGAAGAACACCACATAGGTGATCTTGCGGCCCAGCTTGTCGGACAGGCTGGCCCACACAAAGCGCCCACCAATGTTGAACAGGCTCAGCAGCGCGGTAAACCCCGCCGCCACCGTGGCAATGGCCGCCAGCTGGGTTTTGTCCAGCTCGCCGTACTTTTGCGTCAGGCCAATCAGCGAGCCGCCAAACACCTCTTGCAGCATGGGCGATGCCATGCCGATCACGCCGATACCGGCGCTGACGTTCATGCACAGCACCATCCACACCAGCCAAAACTGTGGAATGCTCCAGACCTTGCTGACGTGCACGTGGCGCTGGGTGATCATGTTGTTGCTGGTATTGGGCGCGGGTGGGGTCCAACCGGCGGGTTTCCAGCCGGTTTCGGGCACGCGGTAGCCCAGGGCACCGGCCAGCATGAACACAAAGTACACCAGCGCCATGACGATGAAGGACTGCATCACGCCGACGTCGGTGGGGCTAGCGAAATGCTTCATCAAATCCGCCGCCAGCGGGCTGCCGATCATGGCACCGCCGCCAAAGCCCATGATGGCCATGCCGGTGGCCATGCCACGCCGGTCGGGGAACCACTTGATCAGCGTGGACACGGGCGAGATGTAGCCCAACCCCAGGCCGATGCCGCCGATCACGCCCGAGCCCAGCAGCATCAGCCAGAACTGGTGCAGGTGGATACCCAACGCAGAGATCAGCATGCCGCCGCACCAGCACAGCGCGGCCACCACACCGGCCTTGCGCGGACCGGCACGCTCCAGCCAGCCGCCCCACAGCGCCGCCGACGAGCCCAGCAGCACAAAAAACAGGGTGTACATCCAGCCCAGGGTAGAAATCTTCCAATCGCAGTTAGTGACAAACAGCTCCTGGAAGAAGCCAATTTCGGGTCCACATTTGATACTTTCCTTGATCCCTAGCGCCTTGGATAGCGGCAGCCAGAAGACCGAAAAACCATAGGCCATGCCGATGCACAGATGGATGGCCAGCGCTGCGGGGGGGACCAACCAGCGGTTGAATCCAGGGCCCGCGATGGTGCCTTCCTTGTCCAGGAATCCTGCCATGAGATGTGTCTCCGTTTTTTTTATCCCCCGGGTATGCGGCGGATTTCATCGTGTCGGAGCGGTTTGTACAGGCGCGGCCCGGGTGGGTCCAATGGAATCTCTACATGGGGTGATTCAAAGTGCGAATGGTGCAGCGCAGCAGCCCCTGCCTGTTTGGGCATTTCAGGGCTATTTTTCAGGCATTAAATCAGCACTCTGCGCTAATTCAATCAGCATGAGAAGCTACTATTTTTATACTTAAAAACAATAGCAACAGTCCACCCGGATTACAGCGGCCAAGTCCCAGCCAATTGCCCGCTGTGGGCGCTGACGTGGCGCAGCCAGTCGGGCGACTCGGCCAGCGCCAGGGCGGCCTGCATGGCGCGCGAGTGGCGCACCACGGCGGGTGCCATGAAGCCGATGGGGGTGCGCACCTCGGGCGCGACCAGCGGCAGCGCTTCCAGTTCGCGGTAGGCCAGCACGGCCGCCAACAAGCCGCCGGGCAGCACGCTGCACACGCTGCCGTCCACCACGCTGAGCACCAGCGAGAAGATGGAATTGGTCTCGATGGCGGGCACCACCTGGATGCCCGCGGCAGCAAAGGCCGCGTCCATGATGGTCCGGTTGTGCATTTCGGGGGTCAGCAGGCACAGCGGCAGATCGGCCAGGGTCTGCCAGGCCACCGGGTCGCGCATCTGCAGGCCGTCGGGGTGGGGCTGCGCGGCGCGGCGCACCAGAAAGTAGTACTCGTCGTACTGCGGCCAGGCCTGCAGCTTGACGGCGCGCTGGTGCATGCGGTCGGTGTAGCCCAGGGCCAGGTCCAGCGACAGGTCTTCCAGCCGCGTCTCCAGCTCCAGCGAGCTCAGCGACAGCACCACCGGCTGGATGCCCGGGTGGCGGGCCTGCAGCATGGCCGCAAACCGCGACAGCACGGGCACCGCCGTGGGAATGGCCCCCATGCGCAGGCGGCCCCGGGGGTAGTCGGCCTCGCTTTTCAGCGCCTGCTGCAGCACCTCGTGCTCGTGCAGCATGCGGTGCGCGGCCAGCAGCACCTGCTCGCCCTCAGGCGTCAGCCCCTCGTAGGTACGGCCCCGGCGCACGATGACCACGCCAAACTCGTCCTCCAGCGCCTTGAGCGCGTTCGATAGGGCGGGCTGGGTGATGTGGCAGGCCAGGGCGGCGCGGCCAAAGTGCTTGTGCTCGTGCAGCGCCGAGAAGTAGCGCATGGCGGCCATGAGGTTCATGGCTTGGGTCAGGTATCTTTGCTGATGGAAATGGTGGGGAATTTCGACGAAAAGTCTTTGTTCTTGCCCGCAATCGACACCGCCACCTGGCGGGCAATGGCCTTGTACAGGCCGGCAATCTCGCCGTCCGGCTCGGCCACCACGGTGGGCTGGCCACCGTCGGCCTGCACCCGGATCTGCAGGTTCAGCGGCAGGGCACCCAGGTAGTCCATACCGAATTCGGCCGCCATCTTCTTGCCGCCATCGGCGCCGAAGATGTGCTCCACGTGGCCACACTGGCTGCACACGTGCACGGCCATGTTTTCCACGATACCCAGAATCGGCACGCCCACCTTTTCAAACATCTTGATGCCCTTGCGCGCATCCAGCAGGGCAATGTCTTGCGGCGTGGTGACGATGACCGCGCCGGTCATGGGCACGCGCTGGCTCAGTGTGAGCTGTATGTCGCCGGTGCCGGGCGGCATGTCGACGACCAGGTAGTCCAGGTCTTTCCAGTTGGTTTGGCGCAGCAACTGCTCCAGCGCCTGGGTGGCCATGGGGCCGCGCCAGACCATGGCCTGGTCCTGGTCCACCAGGAAACCGATCGACATGGCCTGCACGCCGTGGTTTTGCATGGGTTCCATGTTCTTGCCGTCCAGGCTCTCGGGCTTGCCCTGGATACCCAGCATCATGGGCAGGCTGGGGCCGTAGATGTCGGCATCCAGCAGGCCCACGCGGGCCCCCTCAGCCGCCAGCGCCAGCGCCAGGTTCACGGCGGTGGTGCTCTTGCCCACGCCGCCCTTGCCCGAAGCCACGGCCACAATGTTCTTCACACCGGGCAGGAGCTGCACGCCGCGCTGCACCGCGTGGGCGGAGATTTTGGTGGTAATGGTCACGCTGACCTGGCCCACACCGGGCAGGGCCTGTACGGCGGCCACCAGTGCGGCTTGCAGGGCGGCGTGCTGGCTTTGGGCGGGGTAGCCCAGCTCGATGCCGAAGCGGACATCGGCCCCCTGCACGCTCAGGCCGCGGATGGCTTTGGTGGAGACGAAATCGGTGCCGGTGTTGGGATCGATGACGCTTTTAACCGCGTCCAGCACCTGTTGTTCTGAGAAAGGCATGCATAACTCCTGTGGGGGCGCGTAGTCTATGCCCAAAACTTTGCGCCCTATCCCGGTAGGCTTATTCGTCGCCGCCGATGCCGAACAGGCTCAACAAACTGGTGAACAGGTTGAAGATCGACAGGTACAAGCCCACCGTGGCCATCACGTAGTTGGTTTCACCGCCGTTGACGATGCGGCTGGTATCCATCAGGATCAAACCGGCTGACAGCAGGGCCACCATGGCCGACACCGCCAGGCTCAGCGCAGGGATCTCCATGAACACCGCGGCCAGGCCAGCCAGAATCGCGATCACCATACCGGCAAACAAAAAGCCCGCCATGAAGCTGAAGTCGCGCTTGGACGTGACCGCCCAGGCCGACAAGGCCAAAAAGGTTGCGCCGGTAGCGGCCAGCGCCAGCATCACCACCTGGGCACCGCCGGGCATGGACAGCGAACGCGCCACGATGGGGCCCAGTGTGTAGCCCATGAAGCCGGTGAAGGCAAACACGGCGGGAATGGCCCAGCCGCTGTTTTTGAGCTTGTGCACGGCAAACAGCAGGCCAAACATGCCCACCAGCATCACGATCAGACCGGGAGCCGGGGCCTGCAGCACGATGCCCGCGGTGGCCACGGCGGCGCTGAACAGCAGCGTCATCGACAGCAGCGCGTAGGTGTTGCGCAGCACGCGGTGGGCGGCGCCGGGCAGTGTGGAAGGTGTCTGGGTGATCAGCGCGGGGTCCGGGCGACCGGAGGGGGAAATGTGTTCCATGGATTGCTCCTAAGTGGCAGAAAACCCAACCATACGCGCGCCACGGCTACTAAAAAAGCAGAGAATCGTGAAGTATTCATCCCTTAAAAGTTGACAATGACCGAAGCCTTCAGCTACCGCCACCTGCATTACTTCTGGGTCGTTGCCCGCGAGGGTGGCATGGCCCGCGCCGCCGACCGCTTAGGCATGGCGGTGCAAACCGTGAGCACCCAGGTGCGCGAACTCGAGCGCTCGCTGGGTGTGACCCTGCTCAAACCCGTGGGCCGCGGCCTGGTGCTGACCGAAGCCGGGGTGGCCGCCATGCGCCAGGCCGATTTGATCTTCCAGCTGGGCGAAGAGCTGCCCAGCGTGGTGCGCGATGCCATCAGCGCGCCGTCGGTGCGGCTGGCGGTGGGCATCTCGGAGGGCCTGCCCAAGCTGGTGGTGCACCGCCTGCTGCAACCGGTGATGCCCGAGCCGCACCTGCGCCTGCTCTGCCACGAAGACGAGTTCGACGACTTGCTGGGCGACCTGGCCCTGCACCGGCTGGACGTGGTGCTGGCCGACCGCCCCGCCGCCCCCAACCCGAATATCAAGGTGTATAGCCACTCGCTGGGGTCCTCGCCCATGGCCTGGTACGCCCCGCCGCACTTGGCCGAGGCGGTGCAGCAGGACTTCCCCCGCTCGCTGGCCCGCGTGCCCGTGCTGCTGCCCACCACCCACGCGGCGGTGCGGCCCCGGTTGGACCAGTGGTTTGAACGGGTGGGGGTCAAACCCAACATCGTGGGCGAATTTGAAGACAGCGCCTTGCTGGTCACGTTTGGCGCGGGCGGCATGGGCGTGTTTGCCGCCGCCGAATGGGTGCACGAGCAACTCACCGCCCGCTACGGCGTGGCGTACATCGCCCCCTGCGACGGGGTGGAAGAGCGCTTCTACGCGATTGGCACCGAAAAGAAGGTGCAGCACCCGCTGGTGCAGCGGCTGCTGCCGGGCAAACCGTAAGTCAGGCGGCGCCCACTGCCCCGGCCATGTCCAGCCCCGGCCGGGTCAGCCGGATGCGGGGGGCCCGGCGCACCGCAGCGGGCTGCGCAATCTGAAAATCCACCGACGGCTCGGCGCTCAGCCGCACACTGACCGCCTGCGGCGCGGTCCAGCTGCCGTGGGCCTGCAGCCACACGTCTTCGCTGCGGCCTTCCTGCGTCAACCACAGGCGGCCGGTGCCCACGCGAACCACCGCACCGGCGGGCAAACGCAGCGCCACCACGTCCGGTGTGCGCAGTTCGAAATGTTCAATTCTGACCATGGCCATCTCCTACAAAATTCCCCCACCACGGCTTGCGGTGGAGTGGCATTCACTGTAATCTTGTCACCTGTACAGTACCAATACAGTTAACCAAATAGATACCGCCACTGGCCTGCTAATGCCACCAATACAGTCCATGTCCACCACCACGCTCCCGGCCGACCACAGCGCCACCCTGGGCGCGCAGACCACCCTGGTCGACCAGCTGGTGCAGTGGGCCGAGCAGCGTATCCAGCAGCAGGTGTTTCGCCCCGGCATGCGCATGCCCTCGGTGCGGGAGCTGGCGCAGGAGCGCGGGGTGTCGCGCTTTACCGTAGTGGCCGCCTACGAGCGGCTGGTGGCGCGAGGGCACCTGCTGGCGCGGCGGGGTGCGGGGTTCTTTGTGCGCGAAGCGGCGGCCCCCGCCAGCACGCGCGCCCGGTCGGCCCCCGCACGCGCCAAACCGCAGCCGGCCATCAATATGGGCTGGATGGTGCGCAACATGACCAGCGGCATCCCGGCCCACCTGTCGCCGGGCTCGGGCTATCTGCCGCCCGACTTGTGCGGTGGCGACCTGCTCAAACTGGGCCTGCGGGCGCTGGCCAACCACAGCACCAGCCAGCAGCTGGCGCAGGGCGCTTCGGCCCAGGGCTATGCCCCGTTGCGGGCGCAAATCCAGCGCACCCTGGCCGAGCGGGACATTGAAGCCCATCCGTCGCAAATCCTCACCACCACCGGTGCGGCCCAGGCTATCGACCTGGTTTTTCGCATGCTGCTGCGCCCGGGCGACACCGTGCTGGTGGGGGAGCCCGGCTGGTGCAACCCGCTGCTGTGGCTGCAAGGCGTGGAGGTGGTGGGCGTGCCCTACACGCCGCAAGGGCTGGACGTGCAGGCCCTCACCGCGCTGGTGGAGCAGCACAAACCCAAGTTGATGTTCCTCAACCCCGTGCTGCACAACCCCACCGGCACCCTGTTGAGCGCCGCCACGGCCTACCAGATCCTGCGGCTGGCCGAGGCCCATGACATCCTGGTCATCGAAGACGACATCTATTCCGACTTTCTGCCCCAGGGCATGGCCGTGACGCGGTTGGCCAGCCTGGACCAGCTGCGCCGGGTGGTCTACGTGAACAGCTATTCCAAGATGCTCGCGCCCAATATCCGCGTGGGCTACCTGGCGGGCCCGGCCGAGCTGGTGGACACCCTGACCACCCACAAGCTGCTGACCGCGCTGACCACCCCCGAGATCAACGAACGCATCGTCTACAAAGCCCTGACCGAGGGCAGCTACCGCAAGCACTGCCAGCGGGTGCACGCCACCCTGGACAGCCTGCGCGAGCCCGCCTTCAAACGCATGCAGGACCTGGGGCTGCAGGCCTTTTGCCAGCCGCAGGCCGGTTTCCTGGGCTGGTTTAACACCGGGGTAGACACCAACCACCTGGCCGCCCTGGGCCTGGAGGCGGGCTACCTGCTGCGCCCGGGCGCGCTGTTTTCGATGCGGCAAACCCCCAGCCCGTGGATGGGCATCAACATCGCCACCAGCCAGGACCCCGGCATGCTGGCCTGGCTGGCCACCACCCTGGAGCAACTGCGCCAGCGCGGTGGCCCGCTTGCATAAGGCCACCATGGCAGACGCACCACTCCCTACCGCACCCCCTACCGCAGCCCCTGTCGCCCTGTTGCTCACCGGCGGCGGTGCCCGCGCGGCCTACCAGGTGGGCGTGCTCGAGGCCATTGCCGACCTGCGCCTGGCCTGCGGGGCCGGAGGTACGGGCAACCCCTTTCCCATCATCACCGGCACCTCGGCGGGCGCGCTGAACGCCGCCGCCCTGGCCTGCGGGGCGGACGACTTCGACACCGCGGTGCGGCGCATGGTGGGCCTGTGGCAAAACATGGAAGCCGGGCAGGTTTACCGCACCGACCCCATCGGTGTGATGCGCAGCGGCGCACGCTGGCTCACCCTGCTGTCGATGGGCTGGATGCTGGCCAAGTGGCGCAAGGTGCAACCCCGCTCGCTGCTGGACAACCGCCCGCTGCGCGAGCTGTTGGCGCACCTGGTGCCGCTGGAGCGCCTGCCCGGCCTCATCCAGCAAGGCCATGTGCAGGCGCTGGCAGTCACCGCGTCCAGCTACAGTTCGGGCGAACACTTGACCTTTTTCCAGGGCAGCGCATCCCTGCTGCCCTGGACCCGGTCCCAGCGCCAGGGGCTGCGCCAGCCGCTCACGCTGGACCATCTGCTGGCCTCGTCGGCCATTCCCTTCGTGTTTCCGGCCATGCCGCTGGCCTTGAACGGCCACCAGGAGTACTTTGGCGACGGCTCCATGCGGCAATCGGCCCCGGTGGCCGCCGCTATCCATTTAGGCGCTACAAAGGTCCTGGTGGTCGGCGCGGGGCGCATGGTGGAGCCCAAGGGCGAAGCCCCGACCCTGGCGGCAGACAGCTACCCCTCGCTGGCGCAGATCGCGGGCCACGCACTGTCCAGCATCTTTCTGGACGCACTGGCGGTGGACGTGGAGCGGGTGCGCCGCATCAACACCACGCTAGCCCTGATACCGCCCGAGTTGCGCCACAACAGCCCGCTGCGCCCGGTCGATCTGCTGCTGATCGCCCCGTCGGAGCGCATCGACACCATTGCCGCCCGCCACGTACAACACCTGCCGCCCACCATCCGCACCCTGCTTGGCGGCCTGGGCGGTGCCCCCCGCACCGATGCCGCCAAGGGTGCGGCCCTGGCCAGCTACCTGCTGTTCGAGGCCAGTTTCACCCGCGAACTGATGGCCCTGGGCTACGCCGATGCGCAAGCGCAACGGGCGGAGGTATGCCGGTTTTTTGGCTGGGTTGATCCTGAACTGCCAGACTAAAATCGAAGGCTGTTCTGAAAGCCCGCTCCCCCATGCCACGCCAACTCTTCGTCACCACCGCCCTGCCCTACGCCAATGGCAATTTCCACATCGGCCACATCATGGAGTACATCCAGGCCGACATCTGGGTGCGGCACCAACGCATGCAGGGCAACCATGTGAACTTTGTCGGGGCCGACGACACGCACGGCGCGCCCATCATGATTGCGGCTGAAAAGGCCGGCGTCACGCCCCAGCAGTTCGTGGCCAACATCGCCGCCGGGCGCAAGCCGTATCTGGACGGCTTCCACATTGCCTTCGACAACTGGCACAGCACCGACGCGCCGGAAAACCACGCGCTGGCGCAACAGATCTACCGCGACCTGAAGGCCAACGGCCTGATCTCCAGCAAGGTGATCGAGCAGTTCTTCGACCCCGCCAAGAACATGTTCCTGCCGGACCGCTTCATCAAGGGCGAGTGCCCCAAGTGCCATGCCAAGGACCAGTACGGCGACAACTGCGAGGTCTGCGGCTCGGTCTACGCGCCTACCGACCTGATCAATCCCACCTCGACCCTGTCCGGTGCCACGCCCGAACTGAAGAGCTCGGAGCACCTGTTCTTCCAGCTGTCCGACCCGCGCTGCGTGGAGTTTTTGGAGGGCTGGACGCAAGACGGCCGCCTGCAGCCCGAGGTGGCCAACAAGGTCAAGGAATGGTTCACCGTGCGCACCAACCCGGACGGCAGCACCAGTGAAGGCCTGGGCGACTGGGACATCAGCCGCGACGCGCCCTACTTCGGCATCGAGATCCCTGACGCGCCCGGCAAATACTTCTATGTGTGGCTGGACGCGCCCGTGGGCTACCTGGCATCGCTGAAAAACCTGCTCGACAAACGCGGCGAAGACTTCGAGGCCTACATGGCCAACCCTGCGCTGGAGCAGTACCACTTCATCGGCAAGGACATCGTCACCTTCCACACCCTGTTTTGGCCCGCGATGCTGAAGTTCAGCGGCCGCAAGACGCCGGATTCGATCTTTGTGCACGGCTTTTTGACCGTGAACAACGGCGAAAAGATGAGCAAGAGCCGCGGCACCGGCCTGGACCCGCTCAAATACCTGGGCCTGGGCATGAACCCCGAGTGGCTGCGCTACTACATCGCCGCCAAGCTGTCTGCCCGCAACGAAGACATCGACTTCAACGCCGACGACTTCATGGCCCGGGTGAACAGCGACCTGATCGGCAAGTACGTAAACATCGCCAGCCGGGCCGCTGGTTTTCTGGCCAAGCGCTTTGCTGGCAAGTTAAGTGCCTTATCGGCCTCCAGCGCTGATCTGATAAGCGCAATAAGCTCTCAAAAAGAGAGCATTTCCAGTTTGTACGAGCAGCGCGAATACGCCAAGGCCCTGCGCGAAACCATGTTGCTCACCGACCGCGTGAATGCCTACGTGGATGCCAACAAGCCCTGGGAACTGGCCAAGCTAGAAGGTGCCGACGCGCGCCTACAAGACGTGTGCAGCACCTGCATCGAAGCCTTCCGCCTGCTGACCATCTACCTCAAGCCCGTGCTGCCCGCGCTGGCGGCCCAGGTGGAAGCGTTTTTGAACGTCGCCCCCCTGTGCTTTGCCGACGCCGACGCCCTGCTGGGCGCGGGCCACACCATTGGCGACTACAAGCACCTGATGCAGCGCGTGGACGTCAAGCAATTGGATGCATTGTTTGAGCCCCCAGCGCCCGCAGAATCAGCGCAAGCAGCTACAGAAACTGTAGTGCCCGGCGGTGAGGCGATTGCGCCCGTCATCGCCATCGACGACTTCGCCAAGATCGACCTGCGCATCGCCAAGATCCTGAACTGCGAAGCGGTGGACGGCTCCACCAAGCTGCTGCGCCTGACGCTGGACGTGGGCGAGGGTTCGACCCGTAACGTGTTCAGCGGTATCGCAGCACACTACCAGCCAGACCAACTCATAGGCAAACTCACCGTCATGGTGGCCAACCTCGCCCCGCGCAAGATGAAATTCGGCCTCAGCGAAGGCATGGTGCTGGCCGCCAGCCACGCCGACGAAAAGGCCCAGCCGGGCATCTACGTGCTGGAGCCCTTCCCCGGCGCGCAACCCGGTATGCGCATCGGCTAACGACCTCTACGCCATGCCCATGCCATGACCTCGCCCCTCGCCCGCTTCCACCCCCGCCTGCTTGATGCATTGCAGGGCTACAACCGGGAGAGGTTGGGCAAGGATGTGGGCTCCGGGCTCACGGTGGGCATCGTCGCCCTGCCGCTGGCCATGGCGTTTGCGATTGCCAGCGGCCTCAAGCCCGAGGCTGGGCTGTGGACGGCCATCATCGCCGGCTGCATCATTTCGGCGCTGGGCGGCACCACGGCACAGATCGGCGGCCCGGCGGGGGCCTTCATCGTCATCGTCTACGGCATTGTCGAGCGCTACGGCGTGGCAAACCTGCTGATTTCTACCGCCTGCGCAGGCGTGCTGCTGTTTGCGCTGGGCCTGTTCAAGCTGGGCACGCTGGTGCGCTACGTGCCGGTGAGCATCGTCATTGGCTTTACCAACGGCATCGCGGTGCTGATCGGGTTGTCGCAGGTGAAAGACCTGCTGGGGCTGGAGATCGCCAAGATGCCGGGCGACTTCTTTTCGCAGATCAAAGCCATTGCCGGGCACATCCACACGCTGAATTTCTTTGCCCTGGCGCTGGGGGCAATGTGCGTGCTAGGGCTGTTTGTGTGGCCCAAGGTGTTTGTGCAGGGCTCGCCGCTGATCCGCCTGCTGGAGGGCCGCTCGGTGCGCACCTTTGCACGGGTGCCGGGCCCCATCGTGGCGCTGGTCACGCTGTCGCTGCTGGCCTGGGCCCTGGACCTGCCGGTGGAAACGCTGGGCACCCGGTTTGGCAGCATCCCCAGCGGCCTGCCCGCGTTCGAACTGCCCGCCTTCAGCTGGGACACGGTGCGCCTGCTGGTCACGCCCACGCTGACCATCGCCCTGCTGGGCGCGGTGGAGTCGCTGCTCTGCGCCCGCGTGGCCGACCAGCTCGCCAGCGACCCGCACCACACGAAGCACGACCCCAACCAGGAGCTGATGGCGCAAGGTCTGGCCAACTTCACCGTGGCCTTCTTTGGCGGCATGCCCGCCACCGGCACGATTGCCCGCACCGTGACCAATATCCGCTCCGGGGCCACCTCTCCCATCGCCGGCATCGTGCACGCCGTGGTGCTGGCCGCCGTGGTGCTGGTGGCCGCGCCGCTGGCGCTGTACATCCCGCTGGCGGTGCTGGCGGGCATCTTGCTGTTTGTGGCCTGGAACATGGGCGAATGGCATGAGTTTGTGCGCCTGCGGCAGTTCAGCAACCACTACCGCATGCTGTTGCTGGGCACGTTCTTCCTCACCGTGGTGTTCGACCTGACGGTGGCGGTGGAGGTGGGCATGCTGCTGGCCTGCGCTTTCTTCATCCGCCGCATGAGCACGCTGTTCCATGTGGACGCAGTGGCCGAGGGCGATGGCGCGCTGGTCTACAAGCTGTACGGCGCGCTGTTCTTCGGGGCGGTGGCCAAGATCGACCCCATCGTGCAGGCCGTGGAAAGCCGCCACCACGGCACCCGCGTGGTGCTGGACGCGTCCCAGCTGATTTCGCTGGATGCCAGCGGGCTGGACGCGCTGGAACAGCTGTTCAAAGCCATCGTGCACCGGGGCGGCCAGCTCTACATCAACGACCTGAACGACCAGCCCCGGGCGCTGATGGAGCGCTCGGGCTTTGCGGGCCGGCTCAAAGACTTTCAGACCAGCGCAGCGGCTGCGCTCTGAGTGCGGGCCCGGTCCAGGCTGCCGCTCCAGGCCGTCAGGGCCACGGCCCCCAGCACCACCAGGCCGCCAATCCAGGGGGTATGGGCCAGGCCCAGGTGGGTCACGACCCAGCCGCCGCCCCAGGCGCCCCCGGCAATGCCCAGGTTGAAGGCCGCGATGTTCAGGCCCGAGGCCACGTCTACCGCGTGCGGCGCAACCCGCTGGGCTTGCTGCACCACATAGACCTGCAAGCCCGGCACATTGCCAAAGGCAAATGCGCCCCACACCAGCACGGTGGCCACGGCCAACCAGGGGCTGGAGGCGGTGAGCGACAGCACGAACAGCACGGCGGCCAGGCCCAGGAACAGGATTTTCAAGGCGCTGATCGGGCCGCGCCGGTCGGCCAGTTGGCCACCCCAGATGTTGCCAAACGCCACCGATACGCCGTAGACCATCAGCACCGCGCTGACCGCAGTGGTGCCAAAGCCCGACAGCTCCTGCAGGATGGGTGCCAGATAGGTAAAGGCGATAAACGAGCCGCCATAGCCCACCGCCGTCATGGCGTAGACCAGCAGCAGGCGCGGCTGTTGAAGCACCTGCAGCTGCTGCAGCACGCTGGCGGGCTTGCTGTGCTTCAGAGTGGACGGTATGAAGACCAGGCTGATCAGCATCGCCACCACACCCAGCGCGGCCACCGCCAAAAATGTGGCACGCCAGCCAAAGTGCTGACCGATGAAGGTGCCCAACGGCACGCCAGTGACCAGGGCCACAGTGAGGCCCGAGAACATGGTTGCAATCGCGCTGGCGGCTTTGTCCTTGGGCACCAGGCTGGTGGCGATGGTGGAGCCGATCGAAAAGAACACGCCGTGGGCCAGGCCCGTCAGCACCCGCGCCACCACCAGCGCGGTGTAGCCCGGGGCCTGCCAGGCCACCAGGTTGCCGATGGTGAACAGCAGCATCAGGCCCAGCAGCAGCATCTTGCGCGGCACTTTGCCGGTCATTGCCGTCAGTACCGGCGCGCCGACGGCCACGCCCAGCGCGTACAGGCTGACCAGCAGGCCCGCGGAAGGAATGCTGACCCCCAGGTCGGCGGCCATAGTGGGAATCAGGCCGACGATCACGAACTCGGTCGTGCCGATGGCAAAGGCGCTGATGGTCAGCGCAAGCAAGGCAAGTGGCATAAAGCACCTCAAATAGTCACAGAAGCCTGGATTCTGGGTGACTTACCTTTGCAGAAAAAGCGCTATATCGGCACAAGATACTTGCTTATGATTCAAGAATGAAAACCACACTGGACGAACTGCAGGCCTTTGCCACCGTGATTGACGCGGGCTCCATCACCGCAGCCGCCGATCACCTAGGCCAAACCGTGTCGGCCATCAGCCGCTCGCTGGGCCGCCTGGAGAAAAAGCTGGACGTGACCCTGCTGCGCCGCACCACCCGCCGCCTGGAGCTCACCGAGGAAGGCGCCGTATTTCTGGCCCAGGCCCGCAAGATCCTGGGCGCGGTGGAGCAGGCCGAGGAGCAGATGGCCCTGCGCCGCAACCGGCCCGCCGGGCGCTTGCGGGTCAACGCCGCGTCGCCCTTCCTGTTGCATGTACTGGTGCCGCTGGTGGCGGGCTTTCGGGCGGCCTACCCGGACATCACGCTGGAGCTCAACAGCAGCGACCAGATCATCGACCTGCTGGAGCACCGCACCGACGTGGCGATCCGCATCGGCCCCCTGGTCGACTCCAGCCTGCACGCCCGCGCCCTGGGCAGCTGCCTGCTGCGCGTGCTGGCCAGCCCGGCCTACCTGAAGGCGGCGGGACGGCCCCGCACGGTGGAAGACCTGGAAAAACTCAGCCTGCTGGGCTTTACCCAGCCCGACAGCCTGAACGCCTGGCCTTTACGCACCACATCAGGCAACCCATCAGGCAACCCCACAGGCGACCGACTGGTGATTGCACCCTCGCTGCGCGCCTCCAGCGGCGAGAGCCTGCGGCAACTGGCCCTGGCGGGCGCGGGTGTGGTGTGTTTGGCCGATTTCATGACCGAGGGCGACCGCGCGCGCGGCGATCTGGTGCAGTTGCTGCCCGGCGCCACGGTGGAAGTGCGCCAGCCCATCCACGCCGTGTACTACCGCAACACCGCGCTGGTGTCGCGCATCGCCTGCTTTCTGGACTACGTGGCGGCCCATTTCACGCCCGGCTAGCGGTTGTGTTCGGCCTCGGGGTCGGGCACGGACAGGGTGCGCAGCACCCGGTAATCGGGGTCGAACACCACGGTGAAGACCTTGGAGGTGTTGGGCGGCTCCAGATACCGCCAGTCGTAGTCCACCTCTTTCTTCAGCTGAAAGGGCGTGACTTTCATCGGCTTGCCCAGCATCTTGCGCACGTCTTCCATCGCCATGCCGGGCTGGACCTTGGCGAAATTTTGCGGGGTCAGCACCTGGCGCAGGGCGCTCATCTTGCCATCTGCGCCGATGGTGATCATGTAGTTCACATGGCCCGCAGGCTGGCGGTTGTATTCGAAGGTGCGGCCCCCTTCAGGGGCGTCCCAGATTTTCTCGGGCTCGCCAAACTGGGCCCGCACATCGGCCTCGGTGGCCACGCCCTCTTCCAATTTGTCAATGCGCTGCGGGTCGCAGGCCGCCAAAGCCAGCACGACACCTACGAAACCCATTAAACCTGCCCATCTTTTCAACATCGCTTGCTGCCCCCGTAAAATCAAGCCAAACCAAAGGTCCAGTCTATGTCCATCTTTCGCCGTCCCGATTACACATCCGAAACCACCCAGTTCATCGAGCAACTGAAAGAGAAGCGGCCCACGCTCGAAGCCGAGCAACTGGCGGGCCGTGCCCTGCTGTGGGAGCCAAAGGTAGACCGTAGCGCCCAGGAAGAGTACCGCGAAGGCCGCGTGGCACAAAACCCGTACGTCTACCAGACCAACAACAAATAAGTAGCCAAATTGGCAGTTAGCGCCCATTCCATCAGCACGACAAGCTATTTAATTTATAGCAACCGCAGTGGTTGAAGCGCTGGCACTTTCCGAGGTTCTGGATCCGGTGGCACGGGCCCGCCTGTATGGCGAGCCGATGTTTGCCATGCCGGTGGATCTGTACATCCCGCCGGATGCGCTGGAGGTGTTTCTCGACGCTTTCGAGGGCCCGCTGGACCTGCTGCTGTACCTGATACGGCGGCAAAACTTCAACATCCTCGACATCCCCATGGCGGCCCTGACGCGCCAGTACTTGGTGTACGTGGACGAGATCCGCAGCCGCAATCTGGAGCTGGCGGCCGACTACCTGCTGATGGCGGCGATGCTGATCGAGATCAAGTCGCGCATGCTGCTACCGCCCAAAAAGGCCGCCGAGGGCGAGGAGGCCGAAGACCCGCGCGCCGCCCTGGTGCGCCGCCTGCTGGAATACGAGCAGATCAAGCTGGCAGCAGCCCGGCTCAACGCCCTGCCCCAGTTTGGCCGCGACTTTCTCAAGGCCCAGGTGTTCATCGAGCAGGCGCTGCAGCCGCGGCTGCCCGAGGTGCACGTGGCCGACCTGCAAGAGGCCTGGCGCGACATTCTGCGCCGCGCCAAACTCATCCAGCACCACACCATCACCCGCGAGGAGCTGTCGGTGCGCGAGCACATGAGCTACCTGCTCAAGACCCTGCAAGGCCGCAAGTTTGTGGAGTTTGAAGAGCTGTTCGATGCCGCCAAGGGCATGTCGGTGCTGGTGGTGACCTTCATCGCCCTGCTGGAGCTGGCCAAGGAGACGCTGGTGGAGATCGTCCAGGCGGAAGCCTTTGCACCGATCTATGTGCGCCTGGCCTACTCCCCCGTCTCGGTCGCTTAGCCGCCAAAGTGCTTGCGGTAGCGGGCGGGTAGATCGGTAATGCGCAGCAGCATGGGCAGGTCGGCGGTGTTGAAATCCGGGTCCCAGGCGGGCGCGCCCAGCACCTTGGCGCCCAGGCGCAAATAGCCCTTGATCAAGGCCGGTGGCTCGATGGCCAGCGTGCTGTCGAACTGCTCAATCGGCAGCGGCAGGCGGGGCTGCACGTGGTATTCGATCGGGGCCATGTGGGTTTTTTGCAACTGGTGCCAGATGCTGGCCGCCGCGTCACCGCCCACCACGCCGTTGTGCAGCATGGGGATGCTGGCGCAGCCCACCATGGTGTCGAGCTGGTTGCGCTGCATGAACTCGGCCAGCGCGCCCCACAGGGCCAGAATCACGCCGCCGTGGCGGTGGTCGGCGTGCACGCAGCTGCGGCCCAGCTCCACCATGCGGCTGCGCAGGTTGCGCAGGCGCACCAGGTCAAATTCCATATCGCTGTAGGTGCTGCCCACGCGCCGGGCCTGCACCGGGGTCAGCACCCGGTAGGTGCCGATCACGGCGTTGCTGGCCACGTCGCGCACCAGCAGGTGCTCGCAAAAATCGTCAAACAAATCCACATCGTGCCCGGGCAGCCGGGTGGACAGGCGTGCGCCCATCTCGACCGCAAAGACCTGGTAGCGCAGGCGCTGGGCTTCGCGCACCTCGTCCTGGTGCCGCGCCCAGGACACGGCAATGCCGCCCACAGCAGCCACAGGCTGGGCCTCGACGCGGGGGATGGGCGCCACCACCCGCTCGTCGCGCCGGTGCAGCGCCCCGCGCAGCAAATGGGCCGGGTTGAACGCCGACACCAGCGAAATAGGCGACAGCGCGAAGGTGGGGGTGGGCAGTTCTTTCATGGACTTCTCCTGTGTGTAGGAGAGAGTCTGAAACCCGGGTGTGACGCGGGTGTGTAGGTTGCGTGGCGGTTGTGTGACAGGCCCCTTCAGGGACCCGTTGCGGCGCGGATTAACGCAGCGTAGCCGCGATCCGCTCCGCGCAGGACTTGGCCATGGCGGCATCCCGGGCCTCGACCATCACGCGGACCAGCGGCTCGGTGCCGCTGGCGCGGATCAGTACGCGGCCGTTATTGCCGAGCTCGGCTTCGGCGGCTTGGGTGGCCAGGGGGAGCTGGGTATTGGCTTTCCAGTCCTGGCCGGGCTGCAGGCGCACGTTGATCAGGGTTTGCGGGAACAGGGTCAGGTCGGCTAGCAGCTCGCCCAGGGTCTGGTGGGTGCGCACGCAGGCCTGCAGCACCTGCAGGGCGCTGACCAGGCCGTCGCCGGTGGTGTGCTTGTCCAGCGCCAGCAGGTGGCCGGAGCCTTCGCCGCCCAGCAACCAGCCGCGCTTTTCCAGCTCTTCCAGTACGTAGCGGTCGCCCACCTTGGCGCGGACCAGTTCCACGCCCTTGTCTTTCAACGCCAGTTCGACGGCCATATTGGTCATCAGCGTGCCAACCACGCCGGGTACGGCATCGGCGGCGCGTTTGCTGGCATTTTTACCCCCCCGTGACAGGCGCTCCTTGACCATCAGGTACAGAATTTCATCGCCGTTGAACAGGCGGCCATCGGCATCGACCATTTGCAGGCGGTCGGCATCGCCGTCCAACGCCACGCCGAAGTCGGCACGGTGGGCTTTGACGGCATCGACCAGCGCCTGGGGATGGGTGGCGCCAACGTTTTCGTTGATGTTGATGCCGTCGGGCGCACAACCGATGGCGATGACTTCGGCACCCAGCTCGTGGAATACCTTGGGCGCGATCTGGTAGGCCGCGCCGTGCGCACCATCGACCACAATGCGCACGCCCTTGAGCGTTAGGGCATTGGGGAAGGTGCTTTTGCAGAATTCGATGTAGCGCCCGGAGGCGTCCTCCAGGCGGCGGGTTTTGCCAAGCGATGCGGAATCGGCCCACACGGGCGGTGTTTCCAGCGCGGCTTCGACCGCCTGCTCCCAGGCATCGGGCAGCTTGGCCCCTTCGGCGCTGAAGAACTTGATGCCGTTGTCTGGATATGGGTTGTGGCTGGCACTGATAACCACGCCCAGGCTGGCGCGCTGCGCACGGGTGAGGTAGGCCACGCCCGGCGTGGGCAGGGGGCCGAGCAGCACCACGTCCACACCGGCGGAGTTGAAGCCGGATTCCAGCGCGCTTTCCAGCATGTAGCCAGAGATACGGGTGTCTTTGCCGATCAGCACCGTGGGGCGGGCTTCGGTTTGCTTGAGCACGCGGCCGACCGCATGGGCCAGGCGCAGAATGAAATCGGGGGTAATGGGGTGCTTGCCTACGGTGCCGCGGATGCCATCGGTACCGAAATATTGACGGGACATTGTTTTCCTTTTTATAGAGACACGGCCTGTACAGCGCACGCTGAAGAAGCCGGTGGGAGATTACACCGCAGCATGCGGCATCTTTGAGAAATGCTTGAGCTTACCCGCCCGCCGCAGCCCACACCTTGAGGGCTTGCGCGGTTGCGGCCACGTCATGGACCCGCACGATGCGTGCGCCCCGCTCCACGGCCAACAAGGCCGCAGCCACGCTGGGCACCAGGCGCTCGGTAGGGCCCAGGGGCAAACCGGGCATAGAGCCCATGCCCGCCAGCGATGATTTGCGCGACCACCCCACCAGCAGCGGGTAACCCAGGGCCAGGAACGCCTGCTGCCGTGCCAACAAGGCAAAGTTTTGGGCCACGGTTTTGCCAAAGCCAACGCCCGGGTCCAGGACGATGCGGGTCTTTTCTATGCCTTGCGCTGATAGGGCCTGCACATTCCGCTCTAAAAATAATAGCACCTGTGCCACCACGTCGCCTTGCATGGGCTCGGCCTGCATGGTTTGCGGCTCGCGGTGCATGTGCATCAGGCACACGCCGCACGACGGGTGCTGCGCCACGACGTCCGTGGCGGCCAGCGGATGGGCCGGGTCGGTCCAGCGCAGGGCCCAGATGTCGTTGAGGATGTCTGCTCCGGCGTCCAGCGCGGCCCGCATGACCTGGGGCTTGTAGGTGTCCACCGAAATCGGCACGCCCAGCGTGGTGGCGGCCCGCAGCACGGGCAGCAGACGGGCCAGTTCTTCCTCCACCGGCACCGGCTGGGCACCGGGGCGGGTGGATTCCGCGCCGATGTCCAGGATGTGGGCACCGTCGCGCAGCAACTGCTCGCAGTGCGCCAGGGCCGCCGCGGTGCTGGCGTGCCGCCCGCCGTCGGAAAAGGAGTCGGGGGTGGCATTGACGATGCCCATCACCTGGGGCTGGGCCAGGTCGATACGAAAGCGGGTGGTTTGCCAGAGCATGGGGTTGCGAAATGGTGGAAAACGGAAACGGGGCCCCAAAAGGCCCCGTTGTCGAGATCACTGCAATTTATGCAGCAGTGTGTGCAGGCTCAACCGCCACCACAGGGGCGCCACCGCTGCCACCGTTGCTGCCGCCACCAGTGGGCGTGCGGGGGGTCCAGTCTTTCGGTGGACGGGGTTCGCGGCCGGCCATGATGTCGTCAATCTGCTCCACGTCGATGGTTTCCCATTCGAGCAGGGCCTTGGCCATGGCGTGCATCTTGTCGCTGTTGTCTTCGATCAGCTTGCGCGCCAGGGCGTACTGCTGGTCGATGATGCGGCGCACTTCGCTGTCGACCTTTTGCATGGTCTGCTCGCTCATGTTGGTGGTCTTGGTGACCGAGCGGCCCAGGAACACTTCGCCTTCGTTCTCGGCGTAGACCATGGGGCCCAGCGCATCGGTCATACCGTAACGGGTCACCATATCGCGGGCGATGGAGGTGGCGCGCTCGAAGTCGTTGCTGGCACCGGTGGTCATCTGGTTCATGAAGACTTCTTCGGCGATACGGCCACCGAACAACATGCTGATCTGGCTCAGCATGTATTCGCTGTCGTAGCTGTAGCGGTCTTGGGCAGGCAGGCTCATGGTGACACCCAGGGCGCGGCCACGGGGGATCACGGTGACCTTGTGCACCGGGTCGCACTTGGGCAGCAGCTTGCCGATCAGGGCGTGGCCGGACTCGTGGTAGGCCGTGTTGCGGCGCTCTTCCTCGGGCATGACCATGCTCTTGCGCTCGGGGCCCATCAGGATCTTGTCCTTGGCCTTCTCGAAGTCTTGCATTTCCACCACGCGGGCACTGCGGCGGGCCGCCATCAGCGCGGCTTCATTGCACAGGTTGGCCAAGTCGGCACCGGACATGCCGGGTGTGCCGCGGGCAATCACGTTGGGGTTCACGTCCTGGCTGACCGGAATCTTGCGCATGTGGACAACCAGAATCTGCTCACGGCCCCGGATATCGGGCAGCGTGACATAAACCTGGCGGTCAAAACGGCCGGGGCGCAGCAGAGCCGCGTCCAGGATGTCGGGGCGGTTGGTGGCAGCCACCACGATCACGCCCAGGTTGGTTTCAAAACCGTCCATCTCGACCAGCATCTGGTTCAGGGTTTGTTCGCGCTCGTCGTTGCCACCACCCAGGCCGGCACCGCGTTGGCGGCCTACGGCATCGATTTCATCGATAAAGATGATGCAGGGTGCGTTCTTTTTGGCATTCTCGAACATGTCGCGGACCCGGGCAGCGCCCACGCCAACGAACATTTCCACGAAATCGGAGCCGCTGATGCTGAAGAAAGGCACTTTGGCCTCGCCAGCAATGCTCTTGGCCAACAGGGTTTTACCGGTGCCAGGAGGGCCGACCAGCAGCAGACCGCGGGGAATACGGCCGCCGAGCTTCTGGAACTTGGCCGGGTCTTTCAGGAAATCGACGACTTCCTTGACTTCTTCCTTGGCTTCGTCGCAACCGGCCACGTCGGCAAACGTCACGACGTTGTTGTTTTCGTCCATCATGCGGGCTTTGCTCTTGCCGAAGCTGAACGCACCGCCCTTGCCGCCGCCCTGCATCTGGCGCATGAAGTACACCCACACGCCGATCAACAGCAGCATCGGGCCCCAGCTGACCAACAAGGTCATGAGCAGGGAGCCTTCTTCGCGGGGTTTGACATCGAACTTGATGTTGTTGGCGATCAGGTCGCCCACCAGGCCGCGGTCGAGGTAGGTGGCATTGGTGCGGATACGGCGGTCGTCATTGGTGACGGCCACAATCTCCGTGCCGCCCTGGCCCTCCTGGATGGTGACGGATTTGATGTGTTTGCTGCGTACTTCGTCCAAAAAGTCCGAATAGCCCACATAACCAGAACTCACACCCGCGCGGGTGTCGAACTGTTTGAAAACCGTGAATAGCACCATCGCAATGACGAGCCAGACGGCAATTTTGGAAAACCACGGATTTTTCAAGCAAGGCTCCGGTAGGAAAGACTTCAACGTAAGTGCGTACTATTTTAGGCGTTTCAAGTGCCCATACGGCAATTCTTGACTATGGCGGCCATTGCGCCAACAAGGGTTTAGGGCGTTTCCGGGCTGTTTTCAGGCTCTATTTGTGCGGTTTTGGTTGCATTTTTCAAGCCCACGCCAACCAAAAAGGTTTCGGTCGATTTGTCGCGCGAAGCTTTGGGCTTGATGGGCTTGACCAGGTGGAAGGTCTGCTTGAACAGCTTCACCAGCGGGTCGTAGGCCCCACCATGGAACAGCTTGACCACCAGCGCGCCCTGCGGTTTCAAGTGGCCCTGGCAGAAATCCACCGCCAGCTCGACCAGACCCTCGATGCGCGCGGCATCGGCGGCGTGAATGCCCGACAGGTTGGGCGCCATGTCCGACAGAATCACGTCGGCCAGTCGGCCGTCCATGGCCTGGGTCAATTTGCCCAGCATCTCGTCTTCGCGAAAATCGCCCTGGAAAAACACCACACCTTCCACCGGCTCCATGGGCAGCAGGTCGATGGCGATGATGCTGCCATTGAGCGCACCCACCGCCGCACCGCCGCCCGCCGCCGTCTTGGGCGACAGCTTGCGCCGCACGTACTGGCACCAGGCCCCAGGCGTGGATCCCAGATCGACCACCAGATGGCCGGGCTTGATGAGGTGGAAAGTCTCGTCAATTTCCTTCAATTTATAGGCCGCGCGGGCCCTGTAGCCCTCGCGTTTGGCCAACACGACATAGGGGTCGTTGACGTGGTCGTTCAACCACGCCTTGTTGACTTTTTTACTTTGTGTTTTAACTTTCATCTTGGCCTTGATAATACGCACATGTCTCAAATACAACTTACCCCTGCCCAGCGCAAGGTGCACCGCGCCGAAGCCCACCATTTAAACCCTGTGGTGATGGTGGGCAGCGACGGCCTAACCCCCGCTGTCACCAAAGAAATCAACCTCGCGTTGAATTCCCACGGCCTGATCAAGGTCCGCGTTTTCTCGGACGACCGCGTCGCCCGCGAAGCGATGTTCCTGGCCCTGGCCGACGAACTTGGCGCGGCCCCCATCCAGCACATCGGCAAACTGCTGGTGCTGTGGCGCCCGCAACCCGAAATCATCAAGGAGCGCCGGGTGGACGAAGACCGCATGGCCGGTCCACGCGATTTCAAGGTGCTCAAGCACAGCACCCGCGGTGGCCAACGCCCTGAAGTGAAAACGCTGCGCGTGCTGGGCAACCAGCGCCTGACAGCTGGAGGCACGGTGAAACGCGCCAAGCCGAAGCCCAAAACCAGCCTGAAAAAACGCAGCCAGACCTGATCTAGGCGCGTTGGGCCGACACTTTCCACAGTGTCGCGCCCGCTGCTAGCCATTGCAGCAAGTACAAGGCACTGCCCAGGCCGTGCCACAGTTTCAAGTTCTCCCGCGCCACGATGTGCGGCGAGATGGCAAATTCCACCAACACCGCAGCCAAGAATCCAAATGCTACAAAAATAGTAGCTGCCTGCGCTTGTGCTATCGGCACAAGACCCTGTTTTGACCTGGAAAACATCAACAGAATCAGCGTGCAGGCCATGGACAGCCAGGTCTGCGCCGTGAACAGCTTGGCCGCCATGCCACCGGCCATGGCCGGGGTGGGCAGCACCGCAAACAGCATCGGCACCACCATGAAGCCCAGCGTGCTCAGGCTGCCCCACCAGAGGGCGGCCAAGAGCACGGGCAGGCGTTGGCGCATCGTGATCAGATGTAGCTGACGGCCATGACTTCGTAGCGCTTGATGCCACCGGGCGCATTCACCTCGGCGGTATCGCCCACTTCCTTGCCGATCAGGGCACGGGCAATCGGGCTGGAGACGTTGACGCGGCCCAGCTTGAGGTCGGCCTCGTCTTCACCCACGATCTGGTACTGCACGGCTTGGCCGCTGTCTTCGTCTTCCAGATCGACGGTAGCGCCAAAGACCACACGGCCACCGGCGTCCAGCGTGGCGGGGTCGATGATCTGGGCCACCGACAACTTGCCTTCGACCTCCTGGATACGGCCTTCGATGAAGCCCTGGCGGTCCTTGGCGGCTTCGTATTCGGCGTTTTCGCTCAGATCGCCTTGGGCGCGGGCTTCAGAGATGGCGTTGATCACCCAGGGGCGTTCCACCGTCTTGAGCTTGTGCAATTCGGCTTTGAGGGACTCTGCGCCGCGTTTGGTAATAGGTAGGGTAGACATGGTTACAACTCCAAATACGGCTTAAGCCAACAACTGCGCATGCATTTCCTGTACCGAGATGACATCCAGGTCGTCCAGGTACTGCATGCCTTCCACCGCCGCTTCGGCACCAAAAATGGTGGTGAAGGTGGTGACGCGGGCCAATAAAGCCGATGTACGGATGTGGCGCGAGTCGGCAATTGCGTTGCGCCGCTCTTCCACGGTGTTGATGACCAGGGCAATCTCGTTGTTCTTGATCATGTCGACGATGTTCGGCCGGCCTTCGGTGACCTTGTTGACCGTGGTGCAGGCAATGCCCGCGGCCTGGAAAGCCGCCGACGTGCCCTTGGTGGCGATCAAATCAAAGCCCAAGGCAGCCAAACCACGCGCCACTTCCACGGCACGCGCCTTGTCGTTGTTTTTCACCGACACAAAGGCTTTACCGGAACGCGGCAGCTTGGTGCCCGCGCCGATTTGCGATTTCACGAAGGCTTCGCCAAAAGTCTTGCCCACGCCCATCACCTCGCCGGTAGACTTCATCTCGGGGCCGAGAATCGTGTCCACGCCGGGGAACTTGACGAACGGGAACACGGCTTCCTTGACGCTGAAATACGGCGGAGTCACTTCCTTGAAGATGCCCTGCGCGTCCAGCGACTGGCCGACCATGCAGCGCGCGGCCACCTTGGCCAGCTGGATGCCGGTAGCCTTGCTGACGAAGGGCACGGTGCGGGATGCACGCGGATTGACTTCCAGCACGTAGATCACGTCTTTGCCGTCCACATGCTGGATGGCAAACTGCACGTTCATCAGGCCTACCACCTTCAGCGCATGCGCCATGGCCGTGGTCTGGCGTTTGATCTCGGTGACGGTCTCGGCCGACAGGTAGTACGGAGGCAGCGAGCAGGCCGAGTCGCCGCTGTGCACGCCCGCTTGCTCGATGTGCTCCATCACGCCGCCGATGAACACGCGCTGGCCGTCGCAGATCGCGTCCACATCGCATTCGATGGCATCGTTCAGGAAGCGGTCCAGCAACACCGGCGAGTCGTGGCTGACCTTGACGGCCTCGCGCATGTAGCGCTCCAGGTCGCGCTGCTCGTGGACGATTTCCATGGCCCGGCCACCCAGCACGTAGCTTGGGCGCACCACCAGGGGGTAACCCAGGGCGGCGGCCTTTTCCAGCGCTTCGGGCTCGGTACGGGCCGTGGCGTTGGGAGGCTGGCGCAGGCCAAGTTCGTGCAGCAGCTTCTGGAAGCGCTCACGGTCTTCGGCCGCGTCGATCATGTCGGGGCTGGTGCCGATGATGGGCACGCCATTGGCTTCCAGATCCAGCGCCAGCTTCAACGGGGTTTGCCCGCCATACTGCACGATCACGCCAAAAGGCTTTTCCTTGTCGACGATTTCCAGCACGTCTTCCAGCGTCAGCGGCTCGAAGTACAGGCGGTCGGAGGTGTCGTAGTCGGTGGACACGGTTTCGGGGTTGCAATTGACCATGATGGTCTCGTACCCGTCTTCGCGCATGGCCAGCGCGGCGTGCACGCAGCAGTAGTCGAACTCGATGCCCTGGCCGATGCGGTTCGGTCCGCCGCCCAGCACCATGATCTTCTTCTTGTCGGTGGGCGCGGCTTCGCACTCGGCACCCTCGGCCTCATAGGTCGAATACAGGTAGGCGGTGTCGGTGGCGAACTCTGCCGCACAGGTATCCACGCGCTTGTACACCGGGCGCACGCCCAGGGCACGGCGGGCATTGCGGATGGCCGTGTCGGTGGTCTTGAGCTGCTTGGCCAGGCGGCGGTCGGAGAAGCCTTTTTGCTTCAGGGCGCGCAGGGTGGCCGCGTCGATGTCTTCCAAGGTCTTGGTTTCCAGCTCCAGCTCGATCTTCACGATCTGCTCGATCTGCACCAGGAACCAGGGGTCGATCTTGGTCAGGGCAAACACTTCGTCCACTGTCCAGCCAGCGGCGAATGCGTCGCCCACGTACCAGATGCGCTCGGGGCCAGGCTCGCCCAGCTCTTTTTCCAGCACTTCGCGGTCCTGGGTCTTTTCGTTCATGCCGTCCACGCCCACTTCCAGTCCGCGCAGGGCTTTCTGGAAGGATTCCTGGAAGGTACGGCCCATGGCCATGACTTCGCCGACCGACTTCATCTGCGTGGTCAGGCGCGAATCGGCGGTGGGGAATTTTTCAAACGCAAAACGCGGGATCTTGGTGACCACGTAGTCGATGCTGGGTTCGAAACTGGCGGGCGTGGCACCGTTGGTGATCTCGTTGCGCAGTTCGTCCAGCGTGTAACCCACGGCCAGCTTGGCCGCCACCTTGGCAATCGGGAAGCCGGTAGCCTTGGAGGCCAGTGCCGAGGAGCGCGACACGCGCGGGTTCATCTCGATCACCACCATGCGGCCATCGACCGGGTTGATGGAGAACTGCACATTGGAGCCGCCGGTGTCCACGCCGATTTCGCGCAACACGGCCAGGCTGGCGTTGCGCAGCAGCTGGTATTCCTTGTCGGTCAGGGTCTGGGCGGGGGCCACGGTGATCGAGTCGCCGGTGTGCACGCCCATCGGGTCCAGGTTTTCGATGGAGCAGACGATGATGCAGTTGTCGGCGGTGTCGCGCACCACTTCCATCTCGTACTCTTTCCAGCCCAGCAGCGACTCTTCGATCAGCAGCTCGTTGGTAGGCGAAGCTTCCAGGCCGCGCTTGCAGATGGTTTCAAACTCTTCCGAGTTATAGGCAATGCCGCCGCCGGTGCCGCCCAGGGTAAAACTGGGGCGGATGACGGTGGGGAAACCCAGGGTCTTTTGCACGTCCCAGGCCTCGGCCATGCTGTGTGCAATACCGGACCGGGCCGAGCCCAGGCCGATCTTGGTCATCGCGTCCTTGAACTTCAGGCGGTCTTCGGCCTTGTCGATGGCTTCGGGCTTGGCGCCGATCAGCTCCACGGGCTTGCCGGTGGCCGCGCCGGTGTACTTGGCCAGCACGCCGTTGTGCCACAGGTCGAGTGCGCAGTTCAGCGCAGTCTGGCCGCCCATGGTGGGCAAGATCGCATCAGGGCGCTCTTTGGCGATGATCTTCTCGACCGTCTGCCAGGTGATGGGCTCGATGTAGGTCACGTCGGCCGTGGCCGGGTCGGTCATGATCGTGGCGGGGTTGCTGTTGATCAGGATGACGCGGTAGCCCTCCTCGCGCAACGCCTTGCAGGCCTGCACGCCGGAGTAGTCGAACTCACAGGCCTGGCCGATGATGATCGGGCCCGCACCAATGATGAGGATGGATTGAAGGTCTAGGCGTTTAGGCATTAGTTTTTCTCCATCAGCACGATGAAGCGGTCAAACAGGTAGCTGATGTCATGCGGGCCGGGCGAAGCCTCGGGGTGGCCCTGGAAGCAGAACGCGGGCTTGTCGGTACGGGCCAGGCCTTGCAGCGTGCCGTCGAACAGGCTGATGTGCGTGGCGCGCAGGTTGGCGGGCAGCGTGGCCGCGTCCACCGCAAAACCGTGGTTCTGGCTGGTGATGCTGACGCGGCCATCGTCCAGGTCTTTCACCGGGTGGTTGGCACCGTGGTGGCCGAACTTCATCTTGAAGGTCTTGGCACCGCTGGCCAGGGCCATGATCTGGTGGCCCAGGCAGATGCCGAAGGTGGGGATGCCGGACTCGATCAGCTCTGCCGCAGCGGCAATCGCGTAGTCGCAGGGCTCCGGATCGCCGGGGCCGTTGGACAGGAACACGCCGTCAGGCTTGAGTGCCAGCACTTCGGCGGCGCTGGTTTGCGCGGGCACCACGGTGATGCGGCAGCCGCGGCTGGCCAGCATGCGCAGAATGTTGAACTTGACCCCGAAGTCATAGGCCACCACGTGGAAGCGCGGCGCGTCCTGGTTGCCGTAGCCGCCAACCAGATTCCATTCGGTCTGGGTCCAGGCGTAGGACTCCTTGGCGGAGACCACCTTGGCCAGGTCCAGACCGGCCATGCTGGGCACAGCCTGGGCGGCAGCCACGGCCTGGGCGGTGTTTTCAGCGTTGACGCTCTGGCCTGTGGGCAGCGCAAGAATGCAGCCGTTTTGCGCGCCATGCGTGCGCAGGTGGCGGGTCAGCTTGCGGGTGTCGAGGTTGGCGATGGCGACCGTGTTTTGCTGGACCAGGTAGTCCGACAAAGTGAGGTGGCTGCGGAAGTTGGAGGCGACCAGCGGCAGATCTTTGATGACCAAACCGGCGGCGTGGACGCGGGCGGCTTCCACGTCTTCCACATTGACGCCGGTATTGCCGATGTGCGGGTACGTCAGGGTGACGATCTGCTGGCAGTAGCTGGGGTCGGTGAGGATTTCCTGGTAGCCGGTCATGGCGGTGTTGAACACCACCTCGCCCACGGTGGAGCCGGGGGCTCCAATGGAGTTGCCAACAAAGACCGTGCCGTCTGCGAGCGCCAGAATGGCGGATGGGAAGGTTCCCTTGAGAGACAAAAGCACTGGGTTCTCCGAAATAGTTACGGGTACGCCCAAGCGGTCCAAGAGTAAAACTCTTGCAAATGCTCTGGAAGGGGGTTCGGTAAGACCGGCGCTAGGCGTACGTGGATGCGGGAAAGCCCACGATTATAGCCGAGCACTGTTGCAGATCCTGGCCCAAACCACGGGCAAACCCTGAACCTGGGTTGCGCCCGTCAGCGCCCCACAGAGGACGCGTGCAGGCAAATCGCCGCCGCTGCGGCCACGTTCAGCGACTCTTCCCCCCCCGGCTGGCCGATGCGCACCGACACGGTGGCGCGCGCCAGCAGGGCCGGGCCCACGCCCTGCCCTTCGTGGCCCATGGCCCAGGCGCAGGGGTATGGCAACGTCTGGTCTTGCAGCAGCGCGCCCTGGTGGGAGCTGGTGACGACCAGCGGCACGGTCAGGGCCTCCAGCGCCTCGGGCTCCACGCCCTCGACCAGGCGCAGGCCGAAATGCGCGCCCATGCCCGCGCGCAGCACCTTGGGGCTCCACAGCGCCGCCGTGCCCTTGAGGGCGATGATCTGCTGGAAACCGAAAGCCCCGGCGCTGCGCAGGATGGAGCCCACGTTGCCGGCATCCTGCACCCGGTCGAGGATGACGCTGGCGGCGGCCGGGTCCAGCGCGGCGGTGCTCGGCAAATCGACCACAAAACCCATCTGGGCGGGTGATTCCAGGCTGCTCAGGTCGGCAAACAAAGCATCCTTGATTACTATTACTTTCGTAGCTGCTCTCGCCCATTCCACGGGCGCTAGAGGCCAAAAAGACTCTGAAAAAATCGCCATGGCCGGTTTCCAGCCCCGGGCCAGCGCGGCGCGGCACAGGTGGTCGCCCTCCAGCCACACACGGCCTTGTTTGCGGTAGGCGGTGCTGTCTTGCGACAGGCGGCGCAGTTCCTTGAGCAGTGGGTTGTCGCGCGACTGGAGGTGGGTGATGGGGTCCGAGCTCATGCCAGCACCGCCGTCAAAGCCATACGTGCCATCACCTGGGTGACGGGAGCAAACGTCCTGCGGTGCAAGGGGCAGGCCCCGTGCGCCTGCAGCGCCGCCAGGTGCGCGGCCGTGCCATAGCCCTTGTGCCCTTTAAACCCGTACTGCGGATAGTCGGCATCCACCTGGGCACACCAGCGGTCGCGGGTGACCTTGGCCAGGATGGACGCGGCCGATATCGCGGGCACCAGGGCATCGCCTTGGACGATGGCCTCGCTGGTCATGGCCAGCACCGGCACACGGTTGCCGTCCACCAGCACGTGGCCGGGCTTGAGCCGCAGGCCAAGCACTGCCCGCTGCATGGCCAGCATGGTGGCCTGCAGGATGTTGAGTGTTTCGATTTCTTCCACGCTGGCCTCGGCGATCGAGCAGCACAGGGCTTTGGCCAGGATTTCGTCGTACAGCTGGGCGCGGCGCTTGGCGGTGAGCTTCTTGGAGTCGGCCAGGCCGGCAATCGGCTGGCGTTCGTCCAGGATCACGGCGGCGGCTACCACCGGCCCGGCCAGCGGGCCGCGCCCGGCCTCGTCCACCCCGGCCACCAGGCCCCGGGTGGGCCAGGTCAACTCAGCTTGCACGGGTGGCGATAATTTTTTGGATGGCATCGGTGGCTAACTGGGCAGTATCGCGCTGCAGGCTGTGGTGCAGCGCGGTGAATGTGGCTTCAAGGGCCGCGATTCTCGCAGAGGCGGACGGCGCCAGCCACTGCAGGCAGGCATCGGCCAGGGCCTGGGGCGTGGCCGCGTCCTGCAGCAGCTCGGGCACCACGAAGTCGCGGCACAAAATATTGGGCAGGCCCACCCAGGGCTGGAGCTGCTTGCGCTGCATCATGCGCCACGAAAACCAGTGCATGTTGTAGGCAATCACCATGGGCCGCTTGAACAGCGCGGCCTCCAGCGTGGCCGTGCCGCTGGCAATCAGGGTCAGGTCGCAGGCGGCCAGCACGGTATGCGACTGGCCCGCAACCATCTGGATGCGCCCGGCCATGCCCGCCTCGGTGGCCAGGGCTTCAATTTGCGTGCGCAGCGTAGGCACCGCGGGTACTACAAATTTTATAGCTGGTTGCGCTTCCAGAATAAGCGCTGCAGCCTGAAAGAACCTTAAAGCCAGGTATTTGATTTCCGACTGGCGGCTGCCGGGCAGGATGGCGACCACGGTGTCTTCGGGGGCCAGCCCCAGCTTCTGCCGCGCGGCGGCGCGGTCGGGCTGCAGGGGGATCACATTGGCCAGTGGATGGCCCACGTAGGTGGCGGCAATGCCGTGCTGGGCCAGCAGATCGGGCTCGAACGGAAAAATGCACAGCACGTGGTCGGCGGCGCGGCGGATTTTGTCCACCCGGTCGGCGCGCCAGGCCCAGATCGACGGGCAGACGAAGTGCACGGTGGGGATGCCAGCGGCTTTCAGTGCCGTTTCCAGCCCCAGGTTGAAGTCGGGCGCATCCACGCCGATGAACACGCCGGGCCGCTCGCGCAGCAGGCGCTCACGCAGCTGTTTGCGGATACGCAGCAGCTCGGCCAGGCGGCGAAACACGTCCATGTTGTAGCCGTGCACCGCCAGCCGCTCGCTGGGCCACTGCGCCTGGAAGCCGCGCCGGGCCATCTGCGGCCCGCCAATGCCACTGGATTGCAGGTCGGGCCAGCGGGCCCGCAGGCCGTCCAGCACCAGGCCTGCGAGCAAGTCGCCAGAGGCCTCTCCGGCCACCATGGCGACGCGGGGATCGGACATGGCTAGCGGGCGATACCGCTGACGGAACTGCCCAGGAAGCCATCCATCAGGGCCACGTCGGCAGCAGCTTCGGGCACCTCGGCAGCCAAGGCCTGGATGGCGCTGCGGGCCTCGTCCAGCGTCTTGCCCTGGCGGTAGAGCAGCTTGTGCATCTCGCGGATGGCTTTGAGGCGCGCATCGGAAAAGTCGCGCCGCTTCAGGCCGACCAGGTTGACGGCACGCACCGCCAGCGGGTTGCCGTCCACCACCATGAAGGGCGGCACGTCTTTGCCGATGTGGCTGGCAAAGCCGACCATGGAATGCGCGCCGATGCGCATGCGTTGCAGCACGCCGGTGAGGCCGCCCACGGTGGCCCAGTCGCCTACCTGCACATGGCCAGCCAGGGTGACGCCGTTGGCCATGGTGATCTGGTCGCCCAGCAGGCAGTCGTGCGCGATGTGCACGTAGGCCATGATCCAGTTGTCGCTGCCGATGCGGGTCACGCCCGCGTCCTGCACCGTACCCAGGTTAAAGGTGCAAAACTCGCGGATGGTGTTGCGGTCGCCAATCACCAGCTCGGTGGGCTCGCCTGCGAACTTCTTGTCCTGTGGGTCGGCCCCGAGGGAGTTGAACTGGAAGATACGGTTGTCGCGGCCAATGGTGGTGTGGCCCTGCAGCACGCAGTGCGGCCCCACCGTGGTGCCCGCGCCGATCTTCACGTGCGGGCCGACCACTGTGTAGGGGCCGATGGTCACCGACGCGTCCAGCTGCGCGGACGGATCAACCAGGGCGGTGGCGTGGATGGCGGTCACGGGGGCAACACTCAGGCGATGGTGCGCATGGCACAGGTCAGCTCGGCTTCGACCGCCAGCTCGTCGCCCACGGTGCCCTTGCCCTTGAACTTGAAAATGCCGGACTTCATGCGCACCAGCTCCACGTCCAGCATCAGCTGGTCGCCGGGTTCGACCGGGCGCTTGAAGCGGGCATTGTCGATGGCCGCAAAGTAGTACACGGTGTCGTCCTCGGGCGATTTACCCAGAGCGTCGAAGGCCAGCAAGGCAGCGGCCTGGGCCAGGGCTTCCAGCATCAGCACACCGGGCATGACCGGGCGGCGCGGAAAGTGGCCTTCAAAAAAAGGCTCATTGATGGTGACGTTTTTGAACGCGCGGATGGACTTGGATTTTTCGATGCTCAGCACCCGGTCCACCATCAGGAAAGGATAGCGGTGTGGCAGTTGCTTGAGGATTTGGTGGATGTCCATCATGGTTTTTCGGGGCTCTGTTGGAGTTGTTCTAAGGTTTTCTCAACCGCTTTCAGGCGGTCGCGCAGGCTATGTAACTGCTTGAGGGAGGCGGCATTTTTTTCCCACTTGGCGTTGTCGTCAATCGGAAACATGCCGGTGTAATGGCCGGGCTGGGTGATGGAGCGGGTGGCTACCGTGCCGGCCGAGATGTTGACACCATCGGCCAGGGTCAAATGCCCCAGCACGATTGCGCCACCACCCACGGTGCAATGCGCGCCAATGTGGGCGCTGCCCGCCACGCCGACGCAGCCCGCCATGGCGGTGTGGGCACCCACGAAGACGTTGTGGCCGATCTGGATCAGGTTGTCGAGCTTGACCCCGTCGGATATCACGGTATCCAGCAGCGCGCCCCGGTCTATGCAGGTGTTGGCACCAATTTCCACATCGTTGCCGATGCATACCGCCCCGAGTTGCTCAATCTTTTCCCAGGCACCTGCATGGGGCGCAAAGCCAAAGCCGTCGGCGCCGATGACCACGCCCGCATGCAGCAGGCAACGGTCGCCGATGCGGCAATCTTCACCCACCGTGACGCGCGACTTGAGCACCGTGTTGGCACCAATGCAGGCTCCGCGCTCGACCACGCACAGTGGGCCAATACGGGCGCTGGGGTCGATCTGGGCACTGGGGTCGACCACCGCGCTGGGGTGGATGGCCGGGCCGGCAGGTGCCGGACGCTGGCGCTTCCAGAGCTGGGTGACTTTAGCGAAGTACAGGTACGGCGCGTCGGCGACGATACAGACACCGCGGGCCAGGGCCATATCGGCCTGGGCGGGACCCACGATCACGCAACCCGCCTGGGACCGGGCGAGCTGCTGCTGGTACTTGGGATTACTGAGGAAAGCCAGCTGCGATGGGCCTGCCGACTCCAGCGGCGCGATGCCGTCGATCGACAGCTCCGCGTCTCCGTGCAACGCCCCTCCGAGGGCTTCCACTATCGCGCCTAGACGCAGCGCCATGCTGGAGTCCTCTGGTGGGTTTACTTGGCGGGAATGGCGTTCAAGGCCTTGATGACCTTGTCGGTGATGTCGTGCTTGGGGTTGATGTAGACCGCTTCTTGCAGCACGGCATCGTACTTTTCGGTTTCCGCCACTTGCTTGATCACCTTGTTGGCTTTTTCCAGCACTTGCTGCAGTTCTTCGTTCTTGCGGGAGTTCAGGTCTTCCTGGAATTCACGGCGCTTGCGTTGGAAGTCGCGGTCCTGGTCGACCAGCACTTTCTGGCGCGAGACGCGCTGGCTTTCCGCCAGGGTGGCAGCTTCGCGCTCGAACTTGTCCGAGGCGGTTTTCAGCACCGCACCGGCGTCGCTGAGTTCTTTTTCACGCTTGGCGAATTCTTGCTCCAGTTTGGCCTGGGCCGTCTTGGCGGCGGCAGACTCACGGAAGATACGGTCGGTATTGACGAACCCGACGCGGAACTCGTCCGCCTGCGCATGGGCCGACAGGAGGATAGCCCCGAACAAAATGCCAGATCCGCATTGGCGTAGAAAGTTCTTCATTAGAAAGACGTACCTATTTGGAATTGCAAGGATTGGATTCTATCGCCAGCAAACTTGCGAATGGGCTTGGCGTAAGCCAAACGCAGAGGGCCGACGGGAGAAATCCAGCTCAGACCCACACCGGCCGAGGCCCGCATTTCGCCAAAGCGGATTTTTTCATTTTCACCGTACACATTGCCGATGTCACCAAAGGCGAACAGGCGCAGGGTACGGTCGTTGCCCGCACCGGGGAACGGGGACTGGATTTCTGTATTGAGGGTGAATTTCTTGGGGCCACCGATGACCGAGCCGGTCACGTCGCGCGGGCCCAGGGTGCCCTGCTCAAAGCCACGCACCGAGCCCAGACCGCCACCGTAGAAGTTCTTGAACACCGGGAAAGCCCGGCCGCCCAGGCCTTTGCCAAAGCCCACTTCGCCATTGAAGGCCAGCGTGAATTGCTTGGTCAGGGGCACGTACTGCTGGTACTGGTAGTTGGCGCGCAGGTAATGCGCATCGCCAAACAGACCGGCTTCGGTGTTGAGGCGCTGGTATACGCCGGTGCTCGGGGCCAAGGTGCTGTCACGGTCGTCACGTGACCAGCCAATGGTTAACGGGATGGCCAGACTGGTGTAGCCAAACTCTTCGGCATAGGCCAGGTAGGCAGCCGGGATGTTGGTGCCCGGCTTGATGGTGGTGCGTTCCAGGCTGCCACCGAAATACACCGTATCGAGCTCGCTGAACGGCACGCCAAAGCGCAGGCCCGCGCCCTGGGTGACCAGCTCGTAGTTGCCGCCCTGGTCGTTATAGGGCTTGGTGGCGCGGTGGAAGATGTCGATGGAGCGGGAAATGCCGCTTTCGGTGAAATACGGATCCACCGTGCTGACCACCACCACCTGGTTGTATTTGCTGGTATTGACTTCCAGGCCCAGGTAATTGCCCGAACCGAAAGCATTTTCCTGCTTGATGCTGAACGACAGCGAGAGCTTGTCGGCGCTGGAGAAACCGGCCCCCAGCTGGATGCTGCCGCTGGATTTTTCTTCGACATTGACCTGCACATCCACCTGGTCGGGCGAACCGGCCACGTCCTGGGTTTCCACGTTGACTTCCTTGAAGAAGCCCAGGCGGTCGACCCGGTCGCGCGACAGCTTGATCTTGTCACCGTCGTACCACGACGATTCCAACTGGCGGAATTCGCGGCGGATGACTTCGTCGCGGGTACGGCTGTTGCCCGCCACGTTGACCTTGCGCACATAGGCGCGGCGCGAGGGCTCGGACTGCATTACCAGCACCACACGGTTGGTGGTGCGGTCGATTTCCGGTTTGGCCTCGACCTGGGCAAAGGCAAAGCCGAAGCTGCCGAAGTTGTCTTTGAAGGCCTTGGTGGTCTTGGCGACCAGGTCGGCGTTATAGGCCTCGCCGGGCTGGATGCTGACCAGCGACTTGAACTCATCGTCCTTGCCCAGGTAGTTGCCTTCCAGGCGCACCGCCGACACCACAAAACGCTCGCCTTCGGTCACGTTGATGGTGACCGACATACTTTGCTTGTCCGGCGAAATCGCCACCTGGGTGGAGTCGACCTTGAATTCCAGGTAACCGCGCGACAGGTAGTAGGAGCGCAGGGTTTCGATGTCGGCGTTGAGCTTGGCGCGGGTGTAACGGTCGGATTTTGTGTACCAGCTGAGCCAGCCACCGGTGTCCAGCTCGAACTGGTTGCGCAGCGTGGATTCACTGAAGGCCTTGGCACCCACGATGTGGATGTCCTTGATCTTGGCGGGCTCGCCTTCGGTGATGGTGAAGGTCAGGTTGACGCGGTTGCGCTCTATCGGGGTCACCGTGGTCTGCACTTCGGCGGCGTACAGGCTCTTGTTGATGTACTGGCGCTTGAGTTCCTGCTCTGCGCGGTCGGCCAGGGCTTTGTCAAACGGGCGGCCATCGGTCAGACCCACATCGCGCATGGACTTTTTGAGCGCGTCCTTGTCAAACTCCTTGGAGCCAACAAACTCGACATCGGCAATCGTGGGGCGCTCTTCCACCACGACCACCAACACGTCGCCGCTTACCTCCAGCCGCACGTCCTTGAACAACCCCAGGGCGAACAGGGAGCGGATGGCCGCCGAGCCCTGGTCGTCGTTGTAGGTGTCGCCCACACGGAATGGCAAAGACGCAAAAATGGTGCCCGGCTCGACGCGCTGCAGACCTTCGATGCGGATGTCGCGCACGGCAAAAGGGGTCACGGCCCAGGCCGTATTGGCAGCCAGTACCAGCGCCACGGCAGCCGACATGGACCGCAGGCGAAAGCTATTGAAATGATTTTTCATGGAATATGGTGGGACTGGAACCGCGCCAGGCGGTAAGTCGGGTGAATATTAGCCAAACAGGCGGTGGACATCGTTAAACAGTGCAATGGACATCATCAACAACAGCACTGCACCGCCTCCGCGCTGCAAGCGTTCCATCCAGGCATCGGATACGCGTTTGCCTGTGACAGCCTCCCAAAGATAATACAACAGGTGCCCACCGTCCAAAATCGGGATCGGCAACAGGTTCAAGACCCCAAGGCTAACGCTGATCAGGGCCAAAAATACCAGGTACTGGGTAAAGCCCAGGCTGGCCGACTTGCCCGCGTACTCGGCCACCGACAAGGGGCCGCTCAAATTCTTGATGGAGGCCTCGCCCACCAGCATGCGGCCCATCATGCGCAGGGTCAGGCCCGATACCTCCCAGGTGCGCTCCACGCCGCGCCACAGGCCATCCAGCGGGCCGTAGCGCACGGTCAGCATCTCGGGCATGGCACCCACAAAAGCGTTAATGCGGCCAATCGACTGCAGCCCGTCGGGTGCCACATCCGGGGTGACGGTCAGGGCCAGCCGCTGGCCGTTACGGTCAACCTGCCACACCTGCGCCAACGCCTGCCCACCCGACAAGGAGCCACGGATGGTGTCGCGCAGTTGCTGGCCGTCCACGATGGGTGTATCACCCACCCGCAGCACCAGGTCGCCACGGAGCAGGCCCGCGCGGGCGCCTGCGCCCTCGGGCTTGACCTCGCCCAGCTCCGGACGCGTCCAGGGTCCGAGCACACCGATGGCGCGAAACAGCTGGGCATCGGCCTCCTGGGCATGCAGTGGAGCCAGCGCCATCACCACCTCGCGCCGGGCCCCTTGCGCGGACGTAGCCAGTTCCAGACGTACATCGCGGCTGTCCAGCGCGCCACGGGTCAGCAGCCAGCGCAGTTCGTCAAACGAGGCAACCTCTTCCAAAGCTTCGCCGTCCCAGGCCGCCCGGGTGACGGTCTCGCCGCCCTGGATGCCGGCTTTTTCGGCCACCGAGCCGATGGTGGGGCTGGCCAGAATGGCTTTGGGCTCCTCCACCCCGCTCCAGTTGACCAGCGCGTACAACAACACCGCCAGCAGCAGATTCGCCACCGGCCCTGCCGCCACGATGGCCGCCCGCTTGGGCAAAGACTGGGTATTGAAGGCCAGATGGCGCTCCTCGGCGGCCACTGGCGCTTCGCGCTCGTCCAGCATCTTCACGAAGCCGCCGAGCGGAAACGCGCTGATGACAAATTCGGTCGGCGACCCCTTGGGCCGCCAGCGCAGCACCGTCTGGCCGAAACCGATGGAGAACTTCAGCACCTTGACACCGCAGGCCACCGCGACGCGGTAGTGGCCGTACTCGTGCACCGCAATCAGCAAGGCCAGCGCAACGATAAAAGCCACTATGGTCAGCATGGCAATCCTTATGGGTGCATTTACAGGCGGAAATCTACAGACAGGGTAGGGCCTGCTGCGCAACAGCGCGGGATTCCGCGTCCAACGCCAGCAAATCTTCCAGCGTCTGGGGCTTGGAGGGGCTTACCGCCGCCAAAGTTGCAAGATTGATCGCATGGATCTGGTCAAAGCGGATGCGCCGGTCCAAAAAGGCGGCCACTGCCACCTCGTTGGCCGCATTCAGCACCGCGCAGGTGCCCGACGGGGCACGCAGGCTTTCCCAGGCCAGTTGCAGGCAGGGAAAGCGCTGGAAATCCGGCACCTCGAACGTCATGGCCGCCATTTTGGAAAAGTCCAACCGCGCCGTGCCACTCTCGATGCGCTCGGGCCAGGACAGGCCATAGGCAATCGGCACCCGCATGTCCGGTGTGCCCAGCTGGGCCATCACCGAGGCATCGTGGAACTGCACCATCGAATGGATGATTTGCTGCGGATGGATCACCACCTCGATCTGCTCGGGCGTCACGCCAAACAGGTATTTGGCCTCGATCACCTCCAGCGCCTTGTTCATCATGGTGGCCGAATCCACCGAAATCTTGCGGCCCATGGCGAAGTTCGGGTGGGCGCAGGCCTGCTCGGGGGTCACGTCGCGCAGCGTTGCGGGATCGCGGGTGCGGAACGGGCCGCCCGACGAAGTCAGCATAATTTTCTCGATGCGCCGGGGCCAGACCGCCGGATCTTCGGGCAGCGACTGGAACACAGCCGAATGCTCGCTGTCAATCGGCAGCAGCAAGGCGCCGCCTTGCTTCACGGCCGCCAGAAACACCTCGCCGCCCACCACCAGCGCCTCTTTGTTGGCCAACAGCAGGCGTTTGCCAGCACGGGCTGCGGCCAGGCACGGGGCCAGGCCGGCCGCGCCGACGATCGCCGCCATGACCGCATCGACCTCGGGGTGAGACGCTACCATTTCAATAGCTGCTTGCGCTGATAGAACAAGCGTGGGAATGCTATTTTGCTTAATTTTTTCGGCCAACAGTTCTGCATGCTGCAGGCTGGCCATGACCGCAAAGCGGGGTTTGAACTGCGCACATTGCTGCAGCATCAAATCCACCTGGGTCGCCGCGGTAAGCGCAAATACTTCAAACCGGTCCGGGTGGCGGGACACCACGTCGAGTGTGCTGGTCCCTACCGAGCCGGTGGAACCCAAAATCGTCAAAACCTGTCGCATGCGTCCGTCCTTAGCCGACTATCGATACCAGCATCATCGCCAGCGGCAGGGTGGGCAAAAGCGCATCCACCCGGTCCAGCACGCCACCGTGGCCGGGCAGCAGGCCGCTGCTGTCTTTGACCCCGGCGCTGCGCTTGATCAGCGATTCGACCAGGTCCCCCACCACGCTCATGGCCGCCATGAACAGCACGGCCACCACCAACAGAATACCGCTGTGCTGTGCCAGCCGGGTGTACAGGCTGGCCACCGGGGAAGCCCAGGCGTGGTCGGCCCAGACCCACACGCCCGCCAGCACCAGCACACCCAGCATGCCGCCACACACACCTTCCCAGCTTTTGCCGGGGCTGATGGCGGGGGCGAGCTTGTTTTTGAAGAACTTCGTGCCGAACGCCCGGCCCGCAAAGTAGGCTCCAATGTCGGCCACCCAGACCAGCAGCAGCACCGACAGCAAAAAATTGGTGCCGATGACCCGCGCCTGGCAAATTGCCAGCCAGGCCAGCCACAGGGCGGCAAAACCGACGATGCCGCGCACGATCTTGTCGATGTTGGCCCAGCCGCGCGCGCCGTTGCGCAGCAGCCAGCCGCCCACCAGCACCCAGGCCGCGCCAGCGATAGTCCACAGCGTGGGCGTGTGCGCCGTCAGCAGGCCCATGATCCACGACAGCAGGCAGGCGAACACCATGGCCATAGCCAGTGCCACCGACTTGGGTTGCGCCATGCCATTCATACGGCCCCATTCCCAGGTTGCCGCGGCGATGGCCACAATGGCCAGCAGACACAGGGGCTCGGGCGCAGGATAGAACAACGCAGGCAAAAGTAGGGCCAGCAAAACCAGGGCCGTGATAACGCGTTGCAGCAGCATAGGGAAGACTCAGGTGATGGGGCCGGCAGCTGCAGGTGCGACCTGGGCCGAGGTTTTGCCAAATCGGCGTTCGCGGCCGTTGTAGACGGCGATCGCCTCGTCCAGCGCGGCCTCGTCAAATTCAGGCCAGAGTTTGTCGCTGAACACCAGCTCCGAATAAGCCGCCTGCCACAGCAGGAAGTTGCTGATACGGAATTCGCCGCCGGTGCGGATCAACAGATCCGGGTCGGGCGAATGGGCCAGGGCCATGGCGCGGTCCATGCTTTTTTCGGTGATGGGCTCGCCGCTGGCTGCCAGTTTTTGCGCCGCCTGGGTAATGTCCCAGCGGCCACCGTAGTTGAAGCAGATGTTGAGCACCAGCTTGTGGTTGCCCGCGGTTTCTTTTTCAGCTTCCAGCAGGCCGTTGCGGACCTTGTCGGACAGCGCCGACAGGTTGCCCACGAAGTGCAGTTGCGCACCGTTGGCTTTGAGCTTGACCACCTCTTTGGCCAGCACGCTGACCATCAGCGACATCAGGCCCGAGACTTCTTCGGCCGGCCGGTCCCAGTTTTCAGACGAAAACGCAAACACGGTCAACACGCCCACGCCCCGGTCCAGGCTGGCCTGGACGCAACGGCGCAGCGCATCCACCCCCTGGTGGTGCCCGGCCAGGCGCGGCATGAAGCGCCGGTTCGCCCAGCGGCCATTGCCGTCCATGACAATGGCGATGTGGTGGGGAACAGGAGTAGCCATCGGCGCAGCCAGGCCTAGACGGCCATGATGTCGGCTTCTTTGGCGACTACGAGTTGGTCCACTTCGGCGATGTGGCGGTCGGTGATCTTCTGGACTTCGGCTTCGGCGCGCTTTTGGTCGTCTTCCGAGGCCAATTTGTCCTTGACCAGCTTTTTGATGGCTTCGTTGGCATCACGGCGCACGTTGCGCACGATGATCTTGGCGCTTTCGCCTTCGGTGCGGGCCAGCTTGGTGAGTTCCTTGCGGCGCTCTTCGCTCATGGCGGGCATGGGCACCCGGATCAGGTCGCCCATGGACGCGGGGTTCAGGCCCAGATGGCTGTCGCGGATGGCTTTTTCCACCTTGGCCGCCATGCTCTTTTCCCAGGGCTGCACACCGATGGTGCGCGAGTCGATCAGCGACACATTCGCCACCTGGCTGATGGGCACCATGGAGCCGTAGTAGTCGACGTGCACGGTGTCGAGCAAACCGGGGTTGGCGCGGCCTGTGCGGATCTTGGACAGGTTGTTTTTGAAGGCCACGATGGACTGTTCCATCCGGGCCTGCAGATTGGTTTTAACGTCGGCAATGGTCATGTGGTTTCTCCTCGGAAGTCCGGCTCACGCGTGGACCAAGGTACCTTCGTCTTCGCCCATCACCACGCGTTGTAGCGCACCGTGTTTGAAGATCGAGAACACCTTGATCGGCAATTTCTGGTCGCGGCACAGCGCAAAGGCGGTCGCATCCATGATGCCCAGATTTTGCGACATCGCCTGGTCGAAGGTCAGCGTGGTGTAACGGGTCGCGCTGGGGTCTTTCTTGGGGTCGGCGGTGTAGACACCGTCCACCTTGGTGGCCTTGAGCACGATCTCGGCACCGATCTCGGCACCGCGCAGGGCCGCAGCCGTGTCGGTGGTGAAAAACGGGTTGCCGGTACCGGCCGCAAACACCACCACCTTGCCCTCTTCCAGGTACTGCAAGGCCTTGGGGCGCACATAGGGTTCAACCACCTGGTCGATGGCGATGGCCGACATGACGCGGGCGGTCAGACCGGCCTTGTTCATGGCATCGGCCAGGGCCAGCGCATTCATCACCGTGGCCAGCATGCCCATGTAGTCGGCGGTGGCGCGGTCCATACCGACCGAACCCCCCGCTACGCCGCGAAAAATATTGCCGCCACCGATCACCACCGCCACCTGCACACCCAGACGGGTGATGTCGGCAACCTCCTCCACCATACGCACGATGGTGTCGCGGTTGATGCCGAACTGGTCGTCGCCCATCAACGCCTCCCCCGACAGCTTGAGCAAAATGCGCTTGTAGGCTGGTTGGGCTTGGGTCATGGGGAGAGTCCTCGTAATGGTGGAAAAGTGGCTAATGGTAGGGGCAAAATAGGTCAGTACTGCGTCAGAAAAATCAGGCGGTAGCCTTGGCAGCAGCCACTTGGGCAGCCACTTCGGCAGCGAAGTCGTCGACCTTCTTCTCAATGCCTTCGCCCACCACAAACATCGTGAATGCTTTCACGGTGGTGCCGGTGGCCTTGAGCATCTGCTCAACCGTTTGCTTGTCGTTCTTGACGAAAGACTGGTTGAACAAGGAGACTTCCTTCAGGTACTTCTGCACGCCGCCTTCGATGCGCTTGGCAACGATTTCGTCGGACTGGACCGGCTTGCCAGCGGCCACGGCCACCGAAGCGTCTTCTGCAGCCTTGGCAGTTGCCACCGAACGCTCTTTGGCGATCAGGTCGGCAGGCACGTCGGCGCTGGACAGGGCCACGGGCTTCATGGCGGCGATGTGCATGGCCACGTCTTTGGCAGCCACGTCGTCACCTTCAAACTCGACCACCACGCCAATGCGCGTGCCGTGCAGGTAGCCGGCCAGCTTGGCGCCGGTGCTGAACTGCTTGAAGCGGCGGAACGTCATGTTTTCGCCGATCTTGCCGATCAGACCCTTGCGCACGTCTTCCAGGGTGGGGCCGAAACCGTCTTGGGCGTAGGCCAGGGCGCTCAGGGCGGCCACGTCGGCAGGGTTGTTCTTGGCGATCAGTTCGACCGCGCCCTGGGCCAGTGCCAGGAAGCTGTCGTTCTTGGTCACGAAGTCGGTTTCGCAATTGACTTCGAGCAAAGCACCGGTGGTGCCGTCAAAGTAGCTGGTGACCACGCCTTCGGCGGTGATACGCGAAGCGGCCTTGCCCGCCTTGCTACCGAGCTTGACGCGCAGCAGCTCTTCAGCCTTGCCCATGTCGCCTTCGGCTTCGGTCAATGCCTTCTTGCACTCCATCATGGGGGCGTCGGTTTTGCCACGCAGTTCAGCGACCATGCTTGCGGTAATTGCAGCCATATATTTCTCCGTCTTAACGTCTTAAATTAGTAAAAAAAAGGGGGCTTGCGCCCCTCTTTGATCGCGGCAGTGCGCCGCGCCATGGGGAACGCTTAGGCTGCAGCAGCCTCGTTCACTTCCACGAATTCGTCGGCGCTTTCCGCAGCGGCTACGGCCTTGACCACGTCATTGCCAGCGCTGTTGCGGCCTTCGATGATCGCGTCGGCGATGCCACGAGCGTACAGAGCGACAGCCTTGGAGGAGTCGTCGTTGCCAGGGATCACGTAGTCGATGCCTTCTGGGGAGTGGTTGGTATCGACCACGCCGATCAGCGGGATGCCCAGCTTGCGGGCTTCAAGGATGGCGATCTTGTGGAAGCCCACGTCGATCACGAAGATGGCGTCCGGCAGGGTGACCATATCCTGGATGCCACCGATGTCTTTTTCCAGCTTGACCATTTCGCGGGCGAACATCAGCTGTTCTTTCTTGCTCATGGCGTCCAGACCGGCTTCTTGCTGGATCTTCATGTCCTTCAGACGCTTGATCGAGGTCTTGACGGTCTTGAAGTTGGTCAGCATGCCGCCGAGCCAGCGCTGGTCGACGAAAGGCACGCCGGCACGGGCGGCTTCACCGGCCACGATTTCGCGGGCCTGGCGCTTGGTGCCGACCATCAAAATGGTGCCACGGTTGGCGGTCAGTTGCTTGGCAAACTTGGCCGCTTCCTGGAACATCGGCAGCGATTTTTCCAGGTTGATGATGTGGATCTTGTTACGGTGACCGAAGATGAACGGGGCCATCTTGGGGTTCCAGAAACGGGTTTGGTGGCCAAAATGGACACCGGCTTCGAGCATTTCGCGCATGTTGACGGACATGGTATTTTCCTTAAGGTTGCGTCTAAAATTCAGCCCGATTTGCCACTGTTTCATATACAAAATATGACAGGACAACACCTTGAATGGACTGGTTTGCGATTTGTTTTAACCAACAATCAAAACAAGTTTGACCGATCAGCAAAACCCAAGGAGTCTAGCACACTCCCTCCTACCCGCATGCGCCCAGACCTGACCTCCACCCTCCAGTCCCTGCAGTCCGGGCACACCACTTCGGCGGCAGAGATGGCCCGGTCCATCGCCATTGCCCAGTCGCCCGCCTGCCGCAATGCCTTTTTGCAGACCCGATTCGACCCCGCCCAATCCCAGGCGGCGCAGGCCAACCTGGCCAGCCCGCTGGGCGGCCTGGCCATCTCGGTCAAAGACCTGTTCGACGTGGCCGGTGAGGTGACCACCGCAGGCTCGCGGGTCCTGGCCGACCGTGCCCCCGCCACCGCCGACAGCCCGGCCGTGGCCCGGTTGCGCGCGGCCGGTGGCGGCATCCTGGGGCGCACCAACATGACGGAGTTCGCCTTCTCGGGCGTGGGCGTGAACCCGCACCACGGCACCCCGGTCGCCTGGGACGGGCGCTACGACCAGGCAGCCGGTGCCCGTATCTACGGCACGGTGCCCCGGATTCCGGGCGGCTCCTCGTCCGGCGCGGCGGTGTCGGTGGCCACCGGGGCGGCCTTCATCGGGCTGGGTTCGGACACCGGCGGCTCGATCCGTATTCCGGCGGCGCTGAATGGCATCGTCGGCTTCAAAAGCACCGCCCGCCTGGTGCCCACGGCGGGTGCGGTACCCCTGTCCAGCACCTTGGACACGGCCTGCGCCCTGACCCGGACCGTGCGCGACGCAGTTCTGGCGCATGAAATTCTGGCCCAGCGCCAGGTGCCGCGCAGCGCCGCCCCACTCTCCAGCTACCGGCTGGCCGTGGCGCGCAGCGGCTTTCTGGACAGCATGGACCACACGGTGGCCCGCGCCTTCGAGCGCAGCCTGCAGCGCCTGCGCGACGCGGGCGCAACCCTGGTGGACATCCCGCTGGAAGAAGTGCGCGAGCTGCACGGCATCCAGGCGACCGGCGGCTTTTCGGCGGTGGAGGCCTACATCTGGCACCGTCCGCTGCTGGCCCGCGGCCCGCACATCCGCGCCGCCTACGACCCGCGCGTGCTGGCCCGTATCGAGCGTGGATCGCAAATGCGTGCCTTTGAATATGCCGAGCTGGTCGCCGCCCGCACTGCCTGGATCGCCAAGATGGAAACCGCCCTGCAGGGCTTTGATGCCGTGCTGTCGCCCACGGTGCCCGCCGTGGCCGCACCCATCGCCAATGTGGCCCCCGGCGTGGAGCGCGACGACGCCTTCTTCCACACCAACGGCCTGCTGCTGCGCAACCCCAGCGTGGTCAACATGCTGGACGGCTGCGCCATCTCCCTGCCCTGCCACACCGCCGATGAACTGCCGGTCGGGCTGATGCTGTGGCATGCCGCCCTGCACGACGACACCCTGTTGAACCTGGCATTGCTCGCCGAGGCTACACTACAGTTTTAATAGCTGCTTACGCTTATCCAATAAGCGCAAGCAGCATTTTTTCTATAAATCTAAGGTTTGCATGTTGTTTGAGAAGATGCGGGTGTTTGCCGCATGAAGGTCGCCGTGATTGGCGCGGGGGTGGTGGGCGTCAGCACCGCATACGAGTTGGCCGCCGACGGCCACCAGGTCACCGTATTTGAGCGCCACAGCGCCGCCGCCGAGGAGGCCAGCTTTGCCAGTGCGGGCCTGCTCACCCTGGGCACCGCCTTGCCCAGTGCCCCGCCCGGCCTGGTCGGCAGCGTGCTGCAGGGTCTGTTCAGCCGAAACGCGCCCGTCCAACTGGGCTGGGGCCTGACGGGTAACGAACTGGCCTGGCTGTGGAAATGCCGCAGTGCCCAGCAACCCGCCGTCTACCTAGACCACCGCGCCCGGCTGCACCGCCTGGCCGGATACAGTGCCGAACGCCTGCAAGCCCTGACCCACCACCTGCATCTGGACTACGACCGCATCGAGGGCAGCCTGCTGCTGCTGCGCACCGCCAAAGAACGGGACCAGGCCCAGCCCGGTCTGCAATGGCTGCGCGAGGCGGGTGTGGCCTGGCAACAGCTCGATGCCCCGGCCGCCCGCCTGCACGAACCCGCCCTGAACGCCGACACCCCCCTAGCCGCCGCCATCCACCTGCCCGGCGATGCCGTGGGCAACTGCCGCCAGTTCACCATGCTGCTCAAGGCGGAAGCCCAGCAGCTTGGCGTGCAATTTGAGTTCAATCGCACGGTAGCGCACATCGAACCTGCGCCAGCAGCTACCGTTTCCATAGCAAACGAGGCCACGCCGCGCCGCTTTGACGCGGTGGTGGTCTGCGCCGGGCTGGCCTCGGCTGCGCTGCTGCGGCCGCTAGGCGTGCAGATTCCGCTGGCGGCGGTGTACGGCTACTCGCTGTCGGCCGCCATCCGCGAACCCCTGAACGCCCCGGTCAGCGCGGTGGTCGACGGCCAGCACCAGATCTCGATTGCCCGCATGGGCCAGCGCGTGCGCGTGGCGGGCGGATTTGACATGGGCAGCCGCGCCGATGCCAAAAACCCAGCCGCCATCGCCCGCCTGTACCAGGTGCTGTACGACTGGTTCCCCGGCGCGGCCCAGCTCGCCAGCAATGTGCAGATCTGGAAAGGCGCCCGCCCCACCCTGCCCGACGGCACCCCGGTGATCGGCCCCAGCGGCCGGCCCGGCATCTGGCTGAACCTGGGGCACGGCGCCTACGGCTGGGCACTGGCCAGCGGCAGCGCCCGCGCCACCGCCGACCTGGTGGCAGGCCGCGTGCCGGAGCTGGACATCGACGGTTGGGGACTGGAGCGCCTGCGGCACTGAGATCCCGGGCGCACAATTCGGCCATGCAACGCATCACACCTGACCGCGCCCACCCCCTGTTTGACACCGCGGCCACGCGCCGCATTGAGCAGGCCGCCATGGCCGACCTGCCGCCCCACACCCTGATGCAGCGCGCCGGGCTGGCCGTGGCCCGGCTGGCCCGGGCGCTGGCACCGCACGCCCGCACCGTGTGGATTGCCTGCGGCCCCGGCAACAACGGCGGCGACGGGCTGGAAGCCGCCACCCAGCTGCATCTGCGCGGCACCGCCGTGGTGGTGACCTGGCTGGGCACAGAAGCCAGCGCCCCCGCCGACAGCCTGGCCGCGCTGGCCCGCGCCCGCGCCGCAGGCGTGCTTTTCGCCGATACGCCGCCCACCGCCCTGACCACCCAGGACCTGTGCATCGATGCACTCCTGGGCATCGGCAGCAGCCGCGCCCCGGCAGGCACCATGGCCGCATGGATTGCCGCCATGAACGCCAGCCCGGCCCCCATCCTGGCTATCGATTTACCCACCGGCCTGCAAGCCGACACCGGTAGTTTTGCTATGCAATCAGTAGCTGGTAGCGCCGATGGAATAAGCGCTATCAGCATCATTTATGCACAAAACACGCTGTGCCTACTCAGCCTCAAGCCAGGTCTGTTTACCGGCCATGGCCGCGATGCCGCAGGCCAGGTCTGGTTGGACGACTTGGGCATCCCCACGGCCCATGGCGCCACGGCCCAACTGGTAGGCGCACCGCTTTCGGCCAGCCGCACCCATGCCAGCCACAAAGGCAGTTACGGTGACGTGGCCATCCTCGGCGGCGCACCGGGCATGACCGGTGCCGCCCTGCTGGCCGCCAGCGCCGCGCTGCACACGGGCGCCGGGCGGGTCTTCGTCGGGCTGCTGGACGGCGGCAGCCTGGGCGTACACCCGCAACAGCCCGAACTGATGTTCCGCGCGCCCAGCGCCCTGGCCTTGCACGCGCTGGCCGTGGTGTGCGGCTGTGGCGGCGGCGAGGCGGTGCGCGCCCTGCTGCCCCGGGTACTGGCTGAGGCCGCCCGGCTGGTGCTGGATGCCGACGCGCTGAACGCCATCGCCGCCGACACCGCCCTGCAAGCCCAGTTGCGCGCCCGCGCCACCCAAAGCCTGCCCACGGTGCTCACCCCGCATCCGCTGGAAGCCGCCCGCCTGCTGGGCTGCAGCACCGCGCAGATCCAGGCCGACCGGCTGGGGGCCGCCCAGCAACTGGCCGACCGTTTCGCCTGCGTGGCGGTGCTCAAGGGTTCGGGCACGGTCATCGCCGCGCCGAGCCAGACGCCCCACATCAACCCCACCGGTAATGGACGGCTGGCGACGGCGGGAACGGGGGATGTGCTGGCCGGCATGGTCGGTGCCCGGCTGGCGATGGGCCAATATGCGGTGGTGGCCGCCTGCGAGGCGGTATTTGCGCACGGGCTGGCGGCAGACCATTGGCCCGCGGGCCAGCCGCTGACGGCCAGCGCGCTGGCAAGAAGCTAGCCGCGACCCACGAAGGGCATCTTGGTGGCCATGACGGTGTGGAACAGCACGTTGGCCTCCGGCGGCAGGCTGTCCATGTAGAGCACCGACTTGCCGACGATGGCCACGTCCATCACCGGCTCGACCACCATCTCGCCATTCGGTTGCAGGATGCCGGTGGTCATGCGCTTGGTCATGTCGGTAGCGGCATTGCCGATGTCGATCTGGCCCACGGCGATGTTGTACTTGCGGCCATCCAGCGCAGCGGCCTTGGTCATGCCGCGCACACCGTGCTTGGTGGAGGTATAGGCAATCGAGTTCGGGCGCGGCGTGGTGCTGGAGATGGAGCCGTTGTTGATGATGCGCCCGCCCTGCGGGCTTTGCGCCTTCATCACCCGAAACGCCTGCTGGATGCACAAAAACATGCCGGTGAAGTTCACGTTCACCACGCTCTGCCATTGGGCCAGGCTCAGATCTTCCAGCAGCACGGCAGGCGTGCCGGTACCGGCGTTATTGAACAGCAGATCGACCCGGCCAAACTGGGCCACCGTGGCATCGAACAAAGCCTGCACGGCGGCGGCATCGGTCACGTCGGTAGGCACGGCCAAGGCACGCTCTGCGGCACCGGACTCCAGCGCCACCGCGTGCAGGGGTTCCGCACGGCGGCCGGCCAGCGCAACGCGGTAGCCGGCGGCCAGCAGCGCCAGGGCAACGGCGCGGCCAATGCCGCTGCCTGCGCCGGTGACGATGGCGACTTTGGGGTGGTTTTCCATGGCTGGGCTTCCTCTAGCGGCGGGTACGGGTTTTCTTCTTGGCCGCACCGCCCTTGGCGGGGGTCTTGCCCGGGGCTTTGGCGGCGGCGCTGGCCTGGATGGGCCCGCGCTCGGCATGGTCGCGGTCGCGGGGGGCACCCGCTCCGGCCTTGCGACCCGAGCGTTTAGGGGCTGGGGCCTCATTGCCGGACCGGTTGCCGCCTTCGCGCTGCACGCCCTTGTCTTTCATGGCACGGTTGACCAGCTCTTCGCCCTCGCGGATCAGGCGGAAGTCGATCTTGCGGCCGTCCAGATCGACGCGGCTGACCTGGACCTGCACGCGGGTGCCGATGGCATAGCGGATGCCGGTGCGCTCGCCGCGCAGCTCTTGCCGGGCTTCGTCGAACTTGAAGTACTCGCCGCCCAGCTCGGTGATGTGCACCAGGCCTTCGACATACATCGCGTCCAGCGTGACGAAGATGCCGAAGCCGGTGGCGGCAGTGACCGTGCCACCAAATTCCTCGCCGAGGTGCTCGCGCATGTATTTGCACTTCAGCCAGGCTTCCACATCGCGGCTGGCCTCGTCGGCGCGGCGCTCGTTGGCGCTGCAATGCAGGCCCGCCGCCTGCCAGGCCAGCGTTTCGGGGCTGACCTTCTTGATCTTCATGTCGGGCTCGCCGACCTTGCCTTGCAGCTTGGAGGCCGCGCCCTTGCTCAGGCGTTTGGCCAGCTTGGCATGCGCCTCACCGGGGGTGGGCAAGGTGGGCAACTGGTACTTGCGGTGCGCCAGGATGGCCTTGATGACGCGGTGCACCAGCAGATCGGGGTAGCGCCGGATCGGGCTGGTGAAATGGGTGTAGGCATCGAACGCCAACCCGAAATGCCCGCCGTTCATGGGCGTGTAGATGGCCTGCTGCATGGAGCGCAGCAGCATGGAGTGGATTTGCTGCGCGTCGGGCCGGTCTTTGGTGGCGTTGGCAATGGCCTGGAATTCGGCGGTTTTCGGGTCGTCGCTAATCGACATACCTACGCCGGTGGCCTTCAGGTAGTTGCGCAGCATTTCGATCTTCTCGGGCGTGGGGCCCTCGTGCACGCGGAACAGGCCGGGGTGCTTGCCCTGGGCGATGAAATCGGCGCTGCAGACGTTGGCGGCCAGCATGGCCTCTTCGATGAGCTTGTGGGCTTCGTTGCGGGTGCGGGGCACGATCTTTTCGATGCGTCCGCCTTCGTCACACACGATTTGGGTCTCAACGGTTTCAAAGTCCACCGCGCCGCGCACCTTGCGGGCGACCAGCAGGGCGTGGTAGACATCTTGCAGGTTGAGCAGGTCGTTCACGCGGTCTTTGCGGCGCGTGGCCTCGGGGCCCCGGGTGTTGGCCAGAATCGCCGCCACTTCGGTATAGGTGAAGCGCGCATGGCTGAACATCACCGCCGGGTAGAACTGGTAGGCGTGCACATCGCCCTTGGCGGTGACCAGCATGTCACAGACCATGCACAGGCGCTCCACATCGGGGTTCAGCGAGCACAGGCCGTTGGACAGCTTCTCAGGCAGCATGGGAATCACGCGGCGCGGAAAGTACACGCTGGTGGCGCGGTCGTAGGCATCCACGTCGATGGCCGAGCCGGTTTCCACATAGTTGCTCACGTCGGCAATCGCGACCAGCAGGCGCCAGCCCTTGCCACGGCCGACCTTGGCGGGTTCGCAGTAGACGGCATCGTCGAAGTCGCGGGCGTCCTCGCCGTCGATGGTGACCAGCGGCACGTCGGTCAGATCGACACGGTTCTTTTTGTCCTGCGGGCGCACCTTGTCGGGCAGGGTGCGGGCCAAGGCGATACAGGCGTCGGAAAAAATATGCGGCACGTCATATTTGCGCACCGCGATTTCGATTTCCATGCCGGGGTCGTCCACCTCGCCCAGCACTTCCTTGACGCGGCCCACGGGCTGGCCAAACAGCGCGGGCGGCTCGGTCAGCTCGACCACCACCACCTGCCCGGCTTTGGCGCTGCCGATACCGGCCTTGGGAATCAATACGTCCTGGCCGTAACGCTTGTCTTCAGGGGCTACGAGCCAAATACCGCTTTCTTGCAGCAGACGGCCAATGATGGGCTGCGGGGGGCGCTCGACAATTTCCAAAACCCGGCCTTCAGGGCGACCTTTGCGGTCGCTGCGCACAATGTTGACCTTGACCCGGTCCTTGTGCAGTACGGCGCGCATTTCGTTGGAAGGCAAGTAAATGTCGGACTCGCCGTCGTCGCGCAGTACAAACCCGTGTCCATCGCGGTGACCCTGGATGGTGCCTTCGATCTCGTCCAGCAGGCCGCTGGTGTGGCTGGTCGTTTTGATAAGTATTCTCTCTTTACAGACTGGAGTGCCTAAAGGGTAGCAGAGCTGTAGCCTGGCCCAGAAAAAACAATTGTTTTAGCAAGCCTACGGCCCACGGGTCAGAACCGTCGTTTTTCCCATGTTATACTTTAACTCGTGGGCCCAGATGGCGAAATTGGTAGACGCACTGTGTTCAGGTCGCAGCGCTGCAAGGCGTGCTGGTTCGAGTCCAGTTCTGGGCACCACACCTTATCTTGAAAAAACCGCTATACAACTGGCGGTTTTTTTCTGGTTAAAGATTTGCAAAATACCTATTGCAGATCGTGAGAGTTTTTAGAGTTTCGTGGGCCCAGATGGCGAAATTGGTAGACGCACTGTGTTCAGGTCGCAGCGCCGCAAGGCGTGCTGGTTCGAGTCCAGTTCTGGGCACCACAATTTACTCGAGAAAAAGCCGCTAAGAAGTTAGCGGCTTTTTTTTTGCCCATTTTTCCCCGCACTGCTTGCGCAATGCGGGGACATCAGATTTAGATCGGCAAAGCCACCAGATCGTGGCCCTGGGTACCCACAATGCGCGCTTTGGTGAACTCCCCCACCTTCAAGGTCTTGCTGATTTTTTCGGGAGGCAGCAGGCGCACGATGCCGTCGATCTCGGGCGCGTCGGCGTAGCTGCGGCCAATGCCGCCCTTTTTACCCATGCCGGGCGCCGAATCCACCAAGACCTGCATGGTCGCACCCACGCGCTTGAGCAACTTGGCGGCAGACACTTCTTCGGCCACGGCCATGAAGCGGGCGCGGCGTTCTTCGCGCAACTCGAAGGGCAGCATGCCGGGAATGTCGTTGGCGGCCGCTCCATCCACCGGGCTGTAGGCAAAGCAGCCTGCGCGGTCGATCTGGGCTTCGCGCATGAAATCCAGCAGATGCGCAAATTCTTCTTCGGTTTCGCCCGGGAAACCGGCGATGAAGGTGCTTCGGATTACCAGCGACGGGCAGGCCTCGCGCCAGCGCTGGATGCGCTCCAGGTTTTTCTCGCCGCTGGCCGGGCGCTTCATGCGCTTGAGCACGTCGGGGTGGCTGTGCTGCAAGGGCACGTCCAGGTATGGCAGCACACGGCCCGTGGCCATCAGCGGAATGATCTCGTCCACGCTGGGGTACGGGTAGACATAGTGCAGGCGCACCCAGGCGCCATAAGGCTCGGCGATGTCGGCCAAGGTTTGCACCAGTTCCAGCATGCGGGTTTTGACCGGCTTGCCGTCCCAGAAGCCGGTGCGGTACTTCACGTCCACGCCGTAAGCCGAGGTGTCCTGGCTGATGACCAGCAGCTCTTTCACGCCACCTTCAAACAAGGCCTTGGCATCGCTGAGCACGTCGCCGATATTGCGCGACACCAGATCGCCGCGCATCGACGGGATGATGCAAAAGGTGCAGCGGTGGTTGCAGCCTTCGCTGATCTTCAAATAGGCGTAATGCCGGGGCGTGAGCTTGATGCCTGCGGTGCCAAAGGCGTTGGGAATCAGGTCCAAAAACGGGTCGTGTGGCTTGGGCAGGTTGGCGTGGACGGCATCCATCACCTCCTGGGTGGCGTGCGGGCCGGTGACAGCCAGCACGCTGGGGTGCATTTGCCGCACCAGGTTGCCGCCGGCATCGCCCGCCTTGGCCCCCAGGCAGCCAGTGACGATGACGCGGCCATTGGTGGCCAGGGCTTCGCCAATGGTGTCCAGGCTTTCCTTGACGGCATCGTCAATGAAACCACAGGTGTTGACGATCACCAGGTCGGCACCTTCAAAGGTCTTGGAGGTTTGGTAGCCTTCGGCGCTGAGTTGGGTGAGGATGAGCTCGGAGTCCGTCAAGGCCTTGGGGCAGCCCAGGCTGACAAACCCGACTTTGGGTATTTTGGATGGGGAAATTGCTTCGATCATCCCCGTATTGTCGCCGCCCTCGGGAATTTCAGGGTTTCAGGCCGAAGCTGCCCAGCAATTGGGCCGTCTGCTTTTGCATTTGCTCCTGCATTTGCACAAAAACATTTTTGGACTGCTCGACGTAGCTACCCAACATGCCCTGCATGGCGGGCGACTGCAATTTGAGCATTTGCGCCCACGCCTCGGGGGTCATGCCCTTGGCCTGTTCGCCCATGGTGGACTGCAGATCGACGAAGGTTTGCACGTTTTTTTCCAGGTATGGGCCCAGAAAGCTTTGCATGGTGTTGCCGTAGAAGCGGATCATGTTGGCCAGCGCCTGCTCGGTGAACATGGGTGCGCCACCGGCCTCTTCTTCCAGGATGATCTGCAGCAGGATGGCCCGGGTCAGATCGTCACCGGTCTTGGCATCCAGCACGCGCACAGGCTCACGCTCCATCACCAACTTCTTGACTTCGGCCAAGGTGATGTAAGTCGAGGTATCCGTATCGTAGAGACGACGGTTCGGGTACTTCTTGATGACGCGGTGGGTGTCGTCATGCGCGCTGTTCGGAGAATGGCTGGGCACTAATGTCTTTCATGGTGTTCGCGGTGTCAGTAAGCACTCTACTGCACTGCAACATATTTTAAAAATCCATGGCACCACGCGCTTCAAGGAATACCCTGAAAACAGTGGCCACAAAACCAAAAGCCCTGTACATCACCGATGTACAGGGCTTGAATTTGGTAGGCGCGAATGGACTCGAACCATCGACCCCCACCATGTCAAGGTGGTGCTCTAACCAGCTGAGCTACGCGCCTAAAGCTAAACTACTTTAGAGCGCTAGTATAGCATGGTTTTTTCGCACCGCCTACCTTCTCCTGGCCGAACGTACACCCGCCACATCCGACACCACGCCCAGCACCTTGGTCAGGCGGGCCGCATCGGCCACTTCCACGGTGAAGGTCATCCAGGCCGTGCCCTTGACCGACTGGGTTTGTACCCCGATGACGTTCATTTTTTCCTTGGTAAAGACTTCGGAGATATCGCGCAGCAAGCCTTGGCGGTCGGCGGCCTGTACCGATACGTCCACAGGGTAGACAGATGTCCCCTCGTTTTTTCCGCTGCCCCATTCCACCTCGATCACGCGCTCACCGTTGCGCACCGACATTTCGCGGAAATTGCTGCAATCGGCACGGTGGATGCTGACGCCCTTGCCGCGCGTGATAAAGCCCACGATGGCATCCGGCGGCGCGGGCTTGCAGCATTTGGCCAGCTGCGTCATCAGCGACTCCACGCCCACCACCAGCACACCGCCTTTGGGCGAGTTCTCCGGGTTGCGGGCTTTTTTGAGCAGCAAATAGTCGTCCGGGGCCAGCACCGGCTCGGGCGGGCGCAGCAATATTTCGATGCTACGCAGTGAAAACTCGTCCTTGCCCACCACTTCGAACAGGTCGTCGGCCGACTTGAAGCCCAGCCGGGCGGCCAGGTCGTCGAGCTTGATCGCGGTTTTGCCCTCGCGCTGCAGCAGCTTTTCCACCGCCTCGCGCCCACGCGCCACCGTGGTGTGCAGGGCGGCAGCGTTGAACCAGGCGCGGGCCTTGGCCCGGGCGCGGTGGCTGACCAGGTAGCCCAGCTCGGTGTTGAGCCAGTCGCGCGAAGGCCCGCCCTCTTTGGCGGCCGTGATCTCCACGGTCTGGCCGTTTTGCAGCGGGGTGTTCAGCGGCACCTGCACGCCGTCCACCTTGGCACCGCGGCAGCGGTGGCCCAGGTTGGTGTGCACGCTGTAGGCAAAGTCCACGGCGGTGGCCCCGACGGGCAGCTCCACCACGGCGGCATCGGGGGTCAGCACGTAGATGCGGTCGCCCAACACGTCGGCGCTGTGCGGGGCGGCCCCGGAAAGGTCGCGCTCCCAGGCCAGAAGTTGGCGCAGCACGGCGATCTTGGCATCGTATTCGCCGCTGGCCGACACCCCGGCGTAGCCCTTGGCGCCCGCCTCTTTGTAGGCCCAGTGGGCGGCCACACCGTGCTCGGCATGGTCGTGCATGGCCTGGGTGCGGATCTGGATTTCGATCGGTAAACAGGCCACGCCGTCAACCATTTGCAGCACCACGGTATGCAGCGACTGGTACCCGTTGCCCTTCGGCTTGGCGATGTAGTCGTCGAACTCTTCGGCCATGGGCACGAAGCGGGAATGCACCCAGCCCAAAGCGGCATAGCAGTCGGGCACGCTGGGCACGATCACACGCAGGGCGCGGATGTCAAACAGCTGGTCGAATCCCAGCGATTTGCCGCGCATCTTCTTGACGATGCTGTAGATGTGCTTGGGGCGGCCTTGCACCGTGGCCTGGATGCCCTGGCTGGCCAGTTCGGCCTCCAGGCTGGCACGCAGATGCTCCATGTTCGCTTCGCGCTCCGCCCGCTTTTCGTCCAGCAGGCGGGCCACCTGTTTGTAGGTGTCCGGCTCGGTGAAGCGGAACGACAGGTCTTCCAGTTCCCACTTGATCTGCCAGATGCCTAGCCGGTTGGCCAGCGGCGCAAACACTTCCAGCGATTCGCGCGCCAGACGGGGTGGCACCGGGGTTTTGCTGGCCGCGCAAAAGCGCAGGGTCTGCAGGCGCGAGGCCAGCCGCAGCATCACCACCCGCAGGTCGCGCGAGAAGGCCAGCAGCATTTTGCGCACGTTCTCGGTCTGGACGGCCGAGTCGTCGGCCAGATGGGCCGACGACTCGGCCCCGCGCGACAGGCGCTGCACCCGCATGAGCTGGGTGGTTTCCAGCGCCAGGGCGGCGAAGTTGGCCCCAAAGGCCTTGGTGATGACCTCTTGCGGCTTGTTCAAATGCTCGCAGGCATACACCAGGTAGCTGGCAGCCTGCATGGCCTCGGAGCCGCCCACGGCGCGCAAGATGGCGGCCACGGCATCGGCGTGGGCCAGGGTGTTTTCGCCGGTATCCAGCAGTTCGTCGGCAATCAGCGGCTCGGCAAAATTGCGCGCCCGGGCCAGGGCATTGACCTGCTCGGGCAGGGTCTGGGCGGTCACTGCCACGACGCCGGGCACGCGCTCTTCAGGGTGGGCCGCGACGGGGGGCGCAGCGGGCAAACTTTTCATCCAGTAGCCTTATCAGGACTGTAAAAAATCAACCACGACGGCCACCTGGTCATCGGCATTGAATGTGGGTGCATGGCCTACCCCTGCAAACTCCACCAACCGGGCTTTTGGCCCGCGCTGGGCCATGGCCTGCGCGGTGGTGGCCGACAGCAGATCCGACTCGGCCCCGCGCAGCAGCAGGGTCTGGGCGGTGATGTGGTCGTACAGCGCCCACAGCCCGGCCTCGCCTTGGGCAGCGGACTCGGCGGTGAAGCTGCTGAACGCAGCGGCCAGCGCCGGATCGTAGTGCAGGGTCAGCGCGGGTTCACCGGCCACCAGGGGCCGCACCATGTGCTCCGAGAGGGCCAGCCACTGGGCGGGCGTGTGCGGGCCGAAGCTGGCGGAGATGGCCCACATCGCGTCGGCGGCCTGTTGCAGCGTCTCGAAGCGCCCGGTTTTGCCCAGGTAGCTGCCGATGCGCTGCAGGGCGGCCACATCCAGGCTGGGGCCGATGTCGTTCAACACCAGGCGGCGCACCGGCACGGGCAGCGGCAGGCCGGGCGTGCCCAGCAGCGCCATGCCGATCAAGCCGCCCATGCTGGTGCCCAGCCAATCCAGCGTGGTGATGGGGGCTTGCGCGTGCACCTGGGCCAGCAAGGCCAGCATGTCGCCAGCGTAGGTGGGCAACTGGTAGGCCTGGGGATCTTGCAGCCAGTCGCTCTGGCCCCGGCCCACCACGTCGGGGCAGATGACGCGGGCAAATGGGCTGAGCGCCCGGGCCAGTACGTCAAAGTCGCGGCCCTGGCGGGTCAGGCCATGCACGCAGACCACCACGTGCGGGTTCGCCGGGTCGCCCCACTGCCAGTACGCCATGCGGTGGCCGGTGTGGTCGGGAGCGTTGGTCTTGGCAGCGGCACCGGGGCACGGGACGTAGCAGAGGCGGGGTTCGGTCATGGTGAAAGGCGTTAGGCAAAAGGATGGGTCCATCCTAATCCAAACCGCTGCGCCAACCATCCCGCAGGCCCTCTCAATAAATTTATATAAAAACAGCCTCTAGCGCCCATTCCATAAGCGTGACAAGCTACTTTTTATATAGCATCACAAGGCACACGAGCGAAAGCCCACGAAGCGCACATCGTCGCCAGGCAAGGCAAAGCCGCGGAACTTGGGATGCTTCATGCGGGCGCGGGTGGCAAACGCCGCACCGCGCAGCACCTTGGCCTGGCCGAACCACGGCACGGAATAGGCCATCCACGGGTCGGCGCTGAAGCCCGGCCAGGGGCGGAAGGTATTGGCGGTCCACTCGTGTACGTCGCCCCAGCGAAAGCCCTGGCCAGCGGCACCCATGGCGGCGCGCTCCCATTCCACCTCGCTGGGCAGCCGCCGCCCGGCCCAGCGGCACCAGGCATCGGCCTCCCACCAGCTCACGTGCATGGCGGGCTGGGTGCCAGCCACGCGCAGGCGTTGGCCAAAGCGGGTTTGCAGCACCGCGCCGCTGGCCACGCCGATCTGGTCCACATAGCGCGGGCCGCGCCGCCCTTCCCCCTCGGCCAGGGCCTGCAGCCAGGCCCAGCCCGCTGGCAGCCACCAGGCGGCGTTGTCGTAGCCGCCATCGTCCACAAACTCGACAAACTGGGCCCAGGTGACGGGCTGCGCATCGATCTCAAAGGCGGGCACCGCCACTGGATGGGCCCATTTTTCGTTGTCAAACACAAAACCGCCGGGGACCGACCCCAGTTGCCACTCCATGGCGGGCAGTGCCAGCGGGGCACGCGGCTGCGGGCTGCTCGGTGAAGGCATGTGCAAAGGCACGCCGTGCACCTGGGCCAGCGTGATCAGCTGTTCGCTGCGCAGGTCTTCGTGGAACAGGGCGAGACGGTAGAAATACAGCGCGTCGTCGTTTTCGGCGGTTTTCTCCAGCAACTCCAGCGAGCTTTCCAGGGTGCTGAGCAGAAAATTTTTGGTGGTGGCCAGGTCGGGGACCGGCTGGGGAGCGCGATAGTCCATCTGCTCGGGGTTCCACCAGCGGTCGGCCTCGGGCGCGATGGAGGCCAGCCGGGTGGGCTGGAACGGGCAGGCCGCGCCGCGCCCGCGCTGGGTATTGCGGCCCAGCCAGGCCTCGGCCATCCAGCCGATGTGGCCCGCCAGCCAGCGCGGCTGCAGGCTGCTGGCGGCGACGGCGGGGGCAGATTCAAACTGGTCGAGCAGGTGCAGGGTGTGGTTGCGCGCGTCCATCAGCGCCAGCGACAGCAGGTCGCGCCCTGCCTGGCGCATGGTGGGCGAATCCAGGTGCTGGGGCAGCACCTGTGGTGTGCGGGTAGACATGGACCATTATTGCCAAATTTCAGCCGCGCAGGCCGCGATAATGGCGAGCCTTTGCGGACCCGCCGGACAGCCCGAACCGCACTTCCCCCCCATTCCAGGAGACACCATGCGCGCCTTGTTGAAGTTTTCCAATGCCGTTGACTGGCTCAACAGCCTGATCGGCAAATATGTCATCTGGCTGATCCTGGCCTCCACCGTCGTCAGCGGCGTGAATGCGGTGGTGCGCAAGGTGTTCAACGTCAGCTCCAACGCCTTTCTGGAGGTGCAGTGGTATTTGTTTGCCGCGGCCTTTTTGCTGGCCGCGGGCTACACCCTGCTGTGTGGCGAGCACGTGAAGATCGACGTGGTGTCCAGCCGCCTGTCCAAGCGCACGCAGATCTGGATGGACGTGTTTGGCTTCATCTTCTTTCTGACCCCGGTGTGCGCGGCCATTCTTTGGTATGGCGTGCCGTTTTTTCTGCGGGGCTATGCCTCGGGAGAAATGTCCAACAACGCCGGGGGCCTGATCCGCTGGCCGGTGTACGCGATGATTCCGCTGGGCTTCACGCTGCTGCTGCTGCAGGGCTGGTCGGAGCTGATCAAGCGGCTGGCGTTCTTGCAGGGTCTGATTGAAGACCCCACCGCCAAAAAGGTGGAAAAAACCGCCGAAGAAGAGCTGGCCGAGGCGATCTTGCGCATGGCTGAATCCAAAAAATCCGCCCACTAAGACGGAGCACCGACACCATGGAATTTTTGACCCACAACCTCGCCCCCATCATGTTTATGGGGCTGATGTGCTTTTTGCTGTTTGGATTTCCGGTGGCTTTCAGCCTCGGGGCCTGCGGGCTGTTTTTCGGCTTTGTCGGCATTGAACTGGGCGTACTGCCCCAGGCCCTGTTGCAGGCGCTGCCGCTGCGGGTGTTCGGCATCATGCAAAACGACACCTTGCTGGCGATTCCGTTCTTCACCCTGATGGGGCTGATCCTGGAGCGCAGCGGCATGGCCGAAGACCTGCTGGAAACCATTGGCCAACTGTTCGGCCCGCTGCGCGGCGGGCTGGCGCTGGCGGTGATTTTTGTCGGCGCGCTGCTGGCGGCCACCACCGGCGTGGTGGCGGCATCGGTCATCTCCATGGGCCTGATCTCGCTGCCCATCATGCTGCGCTACGGTTACGACCGGCGGGTGGCCTCCGGGGTCATTGCAGCCTCGGGCACGCTGGCGCAGATCATTCCGCCCTCGCTGGTGCTGATCATCCTGGCCGACCAGCTGGGCCGCAGCGTGGGCGAGATGTACAAGGGCGCGTTCATCCCCGGCTTCATGCTGACCGGCATGTATATCGGCTATGTCATCTTGCTGACCTTCATCCGCCCCGCCTGGGTGCCCGCGTTGCCGCCCGAGGCGCGCACCATCCGCGAAGACAATGGTAAGAGCGGCCTGCTGTCGCTGCTGATCCTGACGATTCTGTGCACCGCCACCGCGGTGTATTTTGGCGAGCACTACGCCCAGGTACTGGCCTGGCACAAGGGTGAGGCGGTGGCCACCGTGGCGACCGACGAAACCATCGTGGTGTCGCTGTGCTCCGGGGTCATCCTGGCGCTGGTGCTGGCGCTGGCCAACAAGCTCACCCGCCTGGGCCTGCTGTCGCGCATGGCCGAGCGTGTGACCTTTGTGCTGATCCCGCCGCTGCTGCTGATCTTTCTGGTACTGGGCACTATCTTTCTGGGTATCGCCACCCCGACCGAGGGCGGTGCGATGGGTGCGCTGGGCGCCATCATCATGGCCGCGTCGCGCGGGCGGCTGAGCATGGCGCTGATGAAGCAGGCCCTCAACACCACCACCAAGCTGTCGTGCTTCGTGGTGTTCATCCTGATGGGCTCCACCATCTTCAGCCTGGTGTTCCAGGGGGTGGATGGCGGCGTGTGGGTGGAGCATCTGCTGACCAGCCTGCCCGGCGGCCAGATCGGTTTCCTGATCGTGGTGAACTTGCTGGTGTTCTTCCTGGCGTTCTTTCTGGACTTTTTCGAGCTGTCGTTTATCGTGGTGCCGCTGCTGGCACCGGTGGCGGCCAAGCTGGGGATCGACCTGATCTGGTTCGGTGTGTTGCTGGGCGTGAACATGCAGACCTCGTTCATGCACCCGCCATTCGGCTTTGCGCTGTTTTACCTGCGCAGCGTGGCCCCCAACGCCGAGTACACCGACAAGATCACCAAGAAGCGCATTCCGCCGGTCACCACCATGCAGATCTACTGGGGTGCCGTGCCCTTTGTGCTGATCCAGATCATCATGGTCGGGCTGATCATCGCCTTCCCCGGCATCGTCTCCAGCGGGTTGGACAAGGCCGTGGTCTACGACCTGGACAAGACCACCCAGGAGATGGAAGCCAACATGCCGCAAGCCGAGCCCACCGAAGACCCCACCGCTGGCATGCCCGGCGCAGATGCCTCGGCCCCGGCAGGTACGCCACCGGCCGACGACAACGACCCGATGAAGGCGATGCAGGAATCGTTGGAGAAAGACAAGAAGTAAAGGAGTTACGAAGCAGCCTTTACCCCTGCAAAAAAGCCCCGGTTACCGGGGCTTTTTTTATTTAGGAGAGCAGCCGCGCGCAGTGCTCGCGCGAATTCACCGCGTACTCCAGCGGACCCGGCTCCCAGTGGGCCATGGTGGGCGAGCCGCTGAGGATATTGCCCCAGGTCTCGCGCATGGTGTCCGAGTCCTGCTCGGTCTCGGCCAACTCGTGAAGGTTGCGGATCTTGCGCATGTCGGCATCGCACACCGGGTGCTGCTCGATGCGCTCCACCAGCATCGCCAGCCACTGCCGGGCCGGCATCCATTCGCACACCGCCGGGTTGAACAGCCGGGCATCCATGCCATCGCGGCAGGCCATGAAGCGGCTCACCCGCTCGGTGTTGTAGGGAATCGCAATCGGGGCGTAACCCAGTTGCCCGCGCAGGGCCAGGGCGGCGCAGGCCCGGGTAAAGGCGGCCAGAGCCACCGCCTTGCGCACGCTCAAAGGCGTGTCGAACACCCGCACCTCCACGGTGCCGAACTCGGGCTTGGGACGTACGTCCCAGTAGATGTCCTTCAGGCTCTTGGCCAGGCCGGAGTCAAATATCTCCTGGGCGATGGTCTGGAACTCGGCCCAACTGGTGGTGCGCGGCATGGGGCCGCCATAGGGGTACACCAGGGGCTCCAGGGGCCGCGCGGCACAGAAACCGGTGTCCACCCCCTGCTGGAACGGCGACGCGGCCGACAGGGCGATGAACAGAGGGCACAGGCTTTGCAGCACATTGGCCAGCTGGATCGCCTCTTCCTTGCCGGGCACGCCAATGTGGACGTGCATGCCGTAGGTGGAAAAGCGCTTGGGTAAAAAGCCGTACTTGGCCTGCAACTCGGCGGCGCGGTCGGTCTCGGTAAATTCCCGCTCATTCCAGAACTGCAGGATATGGGTGCCGCCGCCGCGTACATCGGCACCGTTTCGGCGGGCGATCTTTTTCAGGGTCAGCACGTTTTCACGGGTTTCAGACTCCAGGGCATCCGCGTCTTCGTGGATGGAGCTGGTCACTTCCATGGTGGAGCGGGTGGCTTCCAGCGAAAAGCGCTCGTGCTCGGGCAGCACTTCGAGCTCGGTCCAGAGTTCGGCGCTGCAGGGCGAAAGCTGCCCCGTAGCTTCGTCCACGAGCTGTAGCTCCAGTTCCATGCCAAAGGTGAGTGCTTTTGATTTTTTGAAATCCATGCCAGGGCTCCTTGGGTGCGTTGGTAGGTGTTGAAAGGGGGGGTGGGAGAACTCTCCCGCAAGCGGGTGAGAAGGCATCGGCGGTGCGCAGAGGGCACGGATGCACGGGATGGCCCACGCGGGCGCTGCGGGCACCGTATCCCAAAACACCGGATTCGCAAACCTGCAGGCTAAAAACCTGCAGACACTAGGGTGATTGCGAATTACTCTCAAAAAGCCTGCCCTGCCCTTGGCGCGGGGCAAAAAAAATCCCCCTGAAAGGGGGATGGGACAGCGCGCCCTGCGGGGCGTGTACTTACTGCTTGTTACAGCTTTTGGGCCTGCACGAACTGGTCGAAGCGGGATTCGGCGAAACGGAACCACAGCACCTGGTCGCGCTGGAAGGTGCGCATATCCGCGTAGATCTTCTTCCACTCGGGGCTCTTTTTGTCCAGCTCGGCAAACACTTCCATCGCCGCTTTGTAAGACGCCTGCAGCACCTCTTGCGGGAACGGCAGCACCTTGGTCTTGGCGGCCACCAGTTGCTTCAGGGCCGTGGGATTGAGCGCGTCGTACTTGGCCAGCATGTCGGTATGGGCCACCATGGTGGCGGCTTCAACGATGGCCTTGTTTTCGGCCGACAGGGCATCCAGTGCCTTCTGGTTAATGAAGAAATCGACCTCGGGGCCGCCCTCCCACCAGCCGGGGTAGTAGTAGAACGGCGCCACCTTGTTGAAGCCCAGCTTCTGGTCGTCGTAGGGACCGACCCACTCGGCCGCGTCGATGGTGCCTTTTTCCAGGCCCTGGTAGATCTCGCCACCGGGGATGCTTTGCGGCACAGCGCCCATCTTGGTCATCACCTCACCCACCAGGCCGCCGCCCAGGCGCATTTTCAGGCCCTTGAAGTCGGCGCTGGACTTGATTTCCTTGCGGAACCAGCCGCCCATCTGGGTGCCGGTGTTGCCGCCCGCAAAGCTCACCATGTTGTAGTTGGCGTAAAACTCGTTCATCAGCTTGCGGCCATTGCCGTGCAGCATCCAGGCGGTCATCTGGCGGGCATTCAGGCCAAACGGGATGGCCGAACCCAGGGCGAACGCGGGGTTCTTGCCGTAGAAGTAGTAGGGCACGGTGTGGGCCATTTCCACGGTGGCGTTTTGCACACCATCGACCACGCCAAAGGGGGGCATCAGCTCGCCACCGGCATGCACCGAGATTTCAAACTTGCCACCCGACATGGCCTTGACGGCCTTGGAGAAGACTTCGGCCCCGCCATAAATGGTATCCAGCGACTTGGGGAAGCTGGAGGCCAAACGCCAGCGGATCGCGGCTTGGGCGTGCACAGCCGGGGCAATGCCCGCGGCCAAGACACCTGCGATGCCGGTGTGTTTGATGAGGGAACGACGGTCCATTGAAATATCTCCCGGGTGAAAAAAGAGGCAAGAAAAACGGGCAAGAGTTACGCCACGCCGACAAGGCGGCTAAGGCTGCAAGTCAGCGCAGATTGTAGGGAGGCCCGGCAGGCGTTTTTACGCGGGTATTCCCCCGCGTCGCCAGGCCAATTTATGCTACCAATTTAAGAGCTGCTTGCGCTTGATTTACAAGCGCAGGGAAGCGTTTTTCTATGGATTTTTCAATGCCTGCCGCATCCAGGCCCTGCAGGGCCATCAGCACCACCGGATCGCCGTGTTCGATGAAGGTATCGGACAGGCCCAGCGTCAGCACCGGCAGGGTGATGCCCGCGGCCTGCAAGGCTTCTTGCACCGCACTGCCTGCACCGCCCAGGGCGGCACCGTCTTCCACCGTCACCAGGGCGGAGTGGCTGGCGGCGATCTGCAGCAGCAGTTCCACGTCCAGCGGCTTGGCCCAGCGCATGTTGGCCACCGTGGCATCCAGCTTGTCGGCCACGGCCAGCGCCGGGTACAGCAGGGTACCGAAGGCCAGAATGGCGATGCCCGAAGCTTGCTTGCTGTGGCGGCGAATTTCGCCCTTGCCGTACGGCAGCGGCTGCAAGCCCGGCTCCATGGCGGCCCCGGCCCCGGCACCGCGCGGGTAGCGCACAGCGACCGGGTTGTCTTGCGCAAAGGCGCTGCTCAGCAGGCGGCGGCATTCGTTCTCGTCGGCCGGGCAGGCCACACCCATGTTGGGGATGCAGCGCAGGAAGGGAATGTCGTAGGCCCCGGCGTGGGTGGCACCGTCGGCCCCCACCAGCCCGGCGCGGTCCAGGGCAAACACCACCGGCAGGTTTTGCAAGGCCACGTCGTGGATCAGTTGGTCGTAGGCGCGCTGCAGGAAGGTGGAATAGATGGCCACCACCGGCTTCAGGCCTTCGCAGGCCATGCCCGCAGCGAAGGTCACCGCGTGCTGCTCGGCAATGCCCACGTCAAAGTAGCGCTGGGGAAAGCGCTTTTCAAACTCCACCAGGCCCGAGCCTTCGCGCATGGCGGGGGTGATGCCGACCAGGCGCTTGTCTTGCGCGGCCATGTCGCACAGCCAGGTGCCAAACACCTGGGTGAAGGTGGCTTTGCCCGGGGCAGCGGCTTTTTGCAGGCCTACCGCCGGATCGAACTTGCCAGGGCCGTGGTAGGCCACGGGGTCGGCCTCGGCCAGTTCGTAGCCCTGGCCTTTTTTGGTGACCACATGTAAGAACTGGGGGCCGGTCAGGTGCTTGATGTTTTCCAGCGTGGGGATCAGCGACTCGAGGTCGTGGCCGTCGATGGGGCCGATGTAGTTGAAGCCAAACTGCTCAAACAGCGTGGCGGGCACCACCATGCCCTTGGCGTGCTGCTCCAGGCGGCGGGCCAGCTCGAACAGCGGCGGCGCGCCTTTGAGCACCTGTTTGCCGACGTTCTTGGCCGCCGCGTAGAACTGGCCGCTCATCAGCTGGGCCAGGTAGCGGTTCAACGCGCCCACGGGCGGGCTGATGCTCATGTCGTTGTCGTTCAATATGACCAGCAGGTTGCAGTCGCAGACGCCGGCATTGTTGAGCGCCTCAAAGGCCATGCCCGCGCTCATGGCACCGTCGCCGATGATGGCTACGCTGTGGCGCTTGTCGCCCTTTTGCTTGGCCGCCATGGCCATGCCTAAAGCGGCAGAAATCGAGGTGCTGGAATGCGCCGTGCCGAACGCGTCGAACCTGCTCTCGGCCCGGGTCGGAAAGCCCGACAGCCCGCCCAACTGGCGCAGGCTGGCCATGCGGTCACGCCGCCCGGTGAGAATCTTGTGCGGATAGGTCTGGTGGCCCACGTCCCACACCAGCCGGTCTTCGGGGGTGTTGAACACGTAATGCAACGCCACCGTCAACTCCACCGTGCCCAGGTTGGAGCTCAGGTGGCCGCCGGTTTTGGACACGCTGTCGATCACGAAGGCGCGCAGCTCGTCAGCCAGCGGTTTGAGCTCGGCCCGCGGCAAACGGCGCAGATCGGCCGGGTCGTTGATGGTTTCCAGCAGTGGGTAAGACGCAGGGTTCATAATTTTTTTCGTGGGGCGGGCGTGGTCTTAGCTTGAGCGATTCACCACCATATCCGCCAAAGCGCGCAGCGCCTGGGTACGGGTACGGGGCAAGTCGCTGGCATCCAGCGCGGTCAGGGCCTGGGCCAGCAGTTCCTGGGCATAGGCCAGGGAGCGGTCCAGCCCCAGCAGGGAGACGTAAGTGGGTTTGTCCTGGGCGGCATCTTTGCCCGCCGTTTTGCCCAGCGTGGCCGAGTCGGCGGTCACGTCCAGGATATCGTCCACCACCTGGAAGGCCAGGCCCAGGGCCGCGCCGTAGGTGTGCAAGGCGTTGCGGGTGGCCGGGGGCAGCGGGCGGGCGCTGCAGGCCGCACCCATCATCACGCTGCCTTGCAGCAGGGCACCGGTTTTCAGGCGGTGCATGCAGCGCAGTTCTTCTTCGCTCAGGGCCATGCCGATGCTGGCCAGGTCGATCGCCTGCCCACCGGCCATGCCCTGGTAGCCCGCGGCCTGGGCCAGCAAGCGGCACAGTGTGGCCTGCACGCTGGCGGGGGCACCAGCATCGGCGGGGGTCAGTATTTCAAAGGCCAGGGCCTGCAGGGCATCGCCCGCCAGCAGGGCCTGGGCTTCGCCAAACTGCACGTGCACCGTGGGTTTGCCGCGGCGCAGGATGTCGTTGTCCATGCACGGCATATCGTCGTGCACCAGGGAATAGGCGTGGATCAGCTCGGCGGCGCAGGCGGCGCGCAGGGCGGCATCGTCCAGCCCGGCCGCCACGCCCGCGGCGTCAAAGGTGGCCACGGCTTCGCGCGCGGCCAGTACCAGCAGCGGGCGCAGGCGTTTGCCGCCGTCCAGCACCGCGTAGCGCATGCCTTCGCGCAGCGCAGCGGGGGCGGGATGCTCGGCATCGACCACGCCACCAGCGGCCACCCAGTCGCTCAGCGCCTGCTCGACCAGCGCCAGGGCCTGGGTGCTCCAGGCCTGCAAATCAAAAGCCGGCGCGCTCATTCTTGCGTCCAGGGTTTGAGGACACCCTGGTCCAGCACCTTGATCTGCTGCTCCACGGCATCGAGCTTGTCGCGGCAGAACTGCAGCAGCTGGGCACCCCGCTGGTATCCGCCCAGCAGTTGTTCCAGCGGCATCTGGCCCGATTCGAGTTGGCCGACCAGTTGCTCCAATTCCACCTGGGCAGCCTCGTAGCTGGCGGGCAGGGCCTGGGGGGCCAAGGAAGAGGCGTTTTTATCGATTGGGGCAGCGGCCTTGGGCATGGAGGGGGCACAGAGATGGAGTGATGGAAGACGGTCGATTTTACGGGCAGGCACGCAGCGCCGACGCGGCCCGGCCAAAACCACCCCGCCGGGTACAATCGCCCCTCTTTTCGCCAACGGCTGGAACCCCTTCCAACCCTGCCGGAGCCTTTTCCCGCGCGAGTTTCTCGCGCCTACCCTGCCCCTTCATAGGGGGAGTCTTGTCAGGACAACCCATGTCTGATTTAAGTCTTCAACTGCAGCAGGCCGCAAGCCAACTACCAGTTTCAAGCTATTTTGATGACGCGCTGTTCCAGCGTGAAGTCGCTACTATTTTCCAGCGGGGGCCACGCTATGTCGGCCACACACTGGCCGTACCCGAGGTGGGCGACTACTACGCCCTGCCGCAGGAGGGTGAAGGCCGGGTGCTCACGCGCACCCCGCGCGGCGTGGAGCTGGTGTCCAACGTCTGCCGCCACCGCCAGGCGGTGATGCTCAAGGGCCGGGGATCGCTCAATACCACGCAGCAGGGCAGCGCAGGCGGCAACATCGTCTGCCCCTTGCACCGCTGGACGTACAGTGGCGGCGCCCATGCGCCCACCGGCACCCTGTTGGGCGCGCCCCATTTCGCCCAGGACCCCTGCCTCAATCTGAACCAGTACCCGCTGCAGGAATGGAACGGCCTGCTGTTTGAAGGTAGCCGTAACGTGCAAGCCGACCTGGCCGGCATGGGCCCGCTGGCCGACCTGGATTTCACCGGCCATGTGCTCGACCACGTGGAGATGCACGTGTGCGACTACAACTGGAAGACCTTCATCGAGGTCTACCTGGAGGACTACCACGTCGGCCCCTTCCACCCGGGGCTGGGCGGCTTTGTGACCTGTGACGACCTGCAGTGGGAATTCAAGGAGCAGTATTCGGTGCAAACCGTGGGCCTGGCGCAGCGCCTGGGCGCTGCGGGCAGCCCGGCCTACCAGCGCTGGCAGGATGCGCTGAAAGCCTACAACCAGGGTGCAGCCCCCAAGCACGGCGCGATCTGGCTCACCTACTACCCGAACGTGATGGTCGAGTGGTATCCGCACGTGCTCACCGTGTCCACCCTGCACCCCATCGGCCCGAACAAGACGCTGAACATGGTGGAATTCTTCTACCCCGAAGAAATCGCCTGCTTCGAGCGCGACTTTGTCGAGGCCCAGCAGGCCGCCTACATGGAAACCTGTGTGGAAGACGACGAGATCGCCCTGCGCATGGACGCGGGCCGCAAGGCCCTGCTGCAGCGCGGCGACAACGAGGTCGGCCCCTACCAGAGCCCCATGGAAGACGGCATGCAGCACTTCCACGAGTGGTACCGCCGGGCCATGGGCAGCGAGACACTATAAAAATAGTAGCTACTCACGCCCATTGAATGGGCGCCAACGGCATTTTTTCCATAAATTTCTAGAAAGCAGCCCATGCAGGCACTTTGGATGGTGTTGGCGGCGTTTGTATTTGCCAGCATGGGGGTGTGCGTGAAGATCGCCTCGGCCCACTTCAATTCGGCCGAGCTGGTGTTCTACCGCGGGCTGATCGGCATGGCGCTGCTGGCCGCGCTGGCCCGCGCCCAGGGCGTGGGTCTGAAAACCGCCTACCCCGGCATGCACGCCTGGCGCAGCACCATCGGCGTGGCCTCGCTGGGCGCGTGGTTCTATGCCATCGCCCACCTGCCCCTGGCCACCGCCATGACGCTCAATTACATGAGCAGCGTGTGGATTGCGGCCTTTCTGGTGGGCGGCGCGCTGCTGGCCTGGCGGCCCGGCCAGGGCGCAGGCGCGCTGCAGCAAGGCCCGCTGGTGCTGACCGTGATGGCCGGGTTTGTCGGCGTGGTGATGGTGCTGCGCCCCAGCCTGGACCAGAACGAGATGTTTGCCGGGCTGATCGGCCTGCTGTCGGGCATGGGCGCGGCCTTTGCCTACATGCAGGTCATGGCTTTGTCGCGCATCGGCGAGCCCGAGGCGCGCACCGTGTTTTACTTTGCCATGGGCTCGGCCATCGCGGGCGGCCTGGGCGTGCTGCTGGTCGGTACGCAGTCGGCCTGGGATTGGGCGGCGGCGGTGTGGCTGCTGCCCATCGGCCTGCTGGCTGCCCTGGGGCAGTTGTTCATGACCCGCGCCTACTCGGGCGCCAAGACCGAGGGCGCGATGCTCACCGTGGCCAGCCTGCAGTACTCGGGCATCGTGTTTGCCGCCATCTACAGCCTGGTGCTGTTTGGCGACCGTATCACCGCCATGGGCTGGGCCGGCATGGCGCTGATCATGGCCAGTGGCATCGCCGCCACGGTGTTGCGCTCCCGCGCTGCACCCAACGCCCCGGCCGAAGAACATTGAAAGGGATTCCTCCATGTACACCACCCTCATCTCCGCCGAACAGCTCCAGTCGCTGGCCACGCCCCACATGGTGTTCGACTGCACCTTCGACCTCGCGCAGCCCGACTCTGGCCAGCAGGCCTACCGCGCGGCCCACATCCCCGGCGCGGTGTACGCGCACCTGGACACCGCCTTGAGCGCCAAAACCGGCCCGGCGATGTCCGGTGGCCGCCACCCGCTGCCCACCCAGGAAGCCTTTGCCGCCTGGCTCAGCAGCGTGGGCTTTGCCAATGGCATGCAGGCCGTGGTGTACGACCGCAACGGCGTGAACTACGCGGGCCGCCTGTGGTGGATGCTGAAATGGGTAGGCCATGACGCAGTGGCGGTGCTCGACGGTGGACTGCAGGCCTGGCAGGCCGCGGGCGGTGCGGTAAGTGCCGAGGCCGAGCCCGCTAAATTCTCTACCAATTTCGTGCCAACGCCCTCGCTGTCTAACTTGGTTGCTACAGAAACCGTAGTAGCCAACCTGGGCCGCGCCAGCCAGACGATCGTCGATGCCCGGGCCACGCCGCGCTTCAAGGGCGAGGTGGAGCCGCTGGACCCGGTGGCGGGCCACATCCCCGGCGCACTCAACCGCCCGTTCAGCCAGAACCTGGGGCCGGATGGCAAGTTCAAACCCGCCGAACAGTTGCGCGCCGAATTCACCGCCCTGCTGGGCCAGCGCGATCCGGCCAGCGTGGTGCACCACTGCGGCAGCGGGGTCAGCGCCAACCCCAACCTGATCGCCATGGAAATCGCCGGGCTGGGCCGCACCGGCCTGTACGCCGGGAGCTGGAGCGACTGGTGCAGCGATCCCACACGCCCCGTTGCCCAAGGCTAAGCGCCCTACAATCCCAACCATGCGCGCCTACCACATCCTCCCCCTTTTCCTGCTCGGTCTATCCCCTGTGTGGGCGGCCACCCCTGCGGCCCCCAAACCCCCGATCGACCAGCGCATCCAGCACATCGAAGTGCAGGACGCAGACGTGCGCATCAACGAGCTGCGCGTGGGCGGCGAGACGCAAACCATCACCGTCAAACCCAGCAACGGCCTGCCCGCCTACGAGGTCGTGCCCGCCAACGCCGCACGCAACCGCACCATCGACGGACGCGACGGCGGCCAGGGCAGTGTGGGCTCGCGGGTCTGGAAACTATTCAACTTCTGAGCATGGCGGTTTATACAAACGTCTCTTTGAAAGAGGCCACTGCGCTGCTGCGCCAGCTGGATTTGGGGGATGTCACCGCACTGCGCGGCATCCAGGGCGGCATTGAAAACACCAACTACTTCGCCACCACCGACAGCGGCGAGTACGTGTTGACCCTGTTCGAACGCCTGGGCTTCGAGCAACTGCCCTACTACCTGCATCTGATGAAGCACCTGGCCCAGCGCGGCATTCCGGTGCCCGACCCGATGGGCAACAAGGCCGGCAACATCCTGCACACGGTCAAAAAGAAGCCCGCTTCGGTGGTCACCAAACTGCGGGGCAAAAGCGAGCTGGCCCCGGGCGTGCTGCACTGCGCCGCCGTGGGCGACATGCTGGCGCGCATGCACCTGGCCGGGCGCGACTTTGGCATGGACCAACCCAATCTGCGCGGCCTGGCCTGGTGGAACGAGACCGCCCCGGTGGTCATGCCGTTCCTGGAGCCCGCCCAGGCGCAGTTGCTGCAGGGTGAGCTGGCCTACCAGAACCACATCGCCGCTTCCAGCGCCTACGCCGCCCTGCCCCAGGGCGCCATCCACGCCGACCTGTTCCGCGACAACGTAATGTTCGACACCGTCGACGGCGTGCCGCAGCTCAGCGGTTTTTTCGACTTTTACTTCGCGGGCACCGACACCTGGCTGTTCGACATCGCCGTGTGCCTGAACGACTGGTGCATCGACCTGCCCAGCGGTGCCCACGATGCGGCGCGCTGCGATGCCTTTCTGGCCGCCTACCAGGCCGTGCGTCCGCTGGCCGCCGCCGAACGCCAATTGCTGCCCGCCCTGCTGCGTGCCGGGGCCCTGCGGTTCTGGATCTCGCGCCTATGGGACTTCCACCTGCCGCGCGAAGCCGCGCTGCTGCAGGCCCACGACCCCACCCACTTTGAACGGGTGCTGCGCCAGCGCGTAGCCCACCCCGTGAGCCTGTAAGCCCCCATGAAACTCCAAATCGTCCCCGCACGCACCGGCGCCCTGTGGGTGCGGCTGGGCATCCAGACCTTCTTCCAGCAACCGCTGGCGCTGGCCGGGCTGTTCTTCATGTGCATGGCCGCACTCAGCATCGTCAGCCTGGTGCCGATTCTGGGCAGCATTGCCGCCATGGTGTTCCTGCCGACCATGGCGCTGGCCCTGATGGCGGCCACGCAGGAAGCCAGCAAAGGCAAGTTTCCCACCCCCAACATCGTGCTTGGCGCCCTGCGTGCCGGGCAACAGGGCATGCGCCCGATGCTGGTGCTGGGGGCCCTGTACGCAGCGGGCTTCCTGGTGGTGCTGGGCATCTCGGCCCTGGTCGACGGTGGTGAGTTTGCCCGCGTCTTTTTGGGCAACCGGGGCGCGGAAGACACTGGCGACGAACCCCTGCGGCTGCAGGCCGGCATGCTGGCCTTCATGGTCTTGCACCTGCCGCTGTCGCTGGCTTTCTGGCATGCGCCTGCGCTGGTGCACTGGCACGGCATCAGCCCGGGCAAAAGCCTGTTTTTCAGCCTGGTGGCCTGCTGGCGCAACAAGGGGGCCTACGTGCTGTTTGGCCTGAGCTGGTTTGGCGTGCTGCTGGTGGTTGGCATGGTGGTGCAGCTGCTGGCCGCGCTGCTGGACCAGCCCGCCTTCCTGGGCGTGGGCGCGTTTGTGGTGACGCTACTGACCACCTGCATGTTCCTGACCTCCATCTACTTCAGCTTCCGCGACAGCTTTTCGGCAGACGACGCAGAAGTAAAAGCCCCCGACGCTATCGAATAAGTAGCTGCTTACGCTGATGGAATAAGCGCCAGGAGCCGATTTATATGCTTTTTTGGTTGACCCGCTGGGACAAGGCCTCGGCGCTTTCCTTGCGCTCGCTGTAGCGGTCGACCAGGTAGGGCGATGCGTCCCGGGTCAATAGAGTGAACTTGAGCAGTTCCTCCGCCACGTCCACCACCCGGTCGTAGTAGGCCGACGGTTTCATCCGCCCGGCCTCGTCAAATTCCAGAAACGCCTTGGCCACCGACGACTGGTTGGGGATGGTCAGCATGCGCATCCAGCGGCCCAGCACCCGCAGCTGGTTCACGGCATTGAACGACTGCGAGCCGCCGCTGACCTGCATCACCGCCAGCGTTTTGCCCTGGGTGGGCCGCACCGCGCCCTGGGCGAGCGGAATCCAGTCGATCTGGGTCTTCATGGTGCCGGTCATCGCGCCGTGGCGCTCAGGGCTGCACCAGACCATGCCTTCGCTCCACAGCACCAGGTCGCGCAGCTCCTGCACCTTGGGGTGCGCGTCGGGCGCGCCGTCGGCCAGCGGCAGGCCGTGCGGGTCGAAAGTGCGGGTTTCGGCCCCCATCGCGGTCAACAAACGCGCCGCTTCTTCGCTCAGCAGGCGGCTGAACGAGCGTTCGCGCAGCGAGCCGTAGAGCAGCAAGATGCGCGGCGGGTGGGTGCTGGGCGGCGTGGCGTGCAGGGCGGCCAGGGTGGGCACCTGGAACAGCGCGGGGTCGACATTAGCGAGCAATGCGTTCCCCCTGGGCATTGACCACCGGCTCGCCGTCTTCCTTGGCAAACGCGCCCAATTGCGGCGCGGGCAGGATGTCCAGCACCGCCTCGGACGGGCGGCACAGCCGGGTGCCCAACGCGGTGGTGACGATGGGGCGCTCCAGCAGAACCGGGTGGGCCAGGATGGCATCGAGCAGCGCGTCGTCGCCCAGCGCCGGGTTGTCCAGCCCCAGTTCGGCATACGGCGTGCCTTTTTTGCGCAGCACGGCACGTACCGGCAGGCCCATTTGGGCCAGCAAATCCAGCAACTGGGCGCGGCTGGGCGGGGTTTTCAGGTACTCGACCACGGTGGGCTCGATGCCCGCGTTGCGGATCAGCGCCAGCACGTTGCGCGAAGTGCCGCAGGCCGGGTTGTGGAAGATGGTGGTGTCGGTCATGGTGTTCTTTCGATGGCAGCAGAAGGTTCAAATAGATGGGCCAGCCCCAGGCCCGCCAGCGCGCCCAAGCACTGCGCCAGCACAAAGGCGGGTGCGCTGGACGGGGCGATGCCCGCAAAACTGTCGCTCAGCATGCGGCCCAGCACGGCGGCAGGGTTGGCGAAGCTGGTGCTGGCGGCCACCCAGTAGGCTGCGCCAATATAGCTGGCCACCAGCACGCTGGCCCTGCCTGCCGGGGCGCGCAGGATGGTGAAGATCAGCCCGGCGGTGGCCACCGCCTCGGCAAGCCACTGGCCGCTGCCCGTGCGCAGCTTGGTGCTGGTTTGCAGGATCGGCAGGTCGAACATGGCATGCGCCAGCCAGGCGCCCAGCACCGCCCCCAGTAATTGAAATGCTATAAACAAGAGAGCTACTTGCGCCCTATCCATAAGCGCTAGCTGCCCTTTTGACCACATAACCAAAGTCACCAGCGGGTTGAAGTGCGCGCCGCTCACCGGCCCCAGGGTTTCGATCAGCACATACAGCGCCCACACCGTTACCAGGGTGTTGGCCAACAGCGCCACGGCGACGTTGCCACCGGCCAGCCGCTCGGCCATGATGCCCGAGCCAATCACCGCGCACAGCAACGCCGCCGTGCCCACACATTCGGCCAGCAATTGCCGGGGTAGCCTAGCAGCAGACATTCGGCACCTCGCAGGCCACGCCCTGGCAGCAGTGCTCGGTCAGGTAGCCCAGCAGCACGTTCATCTGCGCGAAGTTGGCACGGTAGATCAGGTTGCGGCCCCGCGGCTCGCTGCTGACCAAGCCCGCATGCGCCAGCTCCTTGAGGTGGAACGACAGCGCGCTGGGAGCCACGCCCAGCTGCTCGGCCATGGCACCCGGGGTCAGACCCTCGGCCCCCGCCACCACCAGCGCCCGGAAGGCCCGCAGGCGCTGGGCCTGGGCCAGGGCGGCCAGGGAGCGAACAGCCGTTGTTTCGTCGATGGAAATTGATTTCATAATTCAAGTTTAATTGAAATATTGAAATGAATCCCGGCGATTGACCTACAACGCTCCCCATGGATGGCCGGTCGGCGGTGCGGGCTCAGCCGCCGACCGGACGGGTGGCTAAAAGCGGTAGCGCAGCGCTCCGTCCAGCCCCATGCTGGTTTGCCGGGTTTTGGGCTGGGCCGCGCCGCCCACCAGGATGCCGTTGCGGGTGATCGCGTGGCTGGGTCCAGCCCGCATCTGTTCCTGCTGCATCTGCCAACCCAGTCGCCACGACCAGCCCGTGCGGTGCACAGATTCGGGCAACTCCAGTTGCACACCCAGCTGGGCCATCTGGCTATGGCCCAGGCGCAGACGGGCGGCATCGGTGTTGGGCAGCTGCAGGTACAGCGTACCGCCCGGCCCTCCGCCCAGCCAGCTGCTGAGCGTCCAACGCAAGCCGCCCACATCCGCCAGGATGTAGCGCACGCCCACCGCAGCCTGGATGGTGCGAAATTGCTCGGGGTAGCCCTGCACCGGGCCCACGCTGGCCAGATCGCGGTCCCACTGGGTCCAGCCCAGGCGGGCACCCACGGCCCAGCGCTCGGCTACCGGAGCCCAGGCCTGCAGTTGCACACGCTGGAGACTCAGGCGGCTGGTGGTCTGGATTGGCTGGTTAGCGCTGCTCACGCCGTCGTAGTCGCGTGTGCCACGGCCCTGGCTCCACTGGGCGGCCCATTGCAGGCTTGCGCAATCGCCCTCCAGTTGCAGGCCCGTGTGGTGCAACAAGCCCGATTCATCTACCAGCTTGCGGCCCCGGGCATCAAATTCTTGCCAACGGCTGTGTTGCACACCGGCGAGCAGCGACAGGTCTGTGGCCCCGCACTCTGCAGCCTTGGCCAGGGAGGCCAGGGTCAGGAGTGCAAAAAGGCCGCATAAGCGGCCTTTGGCAAGCAAGCTTGCAGGGGTCACAGCAGGCTGCTCCAGGCCCGGGTGGTGGCGAGTTCATACACGCCGTTGCCGTCGGCATCCAGCTCTATCTGCACCTGGGTCACGCTTTGGGCGGTGATCCGGACGCGGCTGCCATCGGCCCCGGTCAGCACCACCTGGCCTGCAGCGGGGAAACTTTGGAGGTTGGTGCGCACAAACGGCGTGTCCATGGAGATCACCACAGTCTTGGCATCAAAGCTGTTGCTCGACAGGGTGCCACCGTAAATAGTGGATTCGCTGTAACCCGAGGACGCCGGGCTGATAGTGACGGTGGAGCTGTAGCCCATCAGGCTCCGGCTATAGGCCACGCCGCCGAAGCTGCCCGCCATGGTCAGGTTGTTGGGCGCTGACAGGGTAGTCACCACCCTGTTAACACCCGTAGATTGGACGGCCAGGGTCAAGCTGCCGTTCAAGGTATCGGTACCGGCTGTCGAACTAGCTGAAAAATTACCGAACACCATGCCGAGATTCAACCCATAGACATTGCCGCTCAGGTTGCCGGACGTGCTGTTCACCGTCATGCCGATACTGCCATTGGCCGTGTTGCCATTGATGTTGCAGTTGGTCGCCACGATGTTGACGGTATCGCCCGCATCCACGGAGCGGTTGCCGTTGATATCGCTCACCGTGACACCCAAGGTGCCGCCACCTGCACAGGGCTCGGTGTACTGTTGCAAGGCACCGGTGACCTGTTGCGGCACGGTGCGCAACCAATCTTGCAGCTTAGGCACCTGGGCCCGGGCGAAGGCCAAGGGCAGACCTGGTCCAGAGACGGCTGCGCCGGTAAGGACTTCCGAAAAAACCAATGCGCCCTGCGTGGCATTGGCTGTGGACAAAGCCTCTTGTGCCGCTACGGTGTAATTGCCGCTGGTCAGCTTGAAGGCCGTGCTGGGGGCGCTACCGCCACCAGCAGTGGGTGTGCTGTCGCCACCGCCGCCTCCGCAGGCCACCAGGGTGGCCAAAACCATGCTGCTTGCTACCAATCGAATATCTGTCAATTGAAACTCCTGTGTACACCCCGATTTCAGGGTTTTTAGTGTAATAACGGAAAAACCGATAGACACTGTACACATGTTCACAAACAAGATACGCGGTAAACAATATTTTCATCCCCTACATGGGGGAAGAACCAGGCCGTTGTGCGGACTACACCGCCATCTGCAAAAACGCCACCGGGTCGCGCGCGATGCGCAGGCCCTGCTCGCGGGCGTGGGCCAGGGCGTTGTCTTCCGACACAAACGGGTTGTCAAAGCTGATCACCCGCTGGCTGGGGATGGGCATGCCGTAGTGCTGGGCGATGCCCACGCGGGCCAGCCAGGTGCCGTCGACCATGGGCTTGGCAAACAGCGAGACGACACAGTCGCCGACGTGGAATTCTTTCAGGTCTGTCATGGCGGGCTCCTAGGGAATGGTGCCCGCCATGCTGCGCGCCTTGTGTGACGCTATGACGACAGCCGTGTCAGGGCACGGGGGTCAGCTTGGCCACGCTCAGCGCCAGCCATTTCACGCCATGGCGTGGGAAGTTGATTTGCGCCCGGGCATCGTCGCCGCTGCCTTCCAGCAGGTTGACTTTGCCTTCGCCGAATTTGGTGTGGAACACCTGCATGCCGACCCGCAGGCCGTGGCTGGGGGTGGCTTTTTGCGGCGGCACAGGCGGGCTGGCGAAAGGCGCATTTTCTTTATTAAAAGTGCCTCCAGCGCTGTATCCATAAGCGTGAGAAGCTCCTGATTTAGGAGCAAACCCATACCCCGAGGGTTTGGAGGTGATCCACTTCAGCGCGCCTTCCGGCAGTTCGTCAAAAAAGCGGCTGCGCGGGTTGTAGCGGGTCTGGCCATGCAGCAGGCGGCTTTGCGAGAAGCTGAGGTACAGGCGCTGGCGGGCGCGGGTGATGGCCACGTACATCAGGCGGCGCTCTTCCTCCAGGCCCTGGCGGTCGCTGAGCGAGTTTTCGTGCGGGAACAGGCCTTCTTCCATGCCGCCTACAAAGACAGCATCAAATTCCAGCCCCTTGGCGGAGTGCACGGTCATGAGCTGCACGGCATCTTGCCCGGCCTTGGCTTGGTTGTCGCCGGCCTCCAGGGCAGCGTGGGTCAGGAAGGCGGCCAGAGGCGACAGGGTTTCGCCGCTGTCCTGGTCGATGAAGCCCTCGGCGGCCGGGGCGTTGGGGTCCAGGCCCTGGCTGGCGGGGGACTGGCTGAGCTCGTCCAACGGCAGGGCCACGGCATCGCGGCCAAAGCCCTGTTGGGAGACGAAACTTTCGGCCGCGTTGACCAACTCCTCCAAATTCTCCACCCGGTCTTCGCCCTCGCGGTCGGCCTTGAAGTGGGCCAGCAGGCCGCTGTGGTCCAGCACCAGGTCGATGATTTCGCGCAAAGACAGGCCTTCGGTCTGCTCGCGCAGCACGTCCAGCTTGGCCACGAAGGCACCAAAGTTGGCCCCGGCCTTGCCGGGCACGATGCTGACGGCGTCGTGCAGCGAGCAGCCATTGCTGCGGGCGGCATCTTGCAGAATCTCCAGGCTGCGCGCACCGATGCCGCGCGGCGGGAAGTTGACCACGCGCAGGAAGCTGGTGTCGTCGTTGGCGTTTTCCAGCAGGCGCAAATAGGCCAGCGCGTGCTTGATTTCGGCGCGCTCAAAGAAGCGGAGGCCGCCAAACACACGGTAGGGAATGGCGGCGTTGAACAACGCGGTTTCGATCACCCGGCTTTGGGCGTTGCTGCGGTACAGCACAGCGATTTCCTGGCGCGGCATGCCGTCGCGCACCAGCTGCTTGACCTCGTCGACGATCCACTGGGCTTCATCCAGATCGCGCGGGTTCTCCACCACCCGCACCGGCTCGCCGGGGCCTTGGGTGGTGCGCAGGTCTTTGCCCAGGCGGTTGCTGTTGTGGCTGATGAGCTGGTTGGCCGAGTCCAGGATGTTGCTGAAGCTGCGGTAGTTTTGCTCCAGCTTGATCTGCTGGGTGACGCCGAATTCGCGCACAAAGTCGGCCATGTTGCCCACCCGCGCGCCGCGGAAGGCATAGATGCTCTGGTCGTCGTCGCCCACCGCCAGCACGCTGCCACCGGGCATGGACGTACCGTTGGCCAAATCCTTGGGGCCGTGGCCGGACAGCATCTTGATCCAGGCGTACTGCAGCTTGTTGGTGTCCTGGAACTCGTCGATCAGGATGTGGCGAAAGCGGCGCTGGTAGTGCTCGCGGATGGCATCCTGGTCGCGCAGCAGCTCGTAGCTGCGCAGCATCAGCTCGCCAAAATCGACCACGCCCTCGCGCTGGCACTGCTCTTCGTACAGCGCGTAAATCTCGATTTTCTTGCGGGTTTGCGGGTCGTGGCTTTCCACCGCATCGGGGCGCAGACCTTCTTCTTTGCAGTTGCCAATAAACCATTGGGTTTGTTTGGCAGGGTACTGTTGGTCGTCTATATTGAATTGCTTGCATAGCCGTTTGATGGCGCTGAGCTGGTCCTGGGTGTCCAGGATCTGGAAGCTTTGCGGCAGGTTCGCCAGCTTGTAATGCGCGCGCAGCAGGCGGTTGCACAAGCCGTGGAAGGTGCCTATCCACATGCCACGCACGTTGATGGGCAGCATAGTGCCCAGGCGCAGCACCATTTCCTTGGCGGCCTTGTTGGTAAATGTGACCGCCAGGATGCCACCCGGGGTGACGCGCCCGGTTTGCAGAAGCCAGGCTATGCGGGTGGTGAGCACCCGGGTTTTGCCGGAACCGGCCCCGGCCAGAATCAGCGCATGGCCGGTGGGCAGGGTAACAGCCGCCAACTGCTCAGGGTTAAGGTTGTGGAGGAGCGGCGCATCCTGTGCGGGCAAGTTAGTATTTACAGAGAACATAGGCCGATTGTAGGAACCCCATGAAAAGCACCCTAGCCCTAGGAGCCGCCGCCCTGTTGCTGGCGCTCCACCAGACGGCACTGGCCCAGGCTTCCTGCTCCAGCGAAGGCCAGAGCGCGCCCACCGCCTTGCTGGAACGCTTCATCAGCGCCGATTGCGAAGCCTGCTGGACCGATGCGCACGCTGCCCTGCCCCGCCCCGGCGCGGTGGCCCTGGACTGGATCGTGCCCGGTGCGCTGGGCGACGACGCCCCCTTGTCGGCAGCGGCGCGCCAGGACGGGCTGGACCGCCTACAGGCGATGGGGCAGGCGGCGACACCCACCGCCCCGCCACCACCGCCTTTGCCACTGCGCGTGGCCCGGGGTCCGGTGCTGGGCGGCTACGTTGGCACCTCCATCGCCTTGCAAGCCACCCAAGAAGCAGCCCACGGCCCCCTCACCGCCTGGCTGGCGCTGGTAGAAACCATTCCCGCCGGAGCCGATGGCACGGCGGTCGAACGCAATCTGGTGCGCAATAGCCTGCTGCTGGACTGGAGCGCAGCGGGCGAGCACGCGGAAATTCGCCCCTTGAGCGTTCCGGCAGGCGCCCAAGCCGCCCGGCTGCGGGTGATTGGCTGGGTCGAAGATGCCAGTGCGCGGGTGGTGGCAGTGGCGCAGTCGGTGTGCGGGGATACAGACGAATAATACGCAATGTGTTAATTTGTATACCGCAGGAGGGCACAAGCCATGTTTTCAGTCTATGGGGTTACGGGGCGGGTGTTCACCGGCACGGTTGAGCAGTTACGCCATATCGATAAAGTGAATGCCGTTGCGCGGCTGCACCCCATCGAAGCCAACGACCTGGTACTGGAGCCCGAGCTATCGGTGACGCCGTTCGAGGCCGAAACGCCCCACCCCAAAGGCTTGCTGCCCGCCACGGCAGTCGCAGCCTACGCCCAGGTGAGCCAGCCCGACACGCCACGCCAACCGCTGGACCGGGTGGGTTTGCTGATGACCCAGCCCGCAGTGACCGTACGGACCGATGTGCCGCTGGCCATCGCCGCCGCCCTGCTGGCCCGCCACCGCGTGGGCCAGATGCCCGTGGTAGACGCACAAGGCCAGTTGGTCGGATTGCTGTTGCGGGCCGACATCTACCCCACGCTGGAGATCCCCAGCGCCACCGACTGGGCTGACCGCATGGCCCTGCCCGTGGCCAGCGTGATGTGGACCCCGGTGGCCAGCACCACCGCCGACACCGACATCCGCCGCGTCGCCCAGGTACTGCTGGACACGCATTTGCCCGGACTGCCGGTGGTGGATGACAACGGCACGCTGACCGGATTTATCGGGCGCACCGACATCCTGCGCGCCGTGGCAAACGACCCACCGCTGGACGTGTGGGGCTGAGCCAGACAACAAAAAGCCCGCAGAAGCGGGCTTTTTGTTGTCTGGGAGCGGTGAACGCGATCAGGCGTGGGCGGCGCGCAGCTTCATCGAGAACTCTTGCAGGGCTTTGATGCCGCTGCTTTCGGCGCGATGGCACCAGGCTTGCAGGTCGATGGTGAGCTGCTCACGCGACTGCGAGGTGTTGAGCCACATCTGGCGCAGCTCTTCGCGCATCACCACCATTTTGTCGAGCACGGGGTGGGCGGCACGGGCCTGGTCCAGATGTGGCTGGGCCGCAGCGGGAACTTTCTCAGCATCGCGGTGCATCCAGCGCTTGGCGGCCTGCAGCGCCGACACGTCACCCTTGCGGGCCTTGAGGGCCTCCAGCTCGGACTTGCAGGCCTGGCGCATGTCGCGGGCAAAACCGGCCATGACTTCGTAGCGGTTGGCGATCAGCGCTTCGAGCGTCTTTTCATCGGCCACGGGCTTGATGGCACCCAGCAGCAGCTTGGGCGGGGTTTTCTTGACCTTGGCCAAACCAATCGTTTCGAGGGCGCGGATGTAAACCCAGCCCATGTCGAACTCGTAGGGTTTGACAGAAAACTTGGCCGACGTGGGGTAGGTGTGGTGGTTGTTATGCAACTCTTCGCCACCAATCAAAATGCCCCAGGGCGAGATATTGGTGCTGGCATCGGGCGCTTCAAAGTTGCGGTAGCCCCAGTAGTGGCCAATACCATTGATGATGCCAGCAGCAGTCACAGGAATCCAGATCATCTGCACGGCCCAGACCGACAGGCCTGCAATACCGAACATCGCCAGATTCAGAATCAGCATCAGGCCCACGCCTTGCCAGCTGAAACGGGTGTACAGATTGCGTTCGATCCAGTCGTTGGGGCAGCCATGGCTGTACTTGGCCAGGGTTTCCTGGTTTTTGGATTCTTTGCGGTACAGCTCGGCACCGGTCCAGAACACGGTTTTGATGCCATGGGCGTGCGGGCTGTGCGGATCGTCTTTGGTTTCGCACTTGGCGTGGTGCTTGCGGTGGATGGACACCCATTCCTTGGTGACCTGTCCGGTGCCCAGCCACAGCCAGAAACGGAAAAAGTGGGCAGGAATGGCGTGCAGATCCATGGCCCGGTGCGCCTGGTGGCGGTGCAGGTAAATGGTGACACTGGCAATGGTGATGTGGGTGGTGACCAGCGTGTACAACACGATCTGCCACCAGGACAGGTTCCACAAACCGTTCGCAAGCCAGTCAACAGCTGCGTTCAACACAGCCCAATCGGGTAACAACATAAAGTAATAGCCTTGGTCTTTAATATGGGCTAGCGGTTAGGAATGTGCTGGCCAGCCTTCTATTGTAGGCAGGAGCCCCCAAATATCCTAGGGCTCCGTCTCTACCTACACACACTCTGGGCGTTATTTCTTCTGCCAAACCGCCGCAAAGAAGCCGTCTGTGCCATGCCGGTGCGGCCACAGACGCAAAAATTCGCCACCGCTGACCGGACCACTGCACAGGCTGGCCGCGTTGTCCACCTTCAGATGGGTCAGGATGTCGGCCGTTTCAAGAGGGGTGAAGTCGGGATTCGCCGCCGAGAAGGCCAGCGCGATCTCTTCGTTTTCTGCGGGCAGGATGCTGCAGGTGGCATACACCAGGCGACCACCGGATTTCAGCAGGCGCGCGGCGCTTTGCAAAATCGCGGTTTGCTTGACCACCAGCTCCTCCACGGCCTTGGGGGTTTGCCGCCATTTCATGTCGGGGTTGCGGCGCAGGGTGCCCAGGCCGGAGCACGGGGCATCGACCAGCACGCGGTCGATCTTGCCGGTCAGGCGCTTGATGCGGTCGTCGCGCTCGTGGGCGATGGCGGCGGGGTGGACGTTGGACAAACCGCTGCGCGCCAGCCGGGGCTTGAGCGCGTCCAGGCGGTGGCCCGAGGTGTCAAACGCATAGAGCCGACCGGTGCTGCGCATGCCCGCACCGATGGCCAGTGTCTTGCCACCGGCACCGGCGCAGAAGTCCACCACCATTTCGCCACGCTTGGCATCCAGCAGCAGGGCCAGCAGCTGCGAGCCTTCGTCTTGTACTTCGATGGCACCGCGGGTGAAGGCGTCGAGTTTGGTCAGCGCAGGCTTGTCGGCCAGGCGCAGGCCGTAGGGTGAGTACGGGGTGGCCACGGACTTGATGCCCACCTTGGCCAGCTCTTTTTGCACGTCGTCGCGCTTGGCGTTCAGGGCGTTGACGCGCAAATCCAGGCCTGCGCCGTGGACCAGGCTTTCCACCAGCGGCCAGAATTCGTCCTTGAGCTGCTCTTTGAGCGGCTGCACCAGCCACTCGGGCAGGTTGTGGCGGTGGCGGTCGAGCAAGTCTTCGGTCTTGACCTTGTCGCAGTTTTCCAGCCAGGTCTTTTCCTGGTCGGTCAGTGCGCCGTACAAAAAGTCGCGCGGGCCATGGAAGCCCAGAATCGCCAGACGGCGCTGCTTGGAGCCGCTGCCCGAAGGGGCCAGGTGGTCAAACAGCAGTTTCTTGCGCAAAACCGTGTAGACGGTTTCGGCCAGGGTGGCGCGCTCGCGTGGGCCCAGCGACCGGTTGTCGCGGAAAAACCGCGAAACCACCGAGTCGGCAGGGTGTTCAAATTGGAGGGCTTGGCGTACGAGTTCAGAACACTCGTCGAGGAAATCTTTAGGATGCATAGCCCCAATTGTCCCATGTGGGTCCCACGCCGCCTGTTTTATCTCTTAAATCTGTATGTCCGACCCCACCCTGCCCCCGCTCATCACCACCCCGCCCGGCCGTTACCGCCACTACAAAGGCATGCTGTACGACGTGGTCGGTACGGTGCGGCACAGCGAAACCCTGGAGCCCCTGACCCTATACCGCGCCCTGTACGGCGAGCACGGGCTGTGGGTGCGCCCGGCGGCGATGTTTGAAGAAGAAGTGGTGATCGACGGCGTGCGCCAGCCACGCTTTACGCTTATCGAGGCAAACGCAGAGTAGCCACCAGCCCGGCGCTATCGCCGTTGCGCAATTGCAAACTGCCCCGGTGCTTGCGGGCAATGTCATGGCTGATGGACAGGCCCAGTCCGACCCCGCCGTGGTGGCGGTTGCGCGAGGCTTCGACGCGGTAAAACGGGGCCAGCACCTGCTCCAGCTCGGACTCCGGCAGGCCCGGGCCGGCATCAACAACCTCGATCCGCAGCCAATAGGCCCCATCGCTGAGCCGGATATGCGCCGCGCCGCCGTAGCGGATGGCGTTGTCCACCAGGTTACCAATGCAGCGCCGCATGGCCGAGGCCTGGGCCCGTACCGGGGCGGCGCTGCCGGTGACGCGCACCGTGTGCCCACAGGCCAACTGGTCGTCGGCCATGCTGTGCACCAGCGAATGCACGTCCAGCAGCACAAAGGCTTCCTCGTCGGCCGCGCCGCGCAGATAGTCCAGCGTGGCCGTGATCATGGCGTCCATCTCGACCACATCGTTTTGAAAAGCTTGCTTTTGCGCCGCGTCGGCCAGGCTTTCGGTGCGCAGGCGCAGCCGCGTCAGCGGGGTACGCAAATCGTGTGACACCGCCGCCACAAAGCGGTCGCGCTCGCGCAGCTGCTGGCGGATTTGCGCCTGCATCTGGTTGAACACCTGGCTGGCCTCGCGGCACTCCAGCGGGCCGTCTTCGGCCAGCGGCGGGTGGTCGATGTCCTGGCCCAGGGCCTTGGCGGCACGGGCCAGGCGGCGGATGGGTTCGGACAACCAACGGGCCCCAATCCAGGCCGCCAGTACCAAGGCGCTCATGCGCACGCCTATGTCCAGCCACAGGCCCGGCATGTCCCAGATCGACATGCCAGGCGGAGGCGGTGGGCGGTGGCCAGACCCCATGCCCGCGCCACCCTCCAGCGGGCGGCCCAGCCCGAGCACCATGGTCAATGCCAGTACATGGCTGGCCAGCACGGCCACGCATAGCAACAAGGCCAGACGGCCGAACAGGGTCGCGGGCAGCAGGCGCTTCAGTGCGGCCACGCGGGCTGGCCCTGCACGGACCGGGCGGTCAACATATAGCCCGCACCGCGCACGGTCTTGATCATCGACGGCGCATCGCCCGGCTGGGTGGAGTCGCTCAACTTCTGCCGCAGCCGCGACACCAGCAGGTCGATACTGCGCTCGAACGCATCCATAGCGCGGCCGCGGGCCTGCTCCATCAGCTGGTCGCGGCTCAGCAGGCGGCGGGGCGCGGCCAGAAAACTCGACAGCAGGCGAAATTCGGCGTTCGACAGCGGCACCACCAGGCCCGAGGGGGCGGTCAGCCGCCGCTCGTGGCGGTGCAGGGCCCAGCCGTCGAAGTACACCGTGTCGCTGCCCACTTCCTGCAGGATGCGGTCGTGCACCGAGGCGGCGCGGCGCAGCACGGTGTGGATGCGAGCCACCAGCTCGCGCGGTTCAAAGGGCTTGCCCATGTAGTCGTCGGCCCCCATCTCCAGGCCCAGCACCCGGTCAAAGTGGCCGGTGCGGGCGGTCAGCATGATGATGGGAATGGCCGAGTGCTGGCGCAGCTCGCGCGCCAGGCTCAGTCCGTCCATGCCGGGCAACATCACATCCAGCACCACCAGGTCGATCGGCAGGCTGGCCAGCTGCTGGCGCATGCTGGGGCCATCGTGGGCCGTATGGGCGCACAGCGCGAAACCCGACAGGTAGTCGCGCAACAGCGTGGTGATGCCTGCGTCGTCGTCCACGACCAGAATTTGCCGACAGGGGTTCATAAGTTGCTCATTTCGCCGAAAAGTGTAGGCAGGCCAAAGCCCCCTTAAGCGCAGAACTGGCTGTGCTTCACCCCTCTTTTCCGGCGCTCACACCGGCCTTTGTACCAACGCCGATACAAACCAGACAAGCCCGCTTTACAGGCGGGCACAAGAATCAGGCGAACGACTTCAAGGACTTCCATGGCATCCATCAGTAGCATCAGCAACAGCGGCAACGCCTGGGCCGCGCAGGCCGCCGAGCGCAAAGCCAAACTGTTTGCCAAGACCGACACCGACGGTAGCGGCGGCGTGGACAGCACCGAACTGCAGACGCTGATGGACAAGGTGTCCGAGCGCACCGGTGTCACCAACACCCGCACCGCCGCCGACCTGGTAACCGAGCTCGACACCGACCGCAACGGAAGCCTGGATGCAGACGAGCTGAAAAGCGGCATTTCCAGCATCGTTCCCCTGCCCAGCACCGTAGAGTTTTCGCAAACGCGCGGCGCAGGCGGCCCACCGCCCGGTGGCGCCCCGCCTGCCGAAGCCGCCAGCAGCAGCGACAGCACCACCTACGACCCGCTGGACACCAACCAGGACGGCATCGTCTCGGCCGCCGAAGCCGCCGCGGGTGCCGCCAACGGCACGGCCAGTACCACCGACACCTTGCAGGCCCTGCTCAAGGCCATCGATACCGACAAGGACGGCAAGCTCAGCACCACCGAGGCCGATACCTTTGCCCAGCAGGTCAGCACCGCGGTGGAGACGCTGCAAAAGGCGTCCTCCACCAGCGCCAATGGCAGCGACCGCATCGATATCAACCAGTTGGCGCAGCAGGTGCTCAAGCAATATGCCGAAATTGCTGCCGGGCAAAGCCAACCAGCCACCGGCTCCACCATCAACGTTTCAGCATGAAATAGGCCTGTATCGCCCATTCCATCAGCGTAAGCAGCTATATTTTCAGGAGTAAATCAGAATCCTGCGTGGGCGGGCCTGGGCGGCGCGGTTGCAGCTACCATCCATCGCAATGACCGCGATGCCCCCTCCTCCACCGCCCGCCCCCGAACGCAAGCGCCGCGCCACCAGCATCACCGTGAACGATGTGGCGCGGCTGGCCGGTTTGTCGGCCATGACCGTGTCTCGCGCCATCAACACCCCGGACCGGCTGCCGCCTGCCACGCTGGCCAAAGTGCGCGCCGCCATTGCCAGCACGGGCTACGTGCCCAACCTGCTGGCGGGCGGTCTGCGGTCCAACAAAAGCCGCCTGGTGGCCGCCCTGGTGCCAACTCTGGTCAGCCCGGTTTTCAACGAAACCGTGCAAGCCCTCACCGCCGCACTGCGGCTGCAGGGCTACCAACTGATGCTGGGGCAAACCGGCTATGCCGACCCGCTGGAAGACGAACTGCTGGGGGCCATCATTGGCCGCCGGCCCGACGGCATCGTGCTCACCGGCGTGGTGCACTCGGCCGATGCGCGCCGCCGGCTGCAGGCCTCGGGCATTCCGGTGGTGGAAACCTGGGACCTGACCCCCGAGCCGATCGACATGCTGGTCGGCTTTTCGCACAGCGCAGTGGCCGATGCGGTGTGCCGCTACCTGCACAGCCGTGGCTATCAGCGCCTGGCCGTCATCGGCGGCGACGACGAACGCGCCCGGCGCCGCAGCCAGGCCTTTGTGGCCACCGCCCTCAGCTTGGGGCTGCCCGAGCCGCTGGTGCATGTGGTGCCCGCCCCCACCACCCTGGGCAGTGGGCGCAGCGGCCTGCAGGCCTTGCTGGCGCGCGGCAGCCACTTTGACGCGGTGTTTTGCAGCTCCGACCTGCTGGCGTTAGGCGTGCTGACCGAGACCCAGGCCCTGGGCATGGCCGTACCCGGACAGCTGGCGGTGGTGGGCTTTGGCGACCTGGCCTTTGCGCAAGACCTGCACCCCGCCCTGACCACCGTGCGCATCGACGGCACGCGCATCGGCACCGAAGCCGCACGCTGCATTGTTGACCGCGTCGAGGGCCGCCCCGTGCCCCAGCGCATGGTGGACATCGGCTTTCGCATCATCGAACGCGCCAGCGTTTAGCCCCTCCAACATAGGGATTTCACCGAGTCGATTGGATTGACTTCCAATTTGGTAACGTTAACAATATGAAATGTTAACGATACCAATTGAGCATTCCTGCTGCAATCCACCCAAGGAGACATCGATGACCCATCGCCCGCCCCCCCACTTTTCCCGTAAACCGGTCGCACTCGGTGCGAGCCTGCTGGCAAGCGCCATCCTGCTGGCCGCCTGCGGCGGCAGCGACGGTGACAGCACCCCGGCCCTCAAGCAACCGACACTGGGCGCCCGCGCCAAGGCCATCCTCACGGTGGACGGCAAGCAGTTCAAGGACCTGAACGGCAACGGCAAACTCGATGCCTACGAAGATTGGCGACTGCCGGTCGATGACCGCATCAACGACCTGGTCGCGCAAATGAGCGACACGGAAAAGGTCGGCATGATGATGATCAACGACAACAACGCGGGCTGCGGCGGTACCGTCACGCCAACGGCAATTGACTACATCAATACCCAGAAGATGACCCGTTTCATCCTGCGCTCGACCGCAGCGAGCAAGGCCGACGCCTGCGATGGCAGCGTGGTACCGGGCCGCGGCGGCTATACCGTCACCCCACAGCAGTTGGCCGCCTACACCAACGCGGTACAGGAAATGGCCGAGGGCACCCGCCTGGGCATTCCGCTGGTCTTCAAGGACAACGCCCGCAACCATGTCGAAACCGATCCGCGCCAGGGCATTGGCGCCGGTGCCGGTGCCTTCAGCCAGTTCCCCAAAGAAGCGGGCCTGGCCGCCGCCGCGCTGGGCGAGCAGTTCCTGAAGGAAGGCAAGGCCACCACCGGTGATATGTCCGTGATCAAGACCTTCACCGACACCATGGGGTCGGAATACAACGCGGTCGGGCTGCGCGCCATGTACGGCTACATGGCCGACCTACTGACCGAACCGCGCTGGTACCGTGCGCACGAGGTGTTTACCGAGGACGCCGACCTCAACGCCAACATCATGAAGTCGCTGGTCGAGGGCCTGCAAGGCACCACGCTCAAGGACGGCACCTCGGTCAGTGCCACCACCAAGGTCGCCCTGACGATGAAGCACTTTCCAGGCGGTGGACCGCAGGAACTGGGCATGGACCCGCACTATTCGTTCGGCAAATACCAGCAGTACAGCGACAACTTCGCTTACCACATGAAGCCCTTTGTCGCCGCGATTGGCGCAGGGGTGTCGTCGATCATGCCGTACTACGGCGTGCCGATGAGCGGGCGCGACGCCAACAAGAACCCGATTCCGCTGACCGTCGACGGTGTCACCTATCCGCTCACCGGGTTTGCGTTCTCCAAGTCGATCGTGACCGACCTGCTGCGCGGCAAGCTGGGCTTCAAGGGCTATGTCAACTCCGACACCGGCATCATCAACGACCGCGCCTGGGGCCTGGAAGACAAAACGGTGCCCGAACGGGTGGCCGCGGCGATCAACGGCGGTACCGACACCCTCTCGGGCTTCTTCACGAACAAGACCATCAAGGACCTGCTCGACCAGGGCCTGATCACCAAGGACCGCGTCAACGAAGCGGCCAAACGCCTGCTCAAGGAGCAGTTCCAGCTAGGCCTGTTCGAGAACCCGTACGTCGACGCGGGCAACGCCAACGCCGCCATCGGCACCGATGCCAACCGCGCCAAGGGCCTGGAGCTCCAGAAGAAGTCGGTCGTCCTGCTCAAGAACGACACCCTGGCCAACGGCAGCAAAGCCTTGCCGCTGAAAGCAGGCGCCAAGGTCTACACCATCGGCTTCAGTAAGGCCAACGTGGAAAGCTACGGCTACAGCGTGACGGACGGCAACTACGATGCAAGCAAGAGCCAGACCCGTCCCAGCGTGCCTGCGGGCACCGACGTGGCGGTCATCCGCGTGCTGGTCAAGGACGCCAGCTCGGCCTACCAGAGCAAGGACCTGGCCACCGGCGACAACCCGCTGTTCCTGAACCCACTGACCGGCAAGACCTGGGGGGCCGAGGACCCCTGCCGCATGTTCCCGGCCGTCAACGCGACGTGCTCGGATACCGGCCTGGGCTTCGGTGGCGCCCTGCCTTGGGAAATTGGCGACATCAGCTTCTCCGGCATGGCAACCGCCAAATCGCGCACGATGTACCCCACCTTGGCCGACATCAAGGCCATCATGGCGGAAATCGGCGATCCGAAGAAAGTGGTTTTGAGCGTGTACTTCCGCGCGCCGTATGTGATGGACGATGCCAGCGGCATGAAGGACGCGGGCGCCATTGCCGCGACCTTTGGCGTGACCGACCTGGCCATGCTGGATGTGCTGTCCGGCAAGTTCAAGCCGCAAGGCAAGCTGCCGTTCGCGCTGCCCAAAACCCTGAAAGCGGTACAGGATCAAAAATCCGACCTGCCCGGCTTCGATGAAACCACCGACGGCGCGCTCTACAAGTTCGGCTACGGCCTGACCTACTAAGCCGCAGGTTCGGCGCACCCCGGTGCGCATGACGGAAGAGTCGTCTGCACGACGGCTCTTCCTTTTAAATAGCCATCCCCACGCAGAGCGGTACCGCCCTGCATTCCAAGGGCTCGCACGATGACAACACCGACTTTCGATATGACCCACTGCGCCACCCGTTGGACCGCCGCACTGCTCCTGGCTGCGCTGACCGCCCTGCCTTTCACCGCCCATGCCGGACTGCAGGAAGGCTTGGCCGCCTATGACAAGGCCGAATACAGCACGGCCCTGAAAGAGCTGACGCCGCTGGCGGAGAAGGGCAACGCCCAAGCCCAGTACCGGCTAGGGAAGATTTTCAATCTGGGCCAAGGCCTGCCGCCCGACAAAAAAGAGGCCGCCAAATGGTTCCACATGGCCGCGCAACAGGGCTTGGCCGAAGCGCAGGGGGCTTTGGGCTACCTGTGCCTGGTGGGCGAAGGCGTGTCCCAAAACAGCGATCTGGCCCTGGAATGGACGCGCAAGGCCGCCCAGCAGGGCAATGCAACGGCGCAGTTCAACCTGAGCCTGATGTACGGCGAGGCCTTCGGCCTCCATAAAAATCCGGTCGAATCAAAAAAATGGCTGCGCAAGGCGGCCGACCAACGCCACGTCGAAGCACTGAACGCCCTGGCTGCCGACTATGCCAAGGGCAAAGATGGGGCCGCCAAAAACCCGGTTTTTGCCTACGCGCTGTATGCGGCGTCGGCGGACAAGGGCGATTCGGCCGCCGCTGCCGAACAAAAAACCCTGGAGGCAGGCATGTCCGCCAAGGACCTTGGGGCCGGGAAGGCCCTGGCGCGGAAATGGAAACCCGGGACCGGCTTTGCCAGCGCCACTGCAAGCGCCGCAAGCCTTTAACCACCGGCCCTTGCGACCCACCCGTTATTTATATAAAAACAGGCTCCAGCACTTATTCCAAGAGCGTGAGAAGCTACATTTTTTGTAGTAAATCCGCAATCACCCGCGGATACAGCAGGTGCTCCTGGGTCAGCACCCGCGCGGCCAGCACCGCAGCGGTGTCGCCCGGCAGCACCGGCACCACGGCCTGGCCCAGGATGGGGCCGTGGTCCAGCTCGGCGGTCACCTGGTGCACGGTGGCCCCGGCGAAGCAACAGCCCGCGTCCAGCGCCCGCTGGTAGGTGTTCAAACCCGCAAACGCCGGTAACAGCGAGGGGTGGATGTTGACCATGCGCCCCGCGTAGCGCTCCACAAAACCCGGCGTCAAAATGCGCATGAAGCCCGCCAGCACCAGCAGCGCGGGTTCATGGCGGTCAATCACCTGCGCCAGCTGGGCGTCGAAGGCCGCACGCGGATCGGGCGCACCGGCAAACGCCTTGTGCTCCACCACCTCGGTGGCCAGGCCCTGCGCACGGGCCAGCTCCAGCCCCCCGGCGCTGGCCTTGTTGCTCACCACCGCCACCACTTTGGCGCCTATCCGCCGCGCCCAGTCGTCGCGGATCGAGGTGCGCACGATGGCCGCCATGTTGGAGCCGCCGCCAGAGATCAAAATAACAATGTTCTTCATATTGACCGGAATTATCCCAGTGCCCACCACCCCCCTCCTCCTGACCCCCACCGAAGCCCGCGTCGTAGCCACCCTGATGGAAAAAGCCCGCACCGTGCCCGACAGCTACCCCCTGTCCATGGTGGCCCTGCTCAGCGGCTGCAACCAGAAAACCAGCCGCGAACCCACGATGAACCTGGCCGAGGCCGAAGTCGCCGAAGCCCTGGGCAACCTGAAAGACCTGGCCCTGGTGCGCGAATCCAGCGGCAGCCGGGTCACCCGCTTCGAGCACAACTTCCAGCGCGGCGTGGGCGTGCCCGAGCAATCCGCCGTCATCCTCGGCCTGCTGATGCTGCGCGGCCCGCAAACCGCGGGCGAGCTGCGGCTGAACACCGAGCGCTGGTACAAATTTGCCGATATTTCCTCGGTGGAAGGCTTTTTGGACGAGATGCTGGAGCGCAGCGCGGAAAAAGGCGGCCCGCTGGTGGTCAAGCTGCCCCGCAGCGCGGGCGAGCGCGAGCAGCGCTGGGCGCACCTGCTGTGCGGCCCGGTAGATGCCAACGCCATGGGCACCAAGGCCCCCGAGGGCGGCAACAGCACCCGGCTGGAAGCGCGGATTGAGGTTTTGGAAGAAGAAGTGGCCCAGTTACGGGCCACGGTGCAGAAGCTGTGCTCCGAGCTGGGGCTAAATTAACAGCCGCGACGACTTGGGCACATGGGCGATCAGAAAGTCCATCTGGTCGGCCAGGATGCGGCGGTTGCGCAGGATAAAGTCTTCCCACAGGCTGGGCACATAGGGCGTGTACAGCAGCGGCATGTGGGCCTGCTCGGGCGTGCGGTTGCTTTTGCGGTGGTTGCAGGCGCGGCAGGCGGTAACCACGTTCATCCAGGTGTCGGCCCCCTTCTGGCCCAGCGGCTTGATGTGCTCGCGGGTCAGCTCGGTCTCCGCAAAATGGTTGCCACAGTAGGCGCAGACGTTGCGGTCGCGCACGAACAGCTTGGTGTTGGTGAGGCTGGGGCGCAGGTCGAACGGGTTGATATTGGGCACGCCACGGGTGCCGATGATGCTGTTGACCGTGATGATGGACTGCTCGCCCGTGATGGCGTTGTGCCCGCCATGGAACACCGCCACCTGCGCGCCCATCTCCCAGCGCACCTCTTCGGCAGCGTAGTACACAACGGCCTGCTCCAGCGAAATCCACGACTGGGGCAACCCTTGGGCTGAGAGCTTCAAGACCTTCAAAACACGCCTCCTGGATCAAATGAACGACCACTTACCGGAAATGCACCCAAGGCTTTGCTGCCTTGTACCTGTCTACTAAGTCACAATATACCTTGTTCCATGCGTTATTGAGTGACAGCGCTTATTCGACGGGCGCAATCCGCTATCAAAAAGATACCCTTCCATGCAGGTTTTCCGTGGCTTCCAACACCCTGGCATTGCGCCCCACTGTGCGCTCACCATCGGCAACTTTGACGGGGTGCACCGCGGCCACCAGGCCATGCTGGCGCTGCTGATCAACGAAGCCCGCCACCGCGGCGTGCCCAGCTCGGTGATGACCTTCGAGCCGCACCCGCGCGACTACTTTGCCCAGGCCCACGGCCAGCCCGATGGGGCCCCGGCGCGCATTGCCACCTTGCGCGACAAGCTCACCGAGCTGCACCGCTGCGGCGTGGACCAGACCGTGGTGCTGCCCTTCGACGCCGCATTTGCCGCCCAATCGCCCCAGGCCTTCATCGACGACGTGCTGGTGCGCGGCATGGGCGTGCGCTACGTACTGGTGGGCGACGACTTCTGCTTCGGCGCCAAGCGCGCGGGCGACTACGCCATGCTGGACGCGGCGGGCGAGACCCGGGGCTTTGACGTGGCCCGCATGAACAGCTACGAGGTGCACGGCACCCGCGTGTCCAGCTCTGCCGTGCGCACCGCCTTGCAGGCCGGCCGCATGGAGGACGTGGCCCGCCTGCTGGGCCGCCCGTTCAGCATCAGCGGCCACGTGGTGCACGGGCGCAAGCTGGGGCGGCAACTGGGCGAGTCGGCGCCGGGCCGCCAGGACGGCTTTCGCACCCTGAATTTGCGCTTTGCCCACTGGAAGCCTGCGGCCAGCGGCATCTTTGCCGTCAAGGTGCATGGCCTGGGCGAAACCGCGCTGGTGGGCGTGGCCAACCTGGGTATCCGCCCCTCGCTGGACCCGAACGACATCAACGGTGGCCGCGTGCTGCTGGAAACCCATTGCCTGGACTGGCCCGCCACCCTGGGGCCTGAGGGGGCCTACGGTAAAATCATCCGCGTGGAACTGCTGCACAAACTGCATGACGAATTGAAATACGACGGTCTGGATGCCCTGCAAATCGGCATCGCCAAAGACTGCGACGACGCACGCGCGTACTTCGCCCTGCACGCAGAAACCAGCCGCCAGACAACGCGCGACCGAATTTAGACGATCTCAAGGCCCCTGCGGCCCTCAGATCCTGCAGCCCGCGTCGGCCGGCTGCCCTCCCAACGTGCCAATCGAAAATCCCATGACTGAATCCACCGCCCCCGACTACCGCAGCACCCTGAACCTGCCTGACACCCCCTTCCCCATGCGCGGCGACCTGCCCAAGCGCGAGCCGGGCTGGGTCAAGGAATGGGAAGACAAGGGCTTGTACAAGCGCCTGCGCGATGCCCGCCTGGGCGCACCCAAGTTTGTGCTGCACGACGGCCCGCCCTACGCCAACGGCAACATCCACATCGGCCACGCCGTCAACAAGATCCTGAAGGACATGATCGTCAAGGCCCGCCAGCTCAAGGGCATGGACGCGACCTACGTGCCCGGCTGGGACTGCCACGGTCTGCCAATCGAAAACGCCATCGAAAAGCTGCATGGCCGCAACCTGAGCCGCGACGAAGTGCAGGCCAAGAGCCGCGCCTTTGCCGCCGAGCAGATCGCGGGCCAGATGACCGACTTCAAGCGCCTGGGCGTGCTGGGCGAGTGGGACAACCCCTACCGCACCATGGACTACGCCAACGAGGCCAACGAAATCCGCGCACTGAAACGCATCATGGAACGCGGCTTTGTGTACCGGGGCTTGAAGCCCGTGTACTGGTGCTTCGACTGCGGCAGCTCGCTGGCCGAGTTCGAGATCGAATACGCCGACAAGAAGTCGCAAACCCTGGACGTGGCCTTTGAATGCGCCGAGCCCGAAAAGCTCGCCGCCGCCTTTGGCCTGGCATCGCTGCCCCAGCCCGCCTTCGCCGTGATCTGGACCACCACCGCCTGGACCATCCCCGCCAACCAGGCGCTGAACCTGAACCCGGCCCTGACCTACGCCCTGGTGCAAACCGAGCGCGGCATCCTGCTGCTGGCCGAAGATTTGGTCGAGAAAGCCACCGCCCGCTACGCGCTGAACGGCACCGTGCTGGCCACCGCCCTGGGCGAAAAACTCGCGCTGATCAATTTCAAGCACCCGCTGTATGACGTAGACCCGGGCTACCAGCGCCTGAGCCCCGTGTTCCTGGCCGACTACGCCACCGCCGACGACGGCACCGGCATCGTCCACTCCTCGCCCGCCTACGGCGTAGAAGATTTCAACTCCTGCGTGGCCAATGGCATCAAGACGGACGACATCCTCAACCCCGTGCAAGGCAATGGCCGCTACGTAGACGATTTGCCGCTGTTTGGCGGGCTGAACATCTGGAAGGCCGCGCCGCTGGTGATCGACAAGCTGCGTGAGCACGACCGCCTGTTTGCCACCGAGACCATCACCCACAGCTACCCGCACTGCTGGCGCCACAAAACCCCGGTGATCTACCGGGCCGCCGCCCAGTGGTTTATCCGCATGGACGAGGGTGAGGGCGTGTTCACCGTGGACAAGGCCCCGCAAACCCTGCGCAAGCTGGCCCTGGCCGCCATCGAAGAAACCAGCTTCTACCCCGAAAACGGCAAAACCCGGCTGCGCGACATGATCGCGGGCCGGCCCGACTGGTGCATCAGCCGCCAGCGCAACTGGGGCGTGCCCCTGCCCTTCTTCATCCACACCGCCACGGGCGAGCTGCACCCGCGCACCATGGAGCTGATGGACCTGGCCGCCAACATGGTACAGGCCGGTGGCGTGGAAGCCTGGAGCAAGGCCACGGCCGAGTCACTGATTGGCGACGATGCGCCAAACTACAGCAAGGTCAACGACATCCTGGACGTGTGGTTCGACTCCGGCACCACCCACGAGCACGTGCTGCGCGCCAGCCACAAAGAGCAATCGCAGTGGCCCGCCGACCTGTACCTGGAAGGCCACGACCAGCACCGCGGCTGGTTCCACAGCTCGCTGCTCACCTCCTGCGCCATGTACGACCACGCGCCCTACAAGGGCCTGCTGACCCACGGCTTCACCGTCGACGGGCGCGGCCGCAAGATGAGCAAGAGCGAAGGCAACGTGGTGGCCCCGCAAGAGGTCAGCGACAAGATGGGCGCGGAAATCATCCGCCTGTGGTGCGCCTCCACCGACTACTCGGGCGATCTGGCCATCGACGCGAAGATCTTGGCCCGCGTGGTGGACACGTACCGCCGGGTGCGCAACACGCTGAAGTTCCTGATGGCCAATGTCAGCGACTTCAACCCTGCCACCGACGCAGTGCCGTTCGACCAGCTGCTGGAAATCGACCGCTACGCCCTGGGCCGCGCGGCCCAGCTGCAGGCCGACATCCTGGCCCACTACGAGGTGTACGAGTTCCACCCCGTGGTGGCCAAGCTGCAGGTGTACTGCAGCGAAGACCTGGGCGCCTTCTACCTAGACGTGCTCAAAGACCGCCTCTACACCACCGCACCGAAGTCCCTGGCCCGCCGCAGTGCCCAAACCGCGCTCTGGCAGATCACCCACGCCATGCTGCGCTGGATGGCCCCGTTCCTGAGCTTCACGGCCGAAGAGGCGTGGAAGATCTTTGGCAGCAGCGACTCCATCTTTCTGGAAACCTATGCCGAGCTGCCCGCGCCGGACGCCGCCCTGCTGGCCAAGTGGAGCCGCATCCGCGAGATCCGCGACGCGGTGAACAAGGACATCGAAGTGCTGCGCGCCGACGGCAAGGTGGGTGCATCGCTGCAGGCCAATGTCGACCTGGCGGTGCCCGCCGACGACTTCGCCTTGCTGTCCAGCCTGGGCGCGGACCTGAAGTTTGTGTTCATCACCTCCGCTATTACTTTGGTAGCTACTCCCGCTGTAGCCATCAGCGCAAAGGCCAGTTTAGACACCAAATGCGAACGCTGCTGGCACTACACGCCCGACGTGGGCGTGGACGCGGCCCACCCCACCCTGTGTGGCCGTTGCAGCAGCAACCTGTATGGCGCTGGTGAAACCCGGGTGTTTGCATAATGGCGACCCGCAGCAAATCCACTTTTGGCAAGTCCGGTGCCAGCATGCTTCCCTGGCTGGGCCTGGCGCTGATCATTTTCATGGCCGACCAGTTCACCAAAGTGCTGATCATGGGCTACTACCAGCTGGGCGACAGCACCACGGTCACCAGCTTCTTCAACATCGTGCGGGCCCACAACACCGGCGCGGCGTTCTCGTTCCTGGCCGGTGCGGGCGGCTGGCAGCGCTGGTTCTTCACCGGCCTGGGTGTGGTGGCGGCGCTGTTCATCGTGTACATGCTGCGCTCGCATGCCGGGCAAAAGCTGTTTTCGTTCGCCATGGCCTGCATTCTGGGCGGCGCCATCGGCAACGTGGTGGACCGCCTGCTGCACGGCTACGTGGTGGACTTTCTGGACTTCCACTGGCGCGGCATGCACTTTGCGGCCTTCAATGTGGCCGACGCAGGCATCACCATCGGGGCCATCTGCCTGATTCTGGACGAGCTGCTGCGGGTCAAGCGCGGCAAGTAAACCGGTCGCCAGGGCCGCAGCGGGCAGGCCATGGCGGAAATTTCAGACTTTCAGGCCATTTTTCAGGTATAAAAAGGCCTTCTTGCGCTTGCCGAATCAGCGTAGGCAGCTCCTATTTTTTACTATCAAAATAGAAGCAACCTGTTGCAATGGGTATGGGCGGCAGGCGTGGCACCATTGCGGGCGTTCTGGAACACTGTGCAGAACACACTTCCCCGCAAGGAATCCCCATGCCCCAGCCCTACCAGCAAGAAGCCCCCGCCCGCGCCACCATCGACACCACCCCCGGCCCGCTGGTGCTGGAGTTTGGCGACGACTATTGCGGCATTTGCGCGGCGGCGCGCCCGGCCATTGAACAGGCGCTGGCGGGGCAGCCCGAGGTGCAGCACCTGAAGATCGCCGACGGCCGGGGCCGCCCGCTGGGCCGCGCCTTCGGCGTGAAGCTGTGGCCGACCCTGGTGTTTTTGCAAGACGGGCACGAAGTGGCGCGGCTGGTGCGGCCCATGCAGGCGCAGCCAATTACCGAGGTGCTGCAGTTGCTATCTAAATAATAGCTACTCACGCCTATCGGAGTAGCGCGGGCGGCCTGTTTTGCTTATATTTTGGGGACAGGAGGAAAACCATGTCCATCCAGCTCGACCACACCATTGTTCCCAGCCGCGACAAGGTCGCCGCGGCGCGCATGCTGGCGGAGCTACTGGACGTGCCCTGGGCCCCCAGCGGCATGGGGCCGTTTGCGCCGGTTTACCTTAACGACGGGCTGACGCTGGACTTCATCGACACCGACGACGCATTTCCGGTCTACCACTTTTGCTTCCGCGTCACCGAGGCCGATTTCGACGCCATCCTGGCGCGCATCCAGGCCCAGGGCCTGCCCTACCGCAGCACGGTGCGGGGCAGCATGGACATGCAGGTCAACCACCAGTTTGGGGGCCGCAATGTCTACTGGAACCAGCCCGACGGGCACCAGTGGGAGATCCTGACGGTCAGCTACGCGCGCCAGCCGTAGCAGGCGTTCTGAGGCCCCTCCCCGGCTCACAGGTCTACCTGCGTGCCGGGCGCAGGCACCTCGACCTTCCAGCCCCGCGTCTGGGCGATCCGGTCGGCAAATCCACGGGCCGTTTGCGCCTCGCCATGGACCACAAAAGTACGCCGGGGTGCGTGCGTAAACCCCTGCAGCCAGCCCAGCAGCGCGGCCTGGTCGGCGTGGGCCGACAGCCCGCCGATGGTGTGGATGTGCGCCCGCACCACGTGCTCTTCACCAAAGATGCGCACCCGCTTGACGCCGTCCACCAGTTTGCGGCCCAGCGTGCCCGCGGCCTGGAAGCCGATGATGACAATGGCGCATTCGGGCCGCCCGAGGTTGTGGCTCAGGTGGTGTTTGATACGGCCCGCGTCGCACATGCCGCTGGCCGAGATGATGATGGCCCCAGACTGGATGGCGTTCAGCGCCACCGACTCTTCCACGGTTTGGGTGAAGTGCAGGTCGATCCATTGGGACAAGGTGTCTTGGGGCAGCAGGTAGGCCTGGGTTTCCGCGTCCAGCAATGCCTTGTGCCGCCAGGTGATGTCGGTGGCTTTGGTGGCCATGGGGGAATCGACAAATACGGTCAGCCGCGGCAGGCGGCCTTGTCGGCACAGGTCGGCCAGCAGCCAGATTACCTCCTGGGTCCGCCCCAGGGCAAAGGCGGGAATGATGGTGTTGCCTTTGCGCTGGGTGGTTGTGCCAATCACCTCGACGAGTTCGTCCACGGTGTCCTTGAGCGACCGGTGCAGGCGGTCGCCGTAGGTGGATTCGACCAGCAGGACATCGGCATGGGTGATGGTGGTGGGGTCGCGCACGATGGGCCGACCCGGTTGCCCCAGGTCGCCAGAGAAGACCAGCTTGGTGGTCTTTTTGCCTTCGGTCACCCACAGCTCCAGACTCGCCGAGCCCAGGATGTGGCCCGCATCGCGAAAGCGGCACCGCAGGCCCGGATCGGGCCGGACATCTTCGTCGTAGGCCACGCCGCTCAGCTGCTCCAGACAGGCCTGCGCCTGCGCCACCGTGTACAGCGGCGCGGGTGCGCCGGCCCGCTTGCGCTGCCGGTGGTTTTTGCGCTGGGCCCGGGCCCAATCGGTTTCCTGGATGTGCGCGCTGTCGAGCAGCATCACCGCCAGCAGATCCGCGGTGGCGTGGGTGGTGATGATCGAGCCCCGAAAACCCAGCGCGCACAGCCGAGGCAACAGGCCGCTGTGGTCGATGTGGGCATGGGTGAGCAGCACGAAGTCGACCTGCCGCGGGTCGAATGTCCAGGCCTGGAGGTTGCGTGCCCGGGCTTCGCTACCGCCCTGGAACATCCCGCAATCGACCAGAAACCGCAGCGTGCCGGTCTCGACCAGAAAGCACGAGCCAGTGACTTCCTGCGCGGCACCGATGAATGTCAGCTTCATGCGCGTCCCCTAGAGTGGCCCCCAGTATGGACCCACCCGGCGTAGCGGAATTGACCTTGGTCAACAATCTGACGCTATCGAAAAAGTAGCTACTCACGCTGATGGAATAAGCACAAGCAGGGGTTTTTGCTTAAAACCCCAAGCCTGAGAAACCGTCAGTTCGCCAGAATGGTGTGCGGCACGCGCCCGACCGGCACCGTCTTCAGCGCCTTGCCGTTCTCGGTGTTGATGATGGTCATGTCGTCCGACATGCCATTGGCGACAAACAGGCGTGAACCGTCCTTGTTCAAGGCCACACCCCAGGCCCGTTTGCCCACCAGCACTACCCGGCGCACGGTGCGGGTGGCCACGTCCACCTCGGCCACATGGTTGGCCCGCCCGAGCGCCACCCACACGGTTTTGCCGTCGGCCGTCATCAGCATGCCGACCGGCGTGATGTCGGCGGCGCGCATGCCCGGGAGCTGGAAAGCCAAGGTCTGCTTCACCTTCATGGCGCGCGTGTCGATGATGCTGACGCTGGCACCCAGCTCGTTGGTAACCCACAGCTCGCTGCCATCGGGGGTGAGCGCAAAGCGACGGGGCCGCATGCCCACCTTCACCTGCCCGGCGAGCTTGCGCGTGGCCACGTCGACGGCGTAGACGGTGTTGGCGCCCTCCGAAGTGACGTAGACAAACTTGCCGTCTGCGGATGCCAGCACGCCCTCGGGCTCGGTACCGGTCTTGACGGCAAACAACTGCTTCTTGCTGGCCAGGTCGTAGGCCGCCATCTGGTTCTCTTCTTCGATGGACACGTAGGCGGTCTTTCCGTCGGGCGACAGGGAGAATATCTCCGGGCTGTCGCCACTGGGGATGGTGTCGATCAGCTTGCCCGCCTGCACATCGACCACGCCGATCTGGTTGCTGTCGCCGCAGGCCACCATGATCAGCAGCCCGCCTTGCGCCCAGGCCATGTGCCGGGGCCGCAGGCAGGTGCGGATGGTGCGGATGGGCTTGCCCTCCGGGTCCATGTGCAGGATCTGGTTGTCTTTTTCGCTGCTGACAAAAATATCGGCGGCGGCCTGCAGGCTCAGGCTGGACAGGCACGCGGCCAGGCACAGGGACCAGCCGGTTTTCAAAAGCGTTTTCATGCGGTCATCCCTCGGTCGTTCTTGGCTGTCACTTTTTGGCGCACCCCGACCAGCGCCGGTGCAGTGTGCTCCAGGCTGCAACAGTGGCACGGCCGCGGTTCAGGGCGCCGCCAGGGTCAGGCCGCGCGACTGGAACAGCGCCAGCAGCGTGCCCTCTTTGCGCAGCGCATCCAGCGCATCGTCCAGCGCGGTGGCCAGCTCTTTGTTCCCGGCCTTGACGGCCATGCCCAGCGGCCAGCCATTGGGGGGGATGCCGGGCAGCACCAGCTTGGAAAAAGCCCAGTCCTTCCGGTCCAGCTTGGCGGCAAATATGGCGGCCTCGGCCTGCGCTAGCGTCACAAAGGCCACATCCGATTGCTGCGCCAACACCGCCTGGGCCGCGTCCAGACCGGTTTTGTAGAGGGAGGTATGCCCGCGCAGCAAACCGCCCTTGTAGCCCATCAGGGCGCTGGCGGCTCCGCTGCCTTGCTCCACGGCGATCTTCTGCTCCGCCAGGTCCTCGGGGTTGTAGACCTGGGCCAGCCGCCGGGGGTTGTGCAGCACCACCAGGTGTTCGCGGGTGTAGGGGCCAAAAATAAAGGCCTGGCGGTTCTCGGCCATGAAGTATTTGTCGACCGGCACGTGCAGCATGACATCGGCCGGGCCGTAGCCCAGGTAGTGGCCACGCCAGACCATGTTGCGCAGGTCGTCGTTCATGTTTTCGCCCGAGTCGAACGGCAGCAGCGCGGCGTTGAGCTGCAGCTGCCGGGCCAGGGCCTGGGCCAGACCGACGTCCAGCCCGGACATGCCCGAGGCGGCCCCGTCGGAGTACGGCGCGTTGTCTTTGTACAGCGCGACGGTGAGGGTTCCGCGGGCCTTGATTTTCTCCATCGCCGTGGGCTCCTGCGACCAGGCCTGGGGAGCTGCACTCAGCAGCAGGGGCAAGGCACCCAGCATTTTTCTACGCGACAGCAGGCTGGCAGATGCCAGCGTGGGCAGATTTTTCAAGAGTGTCTCCGGTTGTCGTTATGGGTGGGGTGAGGTCGCGCAGGCTTCAGGGCTCGCGGCGGGTTTCCAGGTAGGTCTTGATGGACCAGATGGCCTCTTGGGTCAGGATGCCCTCGAACGGCGGCATGTACACCCGCCCGTCACGCGCACGGCCACGGCGTACGGTGGAGAGGAAGTAGTCGTCCATTTCTTTGAAACAGGCCTGCTTTTTCGTGGCGTCCGCCAGCCCCATGCAGTCTGCGTCCAGCTTGCGCAGATCCGGAGAGATGCCCCCCGAGATGGCCTCCAGCCCATGGCACCGCGCGCAGTTCTGGTTGTAGGCAGAGGTGCCGATGCGCAGCGCCTCTTTGTGGCCGTCGCCAGTCGAATACGGATTGCTTTCCCGCCATTCGCTGCCCAGCTGGGGCAGGGTGTGGGTATCGACGGATTGCGGCACCACGTCTCCGTGTGCCATGGCCGGCACACTGCCCAGTGACAGGCACAGGACCAGGCCGGTGGCCAAAAATGTTCGACCGCGTTGCAGGAAGGATTTCATACGCTGTTTGCCTCGGTATTGTGTTGACGATGGTGTAGCAGTCAGCAAATACCGCGCCAGTGCCAAGCGAGGCGCCACGGCCGGTTTGGGCCCCATCCCGGCGCCCTGCGTGGCGCATCTGTGCCAATTTGCAGCACCGTGGTGTGCCGTGCCTGGCGAGCATCTTGCGTTGCTATGACCGCTGTAACGAAACGGAGCAAAATACATGGCTGACACCACCCCAAGAGGCCGCGCCGATTCCCGGGTCCCGGTTATACGCAACACAGATTGCCCCGAGAACGACAACTGGAATTGGCCCATAGAGCCACCCGGAGACAACATGATTGAAAATAGTTTTTCTGCGGTGAGCACATCCGCAAGCAGCCCCCAGCTGGAGAGCACGCCGTTTTCCGCGCTGATCGACTCATCCCGACAGCGCTCCAAGGAATACGGGCTGGAAGAAAACGACCGCCCAGACCTTTCCCGGGCTGCACGCGGCCTGATGAACCAGGCGCTGGAAGAGAACCGCTTTCTCTACCAGCACGCGGCACCGGTCATGGAAACGCTGTACGAGCAAATCGCCAACACCCACAGCATGGTGCTGCTGACGGCGCGCAGCGGCATGATTCTGCATTCGCTGGGCGACGCGGACTTCCTGGAAAAGGCCTCCCAGGTCGCCTTGCAGCCGGGCGTCGACTGGTCTGAAAAAGGCAAGGGCACCAACGCGATTGGCACCGCACTGGCCGAGGAAAAACCGATCGTGGTCCACGGCAGCCAGCACTTTCTGCAGGCCAACCGCTTCCTGACCTGTTCCTGCACACCGATATTCGATCCGTACGGCAAAGTCATTGGCGCACTCGACGTGACCGGCGACCACCGCAGCTACCACCAGCACACGATGGCCTTGGCGCGCATGTCCGCGCAGATGATCGAGAACCACATGTTCGCGGATGTGTTCCACACCGAGATCATGGTGCGCTTCCATACCCGCGCCGAGTTCCTGGGCACGCTGATGGAGGGCATTGCGGTGTTCGATCCGGACGGGCGCTTCATCACCGCCAACCGCAGCGCGCAGTTCCAGTTCGGCATGTCCAGCGGGGCGCTGGCGGCACATACTTTCTACTCGCTGTTTCGCATCTCCACCTCGCAATTCCACGACCGCGTCCGCACCGCCAAAGGCAACGTGATTTCGCTGTGCCTGCACAACGGTGTCACCATTTGCTGCCGCGCAGAACACAAGACACCACGGGCGTTCGAAACCGTCAATTTCTCGGGTGCCGACATCGTTCGGCCAGACGCCCAGTCCAAGGGGGACGGCAAGGCTTCCAATAGCGACATGCGGGCGCAGCAAAAGGCTTCACTGTCCAGCCTGCGCTACCTGGACACGGGCGATACGCAGATTGCGGCGGTGATCGAAAAGCTGCAACTGGTGCGGGGGCGTGACATCCCGATCATGATTCTGGGCGAAACCGGCACCGGCAAGGACCTGCTGGCCCAGGCCATCCACAACGACTCGCCCCGGGCCCAGCACAACTTTGTCTCAGTCAACTGCGCCTCGATCCCTGAGACCCTGATCGAATCTGAACTGTTTGGCTACGAAGAAGGTGCGTTTACCGGCGCCAAGCGCAAAGGCGCTATCGGCAAGGTGCAATTTGCCCATGAAGGCACCTTGTTCCTGGACGAAATTGGCGACATGCCCAAGCATCTCCAGGCCCGGCTGCTGCGGGTGCTGCAAGAGCGCAAAGTCAGCCCCCTGGGCGCAGGCAAGGAAGTCGAGGTCGATGTCGCAGTGATCTGCGCCACCAACAAGAACCTGAAGGAAATGATCGCCCGCGGTGAGTTCCGCGAAGACCTGTACTACCGGCTCAACGGACTGGTGGTGCGCCTGCCAGCCCTGCGCGAACGGCAGGACCTGGAGGTGGTGGCGCGCAAGATTCTGGCCAGCGTGAGCCAGGCCCAGGTGCCCATGGGGATCTCCAAGGAAGTGATGTCCATCCTGCGCCAGTACCCCTGGCCGGGCAATTTCCGCCAGCTGTTCAACGTGCTGCGCACCGCGGTGGTGATGGCTGGGGACTCAGAGGAACTGCAGGTGGGCCACTTGCCCGAGGAGTTTCTGGACGGGTTGAATTACGCCGGATCCCGCCAGCCAGACCCCGCGGCGGCGCCGGTCGAGATCCGGGTGGAAACCCCGGCGGGCTCGGTGCCCACACCGGCACCCGCCCGGGAAAACCACAACCTGGAAAGTGTTGCGCTGGAAGCCATGGCCCAGGCGCTGCGTTCGACCCGGGGCAACGTCTCGGTTGCGGCCAAGTTGCTGGGGGTCTCCCGCAATACGATTTACCGCAAGAAGGCGCTCTTGCCAAACGATATCTGGGACTGAGGGGACGCAGCCCGGCCCCGGATGGCCGGACCGGGCTTACTTCTCGACCGTGAGAATCCAGCGCGCCAGCAAATTGAGATCGTCTTTGCCGAGCGAGGCATGCGGCGGCATGGGGATGCGGCCCCACTTGCCCTTGGAGCCGTATTGGATGGATTGCACCAGCGATGCCACCGCGTCCTTGTCGTCACTGTACTTGGCCGCCACGCTCGAGTAGGACGGGCCAACCACTTTTTCCGCAGTGGAGTGGCAACTGAAACAGCCATTGTTCTTGGCCAACTCCATCGCCGACTTGGTATCCGCCTGGCTCAAAGGCTGTGCCGCCTGGACGGCGCCCCAGACCATCAATAGTGGGATTGCGAGGATTTTCATACAACAATTCAATCAAGGTTAAACCGGGTTCTGGCCAGGCCCATGGGGTCTGGCCAGAACCGCTGGGCAGAGTTACTTGGGTAGCTTGAAGGTCCAGACCGAACCGCCTTGTTCCAGGAAGTTGACCTTCTTGGCCACTTCACCGCCCCACAGCGGTACGGCACCGCCCCAGCCCGACACCACGCTCACGTACTGGTCGTTGCCGTCTTTCCAGGTGATCGGAGGAGCCACCACGCCCGAGCCGGTCTGGAACTGCCACAGCACCTTGCCGGTCCGCGCATCGGCGGCCTTGAGGTAGCCTTCGGGCGTGCCCCAGAACACCAGGTCACCCGCCGTCGTCAACACACCGCCCCACAGCGGCGCGCTGTTTTTCACTTCCCAGGCCACCGTACCGGTCTTGGGATCGATGGCGCGCAACGAGCCAATATGGTCCTCAAATAATGGCTTGATCGTGAAGCCAGCCCCCAGGTACGCGCCACCCTTCTTGTAGCTGATGGGCTCGTTCCAGATCTCCATGCCCCACTCGTTGGTGGGTACATAGAACAGCTTGGTTTTCGGGCTGTAGGCCATGGGCATCTGGTTCTTGCCGCCCAGGAAGCCCGGCGCTGCAAATACCGAAGCACCCTTCTTGCCATCGCCACCTTCTGCCGACGGGTCCCCGGGGCGGTTGGCGGGATCGAAATTGGGCCGGCCGGTCTTCAGGTCGATACTGGTGGCCCAGGTGGTCTTCTTCACGAAGGGGAAGGCATTGAGCAGTGTCCCGGCGGTCGCATCGATCACATAGAAGAAGCCATTGCGGTCGGCCTTGCCGCCCACGCGTTTGCCATCCATGTCAAAGGTGACGAACTCGTTGACGCCGTCAAAATCCCAGGCATCGTTAGGGGTGCCCTGGTAGTGCCAGACGATCTTGCCGGTCTTCACATCAATGGCCACGGTGGACGCGGAATACAGGTTGTCGCCCTTGCGCACATGGCTATTCCAGGGGCCAGGGTTGCCGGTGCCGAAGTAGGCCAGGCCCGTCTTCGCGTCGTAGGTGCCGCCCAGCCAGGTGGCAGCGCCGCCCGTCTTCCAGGTCTCGCCGGGCCAGGAGGCATTGGTGGTGCCAGTGATGCCGTTGTCCTTGCCGTTCAAGGTGCCCATATGGCCTTCGACCGTAGGGCGGCTCCAGACGATCTTGCCGGTCTTGGGGTCGCGGGCTTCCACGCGGCCCACCACACCAAACTCACCACCGGACACGCCAGTCAACAGCAGCCCTTCGGCAATCAGCGGTGCGGCGGTGTAGCTATAGCCTGCAGAATAGTCGTCGATCTTTTCGCGCCACACCACCTTGCCGGTGTTCTGGTCCAGCGCCACCAGTTGCGCGTCCAGTGTGCCGAAGATGACCAGGTTGTCAAACAGCGCAGCGCCGCGGTTCACCACATCGCAGCAGGGCATGATGCCTTCGGGCAAACGGTGCTCGTACTTCCACAGCTTCTCGCCGGTCTTCACGTCGATCGCAAAAATGCGCGAGTACGAGGCCGTGACAAACATCTTGCCCTTGTAGACCAGAGGCTGCGATTCCTGGCCACGTTGCTTCTCACCCCCAAAGGACATGGACCACACGGGTGCCAGGTTCTTGACGTTGCCGGTGTTGATGGTCGTCAAGGGCGAGAAGCGTTGGCCCTGGGTGCCGATGCCCCAGCTCAGCACGGACTCCGGGTGCGTAGCGTCGCCCGCAATCATCGCGTCCGTGACCTGTGCCGACAGCTGCGTGCCTGCCGCCGCCATGAGTATGCCGAGAAGTTTTCTTTTCACAATCGTGTCTCCTGTTTATTTGCTGGCGCGAAACACTGCCTCAGTGGGGGCAGTGACATCGGTTCCCGCTTTGCAGACCGCAAAGCCATCAACCGCATGGCATTTGCGCAATATGTATGCCAGTGGTTGGGTGTGGATTTACGGACGCAGATGCGGGGAAATGGCGGGCCGATGGCGCCATGTGTTCAATGCGGGTTCAGTCGGTCTGCTGCACCCTGCAACACTGTTCCAATATGAGCCAATGGACCGGATGACCGCACTCAGGCCGGCAACAGTGTGACGCCTGGCGTTGCCTGCCAGACGCCTTTTTTATCCACTACCAGTACGTCGACATTCCAGACCTTGGCCAGTTGCAGGGACTGCTTGAAACCCGCCACAAACATCACCTTGGTCAAGGCATCGGCCAACACGCAACTCGGTGCCAGCACCGCCACGCAAGACAGGCCAGCGGGTGAATAACCGGTGGCAGGGTCGAAGATGTGGTGGTGTTGGAAGTCGGGGCTGAAGCTGCACTGGTTGTCTGCCGATGTCGCCACGCAGCGGCCATCCATGGCCACACGGGCCAGCACCCCCCGCGCATCGCGGGGATCGGCCACGCCCAACGTCCAGCCGCGGTGGGGCACTGGCGTTCCCAGAGCGGCCCATTCCCCGGTATCGATCAGGGCATGCCGGATGCCCAACGCCTGCAGGCGTGCCACTACCAAGTCGGCCGCGAAGCCCTGGGCAATGCCATTGAGGGTGATGCCCATTCCCTTGCGCCCCAGCGTGATGGCATCTTGCGAGATATCCAGCAACTTCCAGTTGGCCAAGTTCTGCGCCTGCCGCACCTCGTCCGGTGTCGGCAGCCGACTCTGTTGGCTGGCGGTTTGGAAGGCCGTCCACAGCGGCTGCACCGTCACATCGAATGCGCCATGGCTGCGGGCCGAGACTGTCTGGGCCACCTGCAATATCCTGACCAAATCAGGGTGTGGATGGTGCAGGCGGCCCGTGCGGTTGAGCTGGCAGATCGCGCTGTCGCTCCGGTACAAACTCATCTGGTCTTCCACGTGCCGGATGGTGTCCCGCGCTGCATCCAGTGCCTGCTCGGCCAGAGCTGCGTCCGAATGGCCCACACGGATCGCCATGGTGGTTCCCAAGCCTGTCAACGTACGTTCTCGCCACAGCAGGCCGTCCTGCTGCCGCGCATGGGACAGGCCCATACCGCTCAGACCGATCGCTGCCTGGACAAAAGTGCGGCGCTTCATGGTGTGTCTCCTGTGGCGGCAGGCTGGAGCCGGGAATGGGGAAGTGCCATGATGGGAATCACCGGCTGGCTGGTGGCCTTGCGCTTGCGGTTGAAAACGGGCACACAGAGCTCTTCGCTCTCGTAGACCACCACACAGTCCATGCACTGGAAGCACTCGCCGTAGTCGACCTTTCCGGCCTTGTCGATGGCCTGGTAGGCGCAGTCGCTGCGGCAGCGCTGGCAGGGCTGGCCGCACTCCACCCGCCGCTGGATCCAGTCAAACCGGCGCAACCGACCCAGCACCGACATGCCTGCGCCTAAGGGACAGAGGTAGCGACAAAAGCCTTTGTAGAAAAAGACACTCAAGCCGACGGTAAGCAGCGCCCACACCACAAACGGCCAGGCGCGTACGAAGTTCAATGTAATGCTGGTCTTGAAGGGCTCGACCTCCACCAGCCTGTCGCTCCAGGTCACCGACACGCAGGCCGCCAACAGGATGCCAGCCAGGATGAAATACTTGACCTTTTTCAACCGGGCGTCCCACTGCGTCGAGACGCGCACCTGCCGAATGCCAAGCCGCTGGCTGAGCTTGCTGACCAGTTCCTGCAAGGCACCGAACGGGCACAACCAGCCGCAGAATGTGCCCCGGCCCCACACAAAGAAGGTCACCGCCGTGAACGCCCACAGCAGCACCGTCATCGGGTCGTACAGAAAGAACACCAAACTCTGCCGGGCCAGCACGGCCTGGATCAGCGCCACAAAGTTCACCACCGACAACTGCCCCTGGGCATACCACCCGATAAAGAGCAGGGTGAACAGCAAATAGCCGGTGCGAAAGAGATCCAACCGGCGCTGGCTGGCACCCAACCACGCGGGTTCGCGCAAAGCCCACGCCAGCACGCCCAGGCCCAGGAGCAAGACGCCCAGCTCGGGCCAGCGCCCGGTCCAGCTGCTGCGCCAGGTCTTGGCGTCGGTTGCCGCGGCCTCGACATACCGGCCCGGCAACTGGGCGCTGAAGGCGAGTGCCTTGCGCACCACCTCGGGATAGATCTGGCCCTTGCTGCGCGTGACCAGCAAGGCAAAGTCCAGCGGCGCGGCAGGGTCCAGGCCTGCCGGAGCGATCACCCGGAAGACGTTGACTTGCGCGTCCGCCAATGGCTCTGGCAACTTCAGGCGGACGTCCAGGTCCAGGTCGCGCATTTCCAGCGGCAAACCCTGCTGGCCCAGGGTCAGACGGTCGGGCACGGTGCCGCGCATGAAGTTCTCGCCCAGTACCGGATAGCGGCCTGTGCCCACCACCAGCAAGGCATGGTCGCCCGGCTCCAGGCGCTTTTGCAAGTACGCCCAGTCCGCAGGACTGAGCAGGTTGCGCCCCACCGACGGCACGTCCAGGTAGGCAAAGTACAGCTCCTGCAAGCTCTGCTCCGGTGCGGCCAGGGCCTCGGGGTCCAGCCCTTCGCCCACCGTCCCCTGGAAGGCCTTTTCGACATCGCTGTTGCGAAAGATATGCCGGGTGAGCAGCCCGGCCCGCAGCAGGCCGTCCCAGTCCATGGCGGTGAAAACATCGGGGCGGATGCGGGCAATCAGCTCGGGGTCCTTGCCTGCGCCATAGCCCATTTTGGCCCGCGCCACCTTGAGCGATGCGGCCAGCAAGCTCTGGTTGAGTATGCGCACCGATGCCGTGGCTTTGGCCACGCCATCGATGTACACGTTGGCGCTGGTGGCCTTGTCGGCACCGCTCTGGTTGGAGCCGATCTTGATGCTTTGCTTGACGGACAGCTGGGTGTATTGCTCAACAAACTTGAACAGCGGCTTCTCGCCCAGCCCGTCCAGAAACACCGGCTCGTGCTGCGACAACACTTTGACATCCATGAACTTGCCGTCGGTATCCAATGCCACCAGCAGGTTGAAAGGCGTACCCGAGAAACCTGGAATCGCCACCATGTCGATGGACTCGAAGGCATAGGCCACGATGGGCGTGCTGGTGGCCGATTGCTTGAAAATCGGCCACACCGGCAGATCGCGGTCCTTCTCCCCCACGATGAGTGGCGGCGGAAAGGCCTTTTCCATGGCGGCGCGGTCCATCGTGCCCGCCTGCGCTAAATCCACTCCTGACACCAGCCCCAACATCAGCCACAAGATCGCAAATAGCTTCATGCCAGCCACCCCTAGCCGCGCTGCCGGATCCAGCCGCGCTGCGGGTCATAGCCGCGCAAGGCCAGGGCAAAAAACACCACGCCACACACCGCCACCACCGCCAGAGAATCGCCCTTGAACTGGCCCTGCAAGGCGAAGCGCACCAGTTCCACCACATGGGTAAACGGGTTGAACTGCGCCAGTTCAAACAGCCACAGGGCACCCGACTCCTGCAGCTTCCACAGCGGGTACAGGGCCGAGCTGATGAAGAACATGGGGAAGATCACAAAGTTCATCGCACCGGCAAAGTTCTCCAATTGCTTGACATACACCGACAGCATCAGCCCCAGCGCGGCCAGCATGGCGGCCCCCAGGGCCATGGGCGGCACCGCCCAGAGCCAGCCCCAGCCATCTGCTTCCACCCCGAAGCACCAGGCGATCACCAGAAAGACCAGCATCTGCAGCAGCGACAGCACCGTTGCGGCACCCAGCTTGAAGGCCAGCAGCCAGCCCCGCGCCAGCGGTGCCGTGAGCAGCAGGCGCATAACGCCCATCTCGCGGTCGTACACCATGGAGAGCGAACTCTGCATGCCGTTGAACAGCGCGATCATGCCGAGCAGGCCGGGCAGCATGTAGACCTTGTATTCGATGTAGGTCTCGTACGGCGGAATAATGGCAATGCCAAACACGTTGTGGAACCCGGCCGAGAACACCACGAACCACAGCAGTGGCCGCACCAGGGACGATGCCAGGCGAGCGGGCTGGCGCAGGAACTTCAGCAGCTCCCGCCCCACCACGGCACGCAGGGCGCGCGCCAGGTGCGGGATCAAGGGCGTGCCCACCGGCGCAATCACAGCTGCTTTTTGCATGTGCTTTCCTTTTGGTCCACGCCCAGGGTGTCCAGTACTTCGGTGGGATGCAGTACCCCGTCGAACGGTGCAATGCCCGCGACACCATCGGCATGGCCGAGAAAGATGGGTTGGCGCAATTGCCCGTCCCAGGACCGGAACGACAGGCGCGGCCCCTTGTAGCCGTCCACGGCCACCTGCCCACCGCGCAACCGCTTGAGCTGCTCGGCCACGGAGGCTTTGGGCTGTTCGGTCAGCACGGCCACGATGGACTTGACCGCTATCCAGGCTGCCCAATCCTGTGCCGCCATGGGCCGGTGCGCATACCGAAAAAACCGCCGCGACAGTTGCGGCCCGCCATTGCGCTCCCACTGCGGATGCCAGGCCATGGCAGTCAGCCCGTTGGAGCCCACCACGGGCCGGGGCCATTGCGTGGTGTAGGGTAGCGTGCGGGCAAACTCGCCCTCGCTGTCCAGCACCACCACCACATCAAAGCCCTTGTCGTTGGTGAGCAGACGGGTATTGCTCAGGTCGCGCTCGCGTGGATCCCCCGACACCTTGAATTGCGCCGTCTTTTGGATCCGCAAGCCATAACGTTTGGCCGACCGCACAAAGGCATCCAGCTGCAAGGTGTCTTGCGGAGCCTGCCCATACAGCACCAACGCCTGGGTCCAGGACCGGGCGGCAAGGTACTGCACCAGGGCATCGCTGAGCATCTGCCGACTGGGATACGTGTGCAGCATCGCCAGCGCGCAGGCAGTGCCGCGCAAGACATCCGAGGGCGAGCCGATGTTGAACAAAATAGGCGCGTCGGGCCCCACGGCGGCAGTGCTGGCGATCTGCTGCAGCTCCGCATCGGGCAGATCCAGCAGCACATGCTGGATCTTGGCGGCCTTGAGCTCGGCCATCACGCGTGGCAGATCGGTTGCATTGCTGGCCATGAAGACCTTGACCTGCAGGCGCTGGCCCGCAGCCTCCAGCTCCGACTCGGAATCAAGCAGCGCCACACGCGCGGCATCGTCCGGCCGCCCTGCCGGATGGTCGGGATAGGCATGCTCCAGCTGGCGGGCATGGTAGCGTGCGTCATCCACCAATCCCACCACGGCCACGGTCCAGGGTGCGGCAACGGCCCATTGGCAGGCCAGCAGCAACAGCCCTCCGGCAGCCCGCGCCAGACGGCGTTTCACGCAAGTTTTTGTCTCCATCGGCTTCTCTTTTTATGCGTCACAGAATGTGACATGCACGCCTGCAACCGCAAGAAAAATGCCACTCCGGGAAAGCCCGCCGTGGAACAACACTTGCTTGACAGAGGGGGTTGTCACCCGGCAGCTATACCGCCCCCAACCGAAGACCCTCTCCATGACAACCCCACCCTGTGCCTCCGATACGCCGCTGGTTCTGCGGGCGTGCAATATCTCCAAGTCCTATGGTTCCAAGCGGGCTTTGCAGGCCGTCAATCTGTGTCTGCGGCCGGGGCAGTTCGTTGCGCTGCTGGGGCCCAATGGCGCGGGCAAGTCCACGCTGCTGCAGATACTGAGCGGGTTGTTCGTGGCCGACAGCGGCGAGCTCTCCATCCTCGGGCATGACATGCACACCCAGGCCACCCGTGCCCTCGCCTGCTTAGGGATGGTGTTCCAGCAATCGTCACTCGACCTGGACCTGAGCGTGCAGGCCAATCTGTTGTTCCACACCGACTTGCATGGCATTCCCCGCAAAACGGCGCTGCACAGAATTTCCGAGGGACTGGAACGCCACGGACTGCAGGCCCAAGCCAAAACTGCGGTGCGTGCGCTCTCGGGTGGCAGTCGGCGCAAGGTGGAATTGGTCCGGGCGCTGCTGCACAAGCCCAGGCTGTTGCTGATGGACGAAGCGACCGTGGGCCTGGATCCGGCCTCCCGGCAGGCGCTGATGGGCGCGGTGGAACATTTGGCGCGCGTCGAAGGCGTGGCCATTCTGTGGGCCACGCACCTGGTGGATGAAGTCCAGCAGGCCGACCAGGTGGTCGTGCTGGACCAGGGTGCGGTGGTGTTTGATGGGCAGCCTAAGGCCTTGGTCGAACAGACCCAGGCCCGCAATCTGGAGCAGGCTTTTTTGCAGCTCTGCCCATCGCTGCACGCGGTCTGAAGCAGCGGCTTCAGGCGGGGCCGGATACGCCGAAAAGCTCCTGCATCTCTGCCTCGGTGAAAACGCGTGAACGGGTGTGGAAAGCCTTGCCTTCCGGTCCCTCCAGCGAGAAGGTGCCACCATGTCCCTCGATCACGTCGATGATCAACTGGGTGTGCTTCCAATACGCGTACTGCGCCAGGCCGATGTAGAACGGACAGCCGCCGATATCGCCTAGGTACACATCGCCCGCACCCATGGTGATCTCACCGGGCAAATAGCAATTGGCGGCACTGTTGTCACAGCAGCCGCCCGACTGGTGGAACATCATCGCCCCGTGCTTTGTCTTCAAATACTCCACCAGCTCCAAGGCGGCCGGTGTCGCAATTACTTTGTCAACCATAAGGCTCTCCAAGCAATGAAGGGGCCGTTACCGGCCCCTTGTGTTTACCTACGCTGGACCAGGGATCAGAAGAAGCCGAGCTTTTGCTCGCTGTAGCTGACCAGCAGGTTCTTGGTTTGCTGGTAGTGGTCAAGCATCACCTTGTGGGTTTCACGACCAATGCCCGATTCCTTGTAGCCACCGAACGCAGCATGCGCCGGGTAGGCGTGGTAGCAGTTGGTCCAGACGCGACCGGCCTTGATGGCACGGCCCATGCGGTAAGCCACATTGCCGTTACGGCTCCACACACCGGCACCCAGGCCATAGAGCGTGTCGTTGGCGATTTCCAGCGCTTCGGCTTCGTCCTTGAAGGTGGTGACCGCCAGCACCGGGCCAAAAATTTCTTCCTGGAAGATGCGCATCTTGTTGTGGCCCTTGAACAGCGTAGGCTGCACGTAGTAGCCACCCGCCAGATCGCCGCCCAGGTGCGCCTGTGCGCCACCGATCAGCACTTCTGCACCCTCCTGCTTGCCCAGGTCGAGGTAGGACAGGATCTTGGTCATCTGCTCTTTGGAGGCCTGCGCACCCATCATGGTGTCGGTGTCCAGCGGGCTACCCTGCACGATGGCGGCCACGCGCTTGAGCACGCGCTCCATGAACTTGTCGTAGATGGATTCCTGGATCAGCGCGCGGGAGGGGCAGGTGCAGACCTCGCCCTGGTTGAATGCGAACAGCACCATGCCTTCGATCGCCTTGTCCAGGAAGCCGTCGTCCTTGTCCATGATGTCGGCAAAGAACACGTTGGGCGACTTGCCGCCCAGTTCCAGGGTGGCGGGGATCAGGTTGTTGGCCGCAGCCTGGGCAATCACCCGGCCGGTGGTGGTGGAGCCAGTAAACGCGATCTTGGCGATGCGTTTGCTGGTGGCCAGCGGCATGCCCGCTTCGCGGCCATAGCCGTTGACGATGTTCAACACACCGGGTGGCAACAGGTCGCCAATCAGTTCCGCCACCAGCAGCATGCTGATGGGGGTGGACTCTGCCGGCTTGAGCACCACGCAGTTGCCCGCACCAATGGCAGGTGCCAGTTTCCAGGCAGCCATCAGGATCGGGAAGTTCCAGGGAATGATCTGGCCGACCACGCCCAGGGGTTCCTGGAAGTGGTAGGCCACGGTGTTTTCGTCGATGTTGCTGAGTGCGCCTTCTTGCGAACGCAGGCAGCCCGCAAAGTAGCGGAAATGGTCGATGGCCAATGGGATATCGGCGTTCAGCGTTTCGCGGATGGGTTTGCCGTTGTCCACGGTTTCGGCGTAAGCCAGCATCTCCAGATTGGCTTCCATGCGGTCGGCAATCTTGAGCAGGATGTTGGCGCGGTCTGCGGCGGGCGTGCGGCCCCAGGCATCGGCGGCCGCGTGGGCGGCGTCCAGGGCCAGTTCTACATCTTCGGCGGTGGAGCGGGCCACCATGGTGTAGGACTTACCCGTGACCGGGGTGACCACGCTGAAGTATTCACCCTTGGTTGGCGCAACCCACTTGCCGCCAATGAAGTTGTCGTATTGCGCTTTGTAAGCGACTTTGGCGCCAGCGGTGCCAGGTAGAGCGTAGAGCAAGATTGTCTCCTTGAAATCAATGGGATAGGCTTAATTCCCTTGCGGGTGCTTCTTCCATCTCACATCCTGTGCCAACTGGCCTCCAGTACAGGAAAACCCTTGCTTTCCTGGGCGAACGCCCGTGGCAACAGGCTATGTAACCAGACCGACGGGAGCCGGGGCTGTGGCCCTGCCGTGCCACTGCTCCATAAAGCAACAGTCTGTGCCACCGCCCGTGTCCAAACGGGACAGTGTTACGCCGAAATATCAATCAAGCCATGGCGCACCGCCAGCAAGGTCATCTCGGCCTGGTTGACCAGACCGAGTTTTTGCTTGGTGTTGTAGAGATGCGTTCCCACGGTGGAATTGGAGAGCTTGAGGGTTTCTGAAATCTGCGCCACCGATTGGCCGCGCGCGAGCTGCACAAATACCTCGAACTCGCGGGCCGAGAGCTTGTCCACCGGCCCTTTGTCGCCGCTGATGGCCTGCACCGCAATGCGCTGGGCAATCTGCGGGTCCACATAGCGCTGGCCTTTGGCCACGGCGCGGATGGCATCGATCAGCACTTCGGGCGCGCTGCGCTTGGACAAATAGCCCATGGCACCCGCCTGCAAGGCCCGCATCGGATGGCTGATGTCCTCGTGCGCCGACAAGGCCAGAATGCGCACCCGTCCATCCTTGGCCACCAGACGCTTGATGGCTTCGATGCCGCCCATGCCAGCCATGGCGATGTCCATCACCACCACGTCCGGCGCGGCCGCCGCAAAGGCCTGGCAGGCGGCTTCGCCGCTGTCCGCTTCGGCCACCACCACCACATCGTCGGAGGCCTGCAGCAAGAGTTTGAAACCCATGCGCACGACCGCATGGTCATCGACCAACATGACTTTCACTTTATGTCTCCACCGGTTTAATTTTCATTTTCAGAGGCAAATGGACGCGCACCCGCACCCCGGCAGGCTCCATCTGGTCCAGGTCAAAACTGCCGCCCAAAGCCTGCGCCCGCTCCCGCATTCCGGACACACCATAGTGCCCCACGGACTGCCATTGCCCGACACGGCCCACCCCATCGTCTACCAGTTCCATCCGCAGCACCGTGTCGGACGCACGCACACGCACGTCGATGCGCTGGGCTTGCGCGTGGCGCAAAGCGTTACTCATGGCCTCCTGGACGATGCGGTAGACCGCCGTGGCCAGGGCATCGTCCAGCCCGTCCAGGGGTTGCGGCATGTCGAAGTTCAGCCGCACGCCCGGGTGGTGCAATTGGCAATCGGCCAGCATGTCACGCAAGGCATCGTGCAGACCAAAACGGTCCAGCGCCAGCGGCCTTAGCTGGGAAATCAAACGGTGCACGCTGTCGTAAATCTGGTCCGCGCAGCCCATCACCAAGCGCGCCGATTGCTCGATCGTGGCATCGCTGCCCGCCGCCCGCCGGGCAATCGCCAGGCCCACGCTTTTGATGGCCGTCACCTGCTGGCCCAGCTCGTCGTGCAGCTCCCGCGAGATCGCCGCCCGCTCCAATTCGATCCGCCCCTGGATGGTCTGGGTCAGCTCCCGGTTCTCGGCCAATGCCTGCGTGGCCGCCTTCGCCTGCCGCTTGGCTTCGATGCTGTCTTGCACAGACTGTGCCATGTGGTTGAACGCCGAACTGACCAGCCGCCCCTCGCGGCCTGACAGATCCGCCATGCGGGTGGCGTAGTCGCCTTCGGCCATCTGCCGCAGGCCGTGCATGACCCGGTGCAAGGGCCTAAGCACCTGGCCCACCAGGGCGTAGACCAGCGCATTGCCCAGTACAAAGCCCGCCAGCACCATCCACAGCATGGGGCTCAGATCATCCCAGCCATCGAGAATGGCGCGCGAGGGATCGGCCCGCAAAATAAGCCGGCCATTGGGCAGACGGATTTCCTGCGGCTCCAGCGGTGTAGCCACCATCTGGTTGTACCACTGCGGCGAGGTGCGCCCAGCCTTGTACACCGGGGGCGGCGAGCGGTAGATCAGCGCATCCTGCTCGTCGCGCAGCTCGACCTCGTTGGCCCGGATGCGGCCCACCTGAGCCAGAAATCCGGCCATGCCCTCCAGGCCACTGGCACCGTACACCCACTGCATGCGCGAGAGCAGCTGGGTGGCCACCACGTTCGCGCCCACCACCTCTTCATGCACGCTACGCCGTATGTTGTCGATCTGCAAGCCGATCAGCACCGAGGCAAAAATGCCCAGCATGGCGGTCACGATCAGGTTGAGTTGGAGGCGAAGGCTCATGGATTTCCCGGTGGTGCGACTGCTACAAGTGGGCCGCTGGACACCCGGCTGCCGCAAGTCCCATGCCGCCACCGCATCTCATGAAAATCATGAGGCCGGAATCCATGATTTCGCGATGCGCCGCAGCCACCCGGCAGGCACACTGCAGCACGTACTGGCAGATGGTCTGGCAGTACGGGCTACCGCGTCTTGCGGGATACACCGAAGGAAACCTGCCATGCAATGGGAAACACCAACCGCCAGCGATATGCGTTTTGGCTTTGAAATCACGATGTACATTGCCAACCGCTGAACCCTGTGGCCCGCCGGATGTAACCGGTGGGCCACAGGCCAGCCAACGCTAGCGCCTGAAGAGATACACCCCTTGAGAGTCCATGTCCTAGGCTCCGCTGCCGGCGGCGGTTTCCCGCAGTGGAACTGCAATTGCCCCAATTGCGCCGCCTACCGCCAAGGTAGCCCCTACCACCTGGCACGCACCCAATCGTCCATCACCGTCAGCGCCGACGACAGCAACTGGGTGCTGTTCAACGCCTCCCCCGAAATCCTGCAGCAGATCCGCAGCTTCCCGGCCTTGCAGCCCGCGCGGCAACTGCGCGATACCGCCATCCGTGCCATCTTCTTGATGGATGCGCAGATCGACCACACCACCGGCCTGTACATGCTGCGCGAACACCGCCAGCCGCTGGAGCTGTGGTGCCATGCCCTGGTACGCGACGACCTGGTACGCGGCAACCCCGTGCTCAAGGTACTGGAACACTACTGCGGCATCCACTGGCACAGTGTGCCGCTCGACCAGCGTAACTTTTGCATCGACGGCGCACCGGGCCTGCTGTTCACCGCCCTGCCCCTGCTGAGCAACGCCCCGCCCTATTCGCCGCACCGTGACCAGCCCCAGCCGGGCGACAACGTGGGCGTGACCATCACCGACGCCGCCTCGGGCAAGCAGCTGTTCTACGCGCCCGGCCTGGGCACCATGGAGCCGCATGTCTGGGCCGCCATGCAAGCGGCAGACTGCGTGCTGGTTGACGGCACGCTGTGGACCGACGACGAAATGATCGCGCTGGGCGCATCCCAAAAAACCTCGCGCTCCATGGGCCACCTGCCTCAAAGCGGCCCGGGCGGCATGCTGGAATGGTTGAACCGGCTGCCCACCACCACCCGCAAGGTGCTGATCCATATCAACAACACCAACCCCATCCTCGATGCCACCAGCCCCCAGCGCCAGGAGCTGACACGCCGCGGCATAGAAGTTGCGTTTGATGGCATGGAGATCACACTATGACCGATATATTGGCACCCTGGACCGCGGAAGAATTTGAAGCCCAGCTGCGCGGCAAAAGCAGCAGCTACCACATCCACCACCCGTTCCACCGCATGATGGCGGCCGGTACGCTGACGCCTGCACAGCTGCGCGGCTGGGTGGCCAACCGCTTCTACTACCAAATCTCCATCCCCCTCAAAGATGCAGCCATCCTGTCCAACTGCGACGACCGGGAAATCCGGCGCGAATGGATACAGCGCATCCTGGACCATGATGGCCGCAACATCGGCGCGACCGACGGCAGCGAAGACCCCGGCGGCATCGAAGCCTGGATCGGCCTGGGCCTGGCCGTGGGCCTGTCGCGCGACGATGTGACATCCTTGCGCTTGGTGGCACCGGCCACGCGCTTCGCGGTGGATGCCTACATTAACTTCGCGCGCCGCCAGCCCTGGCAGGAAGCCGTGGCCTCCAGCCTGACCGAGCTGTTTGCCCCGCACATCCACCAGCAGCGCATCGACACTTGGCCCACCCAGTACCCCTGGGTGGACACGCAGGGCCTGCAGTACTTCAAACAGCGCCTGACCCAGGCCCGCCGCGATGTAGAGCACGGCCTGCGCTTCACCCTGGCCTACTTCAGCCAGACCCGGGCGCTGCAAGAGCGCGCGCTGCAGATACTGCAGTTCAAGCTGGATGTGCTGTGGGCCCTGGCCGACGCCATCATGCTCAGCCAATGCGAAATTGAGATCCTGGGAGCCAAGCCATGAACCAAGTCTATTCCGGCATCGACCTGGAAGCGCGCCCGCGCATCGCCAGCCTGTTTCGCCTGCAGTGGGAAGAGGTGCAAAAGTCCTGGGTGCTGCTGTACCCGGAAGGCATGGTCAAGCTCAACGGCAGCGCGGGCGAAATCCTCAAGCGCCTGGACGGTAAAACCAGCGTCCAGGCCGTGGTTGATGCGCTGGAAAGCGACTTTGGCAAGCCTGGCCTGGCCAGTGATGTGCTGGACTTTCTGGCCATTGCCCGCCGCCAGGGTTGGATCAAGCTGTGACTTCCGCCCTGCTCCCGGCGCCAGCCACCCCAGGCCCGCCGCTGTGGCTGCTGGCCGAGCTGACCTACCGCTGCCCGCTGCACTGCGTGTTTTGCTACAACCCGCTGGACTTCGCCGCCACCACCCAGGAGCTGTCCACCGACGACTGGCTGCGCGTGCTGCGTGAAGCCCGCGCCGCAGGGAGCGTGCAATGCGGCTTCTCCGGCGGCGAACCCATGCTGCGCGACGACCTGGAAGTGCTGGTTGCCGAAGCCCACCGCCTGGGCTTCTACACCAACCTGCTGACCTCCGGCGTGGGTTTGACCGAATCCCGCGCTGCGGCGCTCAAACAGGCCGGGCTGGACCACATCCAGCTGTCGTTCCAGGACTCCACCCGCGAGCTCAACGACTTTTTGTCGCACACCAAGACCTTCGACCTCAAACAGCGCACCGCCGCACTCATCAAATCCCATGGCTGGCCCATGGTGCTCAATTGTGTGGTCCACCGGCTCAACATCGACTACATCGACAAGATCATCGAGCTGGCAGTAGAACTCGGTGCCGAGTACCTGGAGCTGGCCAACAGCCAGTACTACTCCTGGGCCCAGCTCAACCGCGACGGGCTGATGCCCTCGCGCGAGCAACTGCAGCGCGCCGAGCAGGTCACCAACGCCTACCGCGACAAGCTGGGCGACACCCTGCGCATCCTCTTCGTGGTGCCCGACTACTACGAGACCCGCCCCAAGAAGTGCATGAACGGCTGGGGCAATATCTTCCTGACCATCACCCCGGACGGCACGGCCCTGCCCTGCCACACCGCCAAAATGCTCAAGGGCCTGGCGTTTCCGAATGTGCGCGACCACAGCGTGAACGACATCTGGTACCACTCCGACGGCTTCAACCACTTCCGCGGCAACGCCTGGATGAAGGAGCCCTGCCGCACCTGCCCCGAGCAGGAAAAAGACCTGGGCGGTTGCCGCTGCCAGGCCTATATGCTGACCGGTGACGCCGCCAACCCCGACCCGGTCTGCGACAAATCCAGCGCCCACCACCTGGTGCAGGAAGCCGTGGCCTACGCCCAAATACCCGACAGCCAGCGTACGGTGGTCAAGCCCCTGGTGTTTCGCGATCCCAAGACGTCACGGCAACTGGGCCAGCCGGTTCCCGCCCCGGTGGCATAGTTGCTATATAAAAAATAGCTTGTCACGCTGATGGAATAAGCACGGGAGGCCTAAAAAGCATGTAATCCATGCATCTTGCCCTGCAGGACGCAAATGGACCACCGCATGGCGCTTGTACCGCTATGGCAGCCACAGGGTCAGCGTATAGTCTCGCGCTTACCCTATGAAGCATTTACTCAATCTCTTGGCGGCCATCGCGCTGCTTGTCTGGGGCACCCATCTCGTCCGTACCGGCGTACTGCGCGTGTTTGGTGCCAATCTGCGGCAAATCCTGGCGCACAGCATGGGCAACCGGTTCACCGCCGCGTTGTCCGGCATCGGCGTGACGGCCCTGGTGCAGTCCAGCACCGCTACCTCCTTGATGACCTCGTCCTTCGTGGGCCAGGGCCTGATCACCCTGCCCGCCGCGCTGGCCATCATGCGCGGGGCCGACATCGGCACCAGTTTGATGTCGGTGCTGTTCTCGTTCGACCTGTCCTGGCTGTCGCCACTGTTCATCTTTGTCGGCGTGGTGATGTTTTTGTCCACCAAAGACGGCACCGCCGGGCGCATTGGCCGGGTGCTGATCGGCCTGGGCCTGATGCTGCTGGCCTTGCGGCTGGTGGTCGATGCCACCGAGCCCCTGCTGGCCTCGCCCGTGGTGCGCGGCCTGCTGGCGGCCGTGAGCAGCGACGTGCTGATGGAGATCACCCTGGGCATGCTGCTGGCCATACTGGCCTACTCCAGCCTGGCCGTGGTGCTGCTGATTGCCGCGCTGGCGGCGTCCCACGTCATCCAGATGGACGTGGCCCTGGGCCTGGTGCTGGGCGCCAACCTGGGCAGCGGCGCGCTGGCGGTGCTGACCACCTCCAAGTCGGCCATCGAAGTGCGCCAGGTCACCGTGGGCAACTTTGTCTTCAAACTGATGGGGGTGGTCATCGCCGCCCCCTGCGTGGGCCTGTGGCTGCGCCATGTGCACCCGTCCATGCCAGATGCCACCCAGGGCGTGGTGCTGTTCCACCTGGCGTTTAACGTGGGCATGAGCGTGGCCTTCATCGGGCTGACGCAATTGGTGGCCAAAGTGATGGAAAAACTGCTACCCAAGCCACCGGCCCAACCGGCCGAGCGCACCCGGCCCCAGCACCTGGACCCGTCCGCCCTGTCCACGCCCTCGCTGGCCATCTCCTGCGCGGCCCGCGAGGCGCTGCACCAGGCCGACGTGGTGGAGACCATGATGCTGGGCATCATGACGGTCATCAAGAACAGCGACCTCGCGCTGGCCGAAGAGCTGCGCAAGCTCGACGACACCGTGGACCGGCTGTACTCGGCCATCAAGTACTACCTGACCAAGATCTCCCGCGAAGCCCTGTCGGAAGAAGAAAGCCGCCGCTGGACCGACATCATCAGCTTCACCATCAACATGGAGCAGATCGGCGACATCATCGAGCGCGTGCTGATCGACGTGGAAGACAAAAAGATCAAGCCCGGCCGCAATTTCTCCGACGCAGGCATGCAAGAGATCACCGAGCTGCACGCCCGCCTGGTGGACAACCTGCGCCTGTCGATGAGCGTGTTCCTGAACGGCAATGTGCACGACGCGAAAAAGCTGCTGGAAGAAAAAGCCCGCTTTCGCGACCTGGAGCACGCCTACTCGCGCTCACACCTGGTACGCCTGGCCGACAACACCCAGTCCAGCATCGAAACCAGCTCGCTGCACATCGACCTGATCAGCGAGCTCAAGCGCATCAACTCGCACATCTGCTCGATCGCCTACCCGATTCTGGATTCGGCCGGTGCCCTGGCCCCGAACCGGCTGCGCAACTCCAAGCTGGCGGATTTGGGCTAGCCGCCGATCTATCCCCCGGTGACCGGCGGGAAAAACGCCACTTCCGCGCCGTCCACCAGCGCGGCGTGCGCATCCACCATCACCTGGTTCAGCGCCACCCGCACCGACCGGCCAGGGGCCAGGCTGCTGGCGTAGGCGCCGCCCCTGGCCACCAACTCGTCGCGCAGGGCCTGCACGGTGGCAGCAGGGGTCTCCAGCGCCTCCTGGCCGGTGCCCAGCGCCTCGCGGATGGAGGCGAAATACTTCACCGTCAGCTTCATGCCTGCAGCTCCGCCAGGGGGATGAAGCGCACCGGGTCGCCCCAGGCGATGGTCTGGCCGGGCTGGGTGTCCACCAGGCCGTCGGCCCAGGCGGCGCTGGTGAGCACGCCCGAACTTTGGTTGGCAAACAAATCCAGCCCGCCCGCCGCGTTGCGCCGCACCCGCAAAAACTCGCGCCGCTTGTCGGCCCGGGGCCAGTCGAAGTGCGCGGGCAATTGCATGGCGGGCGGTGCCACGGCGGTGGCGCCTTGCAGGCGCAGTACAAAGGGGCGCACCAGCAGCAAAAAGGTCACGAAGCTGGCCACCGGGTTGCCGGGCAGGCCGATGAAGTGGCTGGCCCCCACCGTGCCGTAGGCAAACGGCTTGCCGGGCTTGATGGCCAGTTGCCACAGGTGCAGGTGCCCCAGGGACTGCACGGCGGCCTTGACGTGGTCTTCTTCGCCCACGGAGACACCGCCGCTGGTCAGGATCAGGTCGTGCGTCTGGCTGGCGGTGCGCAGCGCGTCTACCGTAGCGTCGCGTTGGTCGGGCACGATCCCGTAGTCGGTGACCACGCAGCCCATGCGCTGCAGCAGGGCGCGCAAGAAGAAGCGGTTGGAGTTGTAGATGGCCCCCGGGCGCATGTCCTGCGGGGCCACGTCGCCGGGCATCACCAGCTCGTCGCCGGTGGAAAACAAGGCCACCCGTGGGCGGCGTGCCACGGTCAAGGCATCCATGCCAATACTGGCCGCCAGCGCAATAGATGCGGGCGTGAGGCGCTCACCTTTCGATAGCACCACGGCATCTTTAGCCACATCCTCGCCCGCGCGGCGCACGCACTGGCCGGGCTGGGGCGGGCGCAGCACGCGCACGGTGCCGTCGGGCTGCACGGCACATTCCTCTTGCATCACCACCGCGTCGGCTCCCAGGGGCATGGGGGCGCCGGTGAAGATGCGGGCCACGGTGCCGGGCTGCAGGGGCTCGGGGGCGCTGCCCGCGGCAATGCGCTGGGACACCGCAAGGGCAGCATCGGCCACATCGGCACAGCGCATGGCGTAGCCGTCCATGGCGCTGTTGTCGAACGAGGGCACTTGCAGCGGGGACAAGGCATCCTGCGCCAGCACGCGGCCATCGGCATCGAAGGTGCTGACCGATTCGGTGGCGGCCAGTGGCACGGCGTAGGCCAGTAGCGTGGCCAACGCATCGTCCAGGGGAATCAAAGGGGCGCGGGGTGTCATGGCGGGGCCTGGTATTCGAAGATTTCCGCATGTTGCAGCAACCAGGCCACCACGGCGGCGGGATGGTTGATGTCCAGCAACGGCAGCGCGGAGGGGCTGGGCAGCGGGGAGTCGGTGGCAATGGCGACGATGCGGGCATCCTCGGGGTACTGCACCGGCTGGTCGGAGGCGGCGCGCCAGACCTCGATCTTGGGCAGGTCGCTAGTTTTGAAGCCTTCCACCAGCACCCAGTCCACGCGGGGGTCCAGCTCGGCGATCAACGCGTGGACCGACAGGCGCTCGGGCTGCTCAAATTCACGCACCAGGGCCAGGCGCAGGTCGGAGGCAATCACCACCTCGAACGCGCCCGCCTGGCGGTGCCGCCAGCTGTCTTTGCCGGGCTGGTCGATGTCGAAGCGGTGGTGCGCATGCTTGGCCACCGAAACGCGCAGGCCCTGCTGTTTGAGCAGCGGGATGAGCTGCTCCAGCAGGGTGGTTTTGCCCGAGCCGGAGAACCCGGCGAAGACCACGGCTTTCATGGCTGCAGCCGGTGAAAACTACATTTTTGATAGCTGCTTACGCCCATCGGATAAGCATGGATGGCTGTTTTAGCCACAGGTCTTCTCGATCAGGGCTTTGACCTGGACCACGTCGGCAGGCAGGTTCAGCACGCGCTTGGGCAGGGCTTCGATGCCCAGGAACTGCGGCGGCCGGTCGGGCTCACGGCCCAGGGCTTCGTTGACGGTGGCAGCAAACTTGATGGGCAGCGCCGTCTCCAGCACCACCATGGGCACACCGGCCTGCAGGTGCTCGCGGGCGACCTTCAGGCCGTCGGCGGTATGGGTGTCGATGACCATGCCAAAGCGGGCATCCGTGTCGCGGATGGTGGCCAGGCGGTCGGCGTGGGTGCTCTTGCCGCTGGCAAAGCCGTAGCGGCTGGCGGCCTGCGGGAATGCCGGGTCGGCGCTCAGGTCGAAGTAGCCCTGGGCCGCCAGTTGGGTGCTGAACAGGTCTTTGGTGCGCGCGCCGTCGCGGCCCACCAGGTCGAACACAAAGCGCTCGAAGTTGGAGGCCTTGGAGATGTCCATCGACGGGCTGGAGGTCTCGTGCGTGTCGGCACTGCCGCGCACGCGGTAAATGCCGGTGCGGAAGAATTCGTCGAGCACGTCGTTCTCGTTGGTGGCCACCACCAGGGTGGCGATGGGCAGGCCCATCATGCGCGCCACATGGCCCGCGCAGACGTTGCCGAAGTTGCCCGAGGGGACGGCGAAGCTGACCTTCTGGTCGTTGGTCTGCGTCGCCTGGATGTACCCGGCGAAGTAATAAACGACTTGCGCCAGCAAGCGCGCCCAGTTGATGCTGTTGACGGTGCCGATCTTGTACTTGCGCTTGAAATCCAGGTCGTTGGAGACTGCCTTGACGATGTCCTGGCAGTCGTCGAACACGCCTTCGATGGCGATGTTAATGATGTTCTCGTCCATCAGGCTGAACATCTGCGCCTGCTGGAACGGGCTCATGCGGCCCTGCGGCGAGGTCATGAATACGCGCACGCCTTTTTTGCCGCGCATGGCGTATTCGGCCGCGCTGCCGGTGTCGCCGCTGGTGGCGCCCAGGATGTTGAGCTCTTCGCCGCGCCGGGCCAGCTCGTACTCGAACAGGTTGCCCAGCAGCTGCATGGCCATGTCCTTGAAGGCCAGCGTGGGGCCATTGGACAGGCCCTCCAGCAGCACGCCGTTTTCCAGATGCCGCAGCGGCACGATCTCGCCGGTGCCAAACACCTCCTCGGTGTAGGTCTTGGCGCACAGGGCGCGCAGGTCGGTAGCGGGAATGTCGTCGATGTAGAGCGACAGGATCTCAAACGCCAGCTCGGCGTAGCCCTGCTGGTGGTAGACCGTGCGCCAGCGGGTCAGCGTGGCGGCATCCACCTGGGGGTAATGCGTGGGCAGGTACAGGCCGCCATCGGGGGCCAGGCCTTCGAGCAGGATTTCGCAGAATTGGCGCGGCGTGGCGTCGCCACGGGTGGAGAGGTAGTGCATGGGGGGTGTCTCGCAGTCAATGTGCCGCAACGCAGGGTGCTTGCGCGCCAGATGTGTGTGCAAATTTTAGCAATGCAGGACCCCCCTGCCGCAGACGCAAAAAAACCCAGCCGGGCTGGGTTTTTTGGGAAGCCGAGGAAGGCTTACTTTGTGCAGGCCTTGCCACCGACGGGGTGGTTGCCCTTGGCCTTGGCATCGGCTTCGGCCATGTATTCGCCGGTCTTGGTCTTGCCGTAGAACTTGGTGCCTTCGCAGTGGTAGGTCTTGGATTTGTCATTCACCCAGACCTTGCCGTCGCCACCACCCGCGGCGGCCACGGTGGGCATGGCGGTGGTGGCCTTCTTGGCGGCGGGGGCTGCTACCGCGGGCTTGGCAGCGGGTGTCGACGCCGGAGCGACCACGGCAGGCGCTGCAGGAGCCGCAGCGGGAGCGGCAGCAGTAGCAGCCGAAGCGGTGGCAGCAGGCACGGAGGTGGCAGCAAAGCCCACACCGGCGAAGCACATTCCAAGGGCGATCGCGAGGGCACGGAGATTGGATTTCATGGGGATTCCTTTAAAGAAGCTTGCAGTTGAGAGGACCACAGCGCCGCAGCGCTTGTGGACTTCAACGGCCCATGCCGTGGCCAGGACGACCGCTTTACATCAGGCTAACTCTTCTTTACGAATGCGCGTGATCGGGGCCAGCACGGTGGGCAGGGCCTGCATCTGCGCCAGGGCGGCGTTCATGCGGGACTCGACGCAGTCGTGGGTCAGGATGATCACGTCGGTCTGGGTGGCGCCCTCGCCGCCCACTTCGTCGGCTTCGCGCTGCAGCACCGCATCGATGCTGATGTCGGCCGCCGCCAGCAGGCCGGTCACGGTGGCCAGCACGCCAGCCTGGTCGGCCACGCGCAGGCGCAGGTAGTAGCTGGTGACGACTTCGCCCATGGACAGCACCGGCAGGTCGCTCATGGAATGGTGCTGGAAGGCCAGGTACGGCACCCGGTGGGCGGGCTCGGCGGTGTGCAGGCGGGCAATGTCCACCAGGTCGGCGATCACCGCGCTGGCGGTGGGCTCGCTACCCGCGCCCTTGCCGTAGTACAGCGTGGTGCCGACGGCATCGCCTTGCACCATCACCGCGTTCATGGCACCTTCGACATTGGCGATCAGGCGCTTGGCGGGGACCAGGCTGGGGTGCACGCGCAGTTCCACGCCGTTCGCGGTGCGCTTGGTGATGCCCAGCAATTTGATGCGGTAGCCCAGCTGTTCGGCGTATTTGATGTCTTGCGCGCCGAGCTGGGTGATGCCTTCGATGTAGGCCTTGTCGAACTGCACCGGGATGCCGAAGGCAATGGCCGACATCAGCGTGAGCTTGTGGGCCGCATCCACGCCTTCGATGTCGAAGGTGGGATCGGCCTCGGCGTAGCCCAGGCGCTGGGCTTCCTTGAGCACCACGCCAAAGTCCAGGCCCTTGTCGCGCATTTCACTGAGGATGAAGTTGGTGGTGCCGTTGATGATGCCTGCCACCCACTGGATGCTGTTGGCGGTGAGGCCTTCGCGCAGCGCCTTGATGATGGGGATACCCCCGGCCACGGCAGCTTCAAAAGCCACCATGACGCCTTTGGCGTGGGCGGCGGCGAAGATTTCGGTGCCGTGCACGGCCAGCAACGCCTTGTTGGCGGTGACCACGTGCTTGCCTTGGGCAATGGCTTCCAGCACCAGCTCCTTGGCCAGGGTGGTGCCGCCGATGAGCTCGACCACGATGTCGATGGCCGGGTTTTGCACAATGGCGCGGGCGTCGGCCACCACCTGGGCCCGGTCGCCCACCAAAGCCTGGGCTTCAGCGGTATTGCGGCGCGAGACCATGGTGACTTCAATGCCACGCCCGGCGCGGCGCTTGATTTCTTCCTGGTTGCGTTGCAGTACGTTGAACACGCCGCTGCCGACGGTGCCGATGCCGAGGATGCCTACTTGGATGGGTTTCATATCAATGTCTATAAAAAATGGCTCTAGCGCTTATCTAACCTACGTCAGGCGCTACGTTTACGATAGTGTTCCAGGAATTTGGCGACGCGGTGGATGGCTTCGCGCAGGTCGTCTTCGTGGGGCAAAAATACGATGCGGAAATGGTCTGGCGTGGGCCAGTTGAAGCCCGTGCCCTGCACCAGCATGACATGGGTTTCCTGCAGCAGCTCCAGGATGAACTGCTGGTCGTCCTCGATCGGGTACATGGTCCGGTCCAGCTTGGGGAACATGTACAGCGCCGCGGTGGGCTTGACGCAGCTCACGCCGGGGATGGCGGTGATCAGCTCGTAGGCCAGGTCGCGCTGGCGGCGCAGGCGGCCGCCCTCGCCCACCAGGTCGTTGATGCTCTGGTAGCCGCCCAGCGCCGTCTGGATCGCCCACTGGCCGGGCACGTTGGCGCACAGCCGCATGTTGGAGAGCATGTTCAGGCCCTCGATGTAGTCGCGCGCAGGCTTCTTGTCGCCCGACACCACCATCCAGCCCGCGCGGTAGCCGCAAGAGCGGTAGCTTTTGCTCAAGGAGTTGAAGGTCAGGGTCAGCACGTCGTCGCTCAGCGAAGCCATGGCGGTGTGCTTGGCGCCGTCGTACAGCACCTTGTCGTAGACCTCGTCGGCAAAAATCACCAGGCCAAACTCCCGCGCCAGGGCCACGATGCCCTTGAGCAGCGCATCGGAGTACAGCGCACCGGTGGGGTTGTTGGGGTTGATGACCACAATGCCCTTGGTGCGCGGCGTGATGCGGGAACGGATATCGTCCAGATCGGGCATCCAGCCATTGGCTTCGTCGCAGATGTAATGCACTGGCGTGCCGCCCGACAGGCTCACCGCGGCAGTCCACAGCGGGTAGTCAGGCGCAGGCAAAAGTAGCTCGTCGCCGTCGTTCAAGAGGGCGTTGGTGGCCATGACAATGAGCTCGCTGGCACCGTTGCCCAGATAGATGTCATCTAAAGTGACGCTTTTTACACCTTGTTGCTGCGTGTAATGCATGACCGCTTTGCGCGCGCCAAAGATGCCCTTGCTGTCCGAATATCCGGCCGAGTTGGGCAGGTTGCGGATCATGTCCTGCTGGATTTCTTCGGGCGAATCGAAGCCGAACACCGCCAAGTTGCCGATGTTGAGCTTGATGATTTTCAGGCCCTCTTCCTCCATCTGGCGCGCTGCGTCCATGATGGGGCCGCGGATGTCGTAGCACACACTGGCCAGCTTGGTGGATTTTTGGATGGTCTTCATGGTGTCCCTGGCAGGCATAGGTACAAGCCGCCGCATGCAGGCTGTCTATAAGAATGGAAACCTATAATTGGACCACATTTGCAAAGCCGTTCCATGAAGCTCCAACCCGATAAATTCGACGTGCAATCCATTACCGGCTACGGACCGGGCTGGGTCGGCATCAACACCGACAAGGTCGTGCACAGCGTAGTGGTGGGCTCGCGCGGCGAGCGGCTGGCGTGGAACTGCAGCCGTTTCGAAGACCTGACCCCCGAACACTTTGCCCAGTTGGCCGCGATGGCCCCGGAACTGGTGATTTTTGGCAGTGGTAGCCGGATCCGTTTTCCAAAGCCGGTGTGGCTCAAGGCCCTGATGGGACAGCGCATCGGCATTGAGACCATGGACACGCAAGCGGCCTGCCGCACTTACAACATCCTGGCCCAGGAGGGTCGCCACGTGGTCGCAGCCCTGTTACTGGAGACTGCCGCCTGAGCCTGTGCGTGAGCCGCTCGGTTTCCGAGTAAAATCGAGGGTTGCAGTTTGAAGCAGCCAGCGGTCAAGCCACGGTGACAACACTAGCATGCTAGCACCGTTTCCCCGGCCTTTCGCACCAGCCACTTCAACCTTTCGACGACCACACCCAGTCACAAGAGACCCCAAGCACTATGGCGATCGTTGTCAATAAACTTATCTCTGAATTTGAAGCCAACGCCACCGGTGGCATCAAGGTTTCCAACACCACCCACCTCGGCAAGGTGGTGGTTCTGTATTTTTACCCCAAGGACAACACGCCCGGTTGTACCACCGAAGCCATGCAGTTCCGCGACAAGCACAAGGAATTCGTCAAGGCTGGCGCTACCGTATTCGGCGTGTCGCGCGACAACATGAAGTCGCACGATGAGTTCAAGACCAAGCTCGAGCTGCCGTTTGAACTCATCGCCGACACGGAAGAAAAAATGTGCCACATGTTCGGCGTGGTCAAAAACAAGATCATGTACGGCAAAAAGGTCAAAGGCATCGAGCGCAGTACCTTTCTCATCGGTGCCGACGGCATCCTGAAAAACGAGTGGCGCGGCCTGAAGGTACCCGGCCACGTGGACGACGTGCTGCAAGCCGTCAAAGACCTCAAAAAAGCGGTCTGATTTTCACCCAGGTTATCGCGCTTGACTGCAGCAGGGCTCATGCATAATGAAAACATGCTGCTGGTAAATTCAACTGCGCTCCCCCTCAAAAGCCGCCCGGCCTGCCTGGCGGCTTTTGCGTTTTCAGACTGTCTTTTTTAACGAGCGAGTCCCACGCCCTATGCCATTGCCTCCCGCCCCCACCAAGCGCGCTGCCACCTTGGCCCGTGAAGCCTATGACGTGGTTGCCAAGTCCATCAAAAGAACGGGAACCAGCCGGGCACCCAAAGCTGCGGCCAACGGATCCGCCTTGCAAGAGAAACCGCAGGCCCGCAGCCTGGAGCCCGTGGCGGAGCTCAAACGCGAAAAGCCCGCGCCAGAAGCACCCAAACCGATCCCCAGCATTGACAAGCCCAGCGAAGCCCCCGCGCGCAACCGCAACGCTGCCCTGCTGCAAGAGCCTGTACCCAAACGCAAAGCACCCAAGAGCATCGGACCGGCCAAGCTGTTTGTGCTGGACACCAATGTGCTGATGCACGATCCGATGTGCCTGTACCGGTTTGAAGAGCATGACATCTTCTTGCCGATGATCGTGCTCGAAGAACTCGACAGCAACAAAAAGGGCATGACCGAAGTGGCCCGCAACGCCCGCCAGACCAGCCGCTCGCTGGACGCGCTGGCCGGCGCCAAGGAAGCCGACATGGGCCTGGGCCTGAAGCTGGACACCACGGGCCACCTGGAAGCCGGTGGCAAGCTGTTCTTCCAGACCCAGACCCTCAACTACACCCTGCCCATCAGCCTGCCCCAGGGTAAGGCCGACAACCAGATTCTGGGCGTGGTCGAGGCGCTGCGCCCCTTGCACCCAGGCCGCGAGGTAGTGCTGGTGTCCAAAGACATCAACATGCGTGTCAAGGCCCGGGCCCTGGGCCTGGCCGCCGAGGACTACCAGAGTGACAAGGCGCTGGACGACGGCGAATTCCTGTACTCCGGCGCGCTGGCCCTGCCCGCCGACTTCTGGACCAAGCACGGCAAAACCGTGGAAAGCTGGCAGCAAGGCCTGTACACCTTCTACCGCATCTCCGGCCCCATCGTGCCCGAGATGATGGTGAACCAGTTTGTCTACTTCGAGGCGCCCGGCGAACCCAACCTGTACGCCCGCGTCACCGAAATCCGGGCCAAAACCGCGGTGCTCAAGACGCTGAAGGACTACAACCACCTCAAGCACGCCGTCTGGGGCGTCACCACCCGCAACCGCGAACAGAACTTCGCGATGAACCTGCTGCTCGACCCCGAAGTCGATTTCGTCACCCTGACCGGCAACGCAGGCACCGGCAAGACCCTGATGGCGCTGGCGGCGGGCCTGACCCAAGTGCTGGACGAGCGCCGCTACACCGAAATCATCATGACGCGGGCCACCGTCAGCGTCGGTGAAGACATCGGCTTCCTGCCTGGCACCGAAGAAGAAAAAATGGGCCCCTGGATGGGCGCGCTGGACGACAACCTGGAAGTGCTGGCCAAAACCGAGACCAGCGCAGGCGAATGGGGCCGCTCGGCCACCAACGAGCTGATCCGCTCACGCATCAAGATCAAGAGCATGAACTTCATGCGCGGCCGCACCTTCCTGAACAAGTACGTCATCATCGACGAGGCGCAGAATCTGACGCCCAAGCAGATGAAGACCCTGATCACCCGCGCTGGCCCGGGCACCAAGATCATCTGCATGGGCAACCTGCAGCAGATCGACACCCCCTACCTGACCGAAGGCTCCTCCGGCCTGACCTTTGCCGTGGACAAGTTCAAGGGCTGGCCCCACAGCGGGCACATCATGCTGGCGCGCGGCGAGCGTTCGCGCCTGGCCGACTTTGCCAGCGAGGTTTTGTAACCCCTACCGAGACACACCATGATTCTGGAAATTGCCGACATCCGCATCCACCCCGGCCAGCAGGCCGCTTTTGACGAGGCCATCACGCGGGGCCTGGAGACCGTCATCAGCAAGAATGCAGGCTGCCAGGGCTACAAGGTCAACAAGGGGATCGAAAGCCCTGAGCGCTACGTTCTGCAGATCTTCTGGACTTCGGTCGAGGCCCACAACGTCGGCTTCCGCGAAAGCCCGGCGTTTGCCGAGTGGCGCGCCATCGTCGGACCGTTCTTCGCCAGCCCGCCCGTGGTGGAACACTTTGAGCTGGTAACCAAGTCGCACTGATCGCGCAGACGTCAAAAAGCCCGTGGAACCCCAAGGTTCCACGGGCTTTTTTTATGGGCCGGGCCTTATTTCACTGCGCGTTCGGCCAGGAAGATTTCTACCCGGCGGTTGCGGGCGCGTCCGGCATCGCTGTTGTTGTCGGCCACAGGTTCACGCGAGCCCCGGCCTGCCACCAGGATGCGACGTGCATCGACACCACGGGAAGCCAGGTAGTCGCGGGCGCTGTCGGCCCGGTCAAGCGACAGGGGTTCATTGATGGCGTCGCTGCCGGTGCTATCGGTATGGCCGATGATGCGCACCTCGGTATTGGGCTGGTTTTGCAGGCCGTTGGCAAACTGGTCCAGGATGGGACGCAGGTTGGGCTTGATGTTGGCCCGACCCGTGTCAAATGAGATGTCGCTGGGGATGTTCAGCTTGAGCTGGTTGTCGGCCGTTTGGGTAACCGCCACACCCGTGCCTGCAGTGGCCTGCTCCATTGCCGCTTTTTTGTCCTGCATGTGCTTGGACCAGACGTAGCCGCCCAACGCGCCTAGCCCGGCACCGATGGCTGCGCCACCTTTGCTGTCACCGATGATCACGCCCGCCAGCGCGCCAATGCCTGCGCCGGTGGCCGTGCCCTTTTGCGTTTCGCTCATGTTGGCGCAGCCACCCAGAGCCAGCGCGGCCACGGTGCAGGCGATGACGGAAGTGCGCAAGGAAAGTAGTGTGTGTGCCATAGTGTCCATTCCATTTCTAGTGTTACCACAACGGTAGATGCCACTGTCTGTTGACAGGTTCCCCCGGTTATACGCCAGAAAAATTGCTACTGGATGTGAATGGTGTGTGTTCGGGATGTCGGCCTACACCGCCTTGCGGTGGCAGCTGACGCTGCTGCCCGCAGCGCACCACCGTGTCGCGCCCCCGAAGCCGAAAATGGCTTAAAAATGGGCCTCTAGCGCTTATGCAAAAAGCGCAGGCAGCTATCATTTATATAGCTACCTGCGCCTTCCGAGTGGCCCTGCCGGAGAGCTGTCAACAGCCCTCCGCGCACACGATGCTTATACCGATGCGGTGTCTTTCACCGTGTCGGCCAAGTCGGTGTAATCCTTCACCTTGTCGAAGTTCAGGTACTGGTAGATCTTCGCGCTGTCTTTGGTCAGCACGCCCATGTCGGCCATGTACTCGGCCTTGGTGGGGATGCGGCCCAGCTTGGAGCAGATGGCGGCCAGTTCGGCCGAACCCAGGTACACATTGCTGTTCTTGCCCAAACGGTTGGGGAAGTTGCGGGTGGAGGTAGAGAACACGGTGGCGCCCTCTTTCACCTGCGCCTGGTTGCCCATGCACAGGCTGCAGCCCGGCATTTCCATGCGGGCGCCGGCAGAACCGAGCACGCCGTAATGGCCTTCTTCAGACAACTGCTTGGCATCCATCTTGGTGGGCGGTGCCATCCACAGCTTGACGGGGATGTCACGCTTGTTTTCCAGCAGCTTGGAGGCGGCGCGGAAGTGGCCGATGTTGGTCATGCAGGAGCCGATGAAGACTTCATCGATCTTGCTACCTTCGACTTCGGCCAGGGTCTTCACGTCGTCCGGGTCGTTCGGGCAAGCCACGATTGGCTCATGGATGTCGGCCAGGTCGATTTCGATGACGGCAGCGTACTCGGCATCGGCATCGCCGTGCATCAGCTCGGGGTTGGCCAGCCAGGCTTCCATCGCCTTGATGCGGCGGTTGATGGTGCGCACATCGGAATAACCGGTGGCAATCATCCACTTCAGCATGGTGATGTTGCTGTTGATGTACTCGATGATCGGCTCTTTGTTCAGGTGCACGGTGCAGCCGCCCGCGGAACGCTCGGCCGAGGCGTCGCTCAGCTCAAATGCTTGCTCGACCTTCAGGTTGGGCAGGCCTTCTATTTCCAGGATGCGGCCCGAGAAGATGTTCTTTTTGCCTTGCTTGGCCACGGTCAGCAGACCGGCCTTGATGGCGTACAGCGGAATCGCGTTGACCAGATCGCGCAGCGTGATGCCGGGCTGCATTTCGCCCTTGAAACGCACCAGCACGCTCTCGGGCATGTCCAAAGGCATCACGCCGGTGGCCGCGCCGAAGGCGACCAGGCCGGAGCCAGCGGGGAAGCTGATGCCGATGGGGAAACGGGTGTGGCTGTCGCCGCCGGTGCCCACGGTATCGGGCAGCAGCATGCGGTTCAGCCAGCTGTGGATGATGCCGTCACCGGGGCGCAGGGGCACGCCGCCACGGGTGCTCATGAAGTCGGGCAGCTCGTGGTGCATCTTCACGTCCACCGGCTTGGGGTAGGCGGCGGTGTGGCAGAAGGATTGCATCACCAGGTCGGCGCTGAAGCCCAGGCAGGCCAGGTCTTTCAGCTCGTCGCGGGTCATGGGGCCGGTGGTGTCTTGCGAGCCGACCGAGGTCATTTTGGGTTCGCAGTAGGTACCGGGACGCACGCCCTGGCCCGCTGGCAGACCGCAGGCGCGACCGACCATCTTTTGCGCCAGGGTGAAGCCCTTATGGGTGTCCACCGGGTTTTGCGGCAGGCGGAACAGGGTGGACACAGGCAGGCCTAGCGCTTCACGCGCCTTGGCGGTCAGGCCTCGGCCAATGATCAGGGGAATGCGGCCACCGGCACGCACTTCGTCAAACAGCACGTCGCTTTTCAGCGAGAACTCGGCGATGACCTTGCCGTCTTTCAGCGCCTTGCCTTCGTAGGGCAGCAGTTCGACCACGTCGCCCATGGCCATCTGGCTTACGTCGAGTTCGATCGGCAGCGCGCCCGAGTCTTCCATGGTGTTGTAGAAGATCGGGGCAATCTTGCTGCCCAGGCACACGCCACCGAAACGTTTGTTCGGCACAAAAGGAATGTCTTCGCCGGTAAACCACAGCACCGAGTTGGTGGCCGACTTGCGGCTGGAGCCCGTACCGACCACGTCGCCCACGTAGGCCACAAGGTGGCCTTTGGCGCGCAGGTCTTCCAGGAACTTGATGGGGCCGCGTTTGCCGTCTTCTTCGGGCACGATGCCGGGGCGGGCATTCTTGTGCATGGCCAGGGCGTGCAACGGAATGTCGGGGCGGCTCCAGGCGTCAGGCGCGGGGGACAGGTCGTCGGTGTTGATTTCACCGGCCACCTTGAAGATGCTCACGGTGATGCTTTTCGGCACTTCAGGGCGGCTGGTGAACCACTCGGCGTCGGCCCAGCTTTGCAGCACGGACTTGGCGTAGGGGTTGCCCTTTTCAGCCTTTTCCTGCACGTCATGGAACTGGTCGAACATCAGCAGGGTTTTCTTCAAACCGGCGGCCGCGGCTTCGGCCACGGTGGCAGATGCGTCGTCCAACAGGTCGATCATGGGGCTGATGTTGTAGCCGCCCAGCATGGTGCCCAGCAGTTCGGTGGCTTTTTCACGCGTCAGCAGGGGGCATTTTTCGGTGCCATGGGCCACGGCGGCCAGGTAGCTGGCCTTGACCTTGGCGGCATCGTCCACACCGGCGGGAATGCGGTGGGTGATCAGGTTGAGCAGGTTGGCTTCTTCGCCTGCGGGCGGGCTCTTCAGCAGTTCGATCAGCTCGCCGGTCTGCTTGGCAGACAGGGGCAGCGGGGGAATGCCGAGGGCGGCGCGCTCGGCAACATGGGCGGCATAGGCTTGCAACATGGTTTCTCCTGGTTCAAATAATCGTGGGGGCAGACGGAAGGGTTTTATTTGGCGGCAACGTCGGGTTGCGAAACAGCCTGTGCGGGTGCGTTAAGCACGCTTTGTGCCGGATTCAACCGGAGCGACTCGGCCACGGCGACCTGCTGGGGGGTCATGCACTCGTCGGCCAGGCGCTGGCCCAGCTTCTGGTTCATCAGCATGGATTTATTGCCCAACTGCAACCACACGGCGCCAGCCTTCTGGTCTTCCAGGCGGATGGCTCCGGTGCTGGTTTCCACAGGGAACATGCGGTATTTGAGGTTCTTGACCTGCACGTTGAAGTACCCGGGGTATTTGGCATCGGCCACCAGCGTGACGGTGGTGCCCAACTCGCAGGGCACGGCACCAACTTGCACGCGATCGGCAATCGCCATTTCGGCGGGGGTCAGGGCGGCTTCGGCGGCCTCGATACCAGCGGCCACGTTTTTCGCGGCACTCTTGAGCTGGATGCGGCTGCTGGTGGGCTTGGGGGCGGCTTTGGTGGTGGCTTTGGCAGCCGCCTTGACGGGCTTCTTGGGGGCATCCTGGGCCAGAACGAGTGCGGGGGCCAGGGCCAGCAGGGCCACAGAGAGGATTAGTTTCATACAATTTCGGTAGTGAGGATGGGGGCAGGCGGCTTGAAATAGGCGGCCACCTCGGACGGCAAGGCACGCCCGGTCTGGTGGGCGCGCTCCAGCACCTGCCAAAAATAGCGGTAGCTGGCACGGTCGTGCAGCTGACCGGCAACGGATATCGGGGCCCACTGGGCGGCCACGGCAGCAGTGATGATACGGACAGCAGCATCCACCTCGGATTCCAAGGGCGCAAACGCGGCCAGGATGGGCCGGATCTGGCTGGGGTGGATGCTCCACATGCGGGTGAAACCCAGGGTGCGGGCGGCGCGCTCGGCAGCTGCCTGCATGGCCTGGGCATCGGCAAACTCGGTCACTACGCAATGGGAGGGCACCTTGCCGTGCGCGTGGCAGGCGGACGCAATTTCCAACTTGGCGCGAACCACCAGCGGGTGGGTGAACTGGCCCGCCGCACCCATGGCATCGCCCGGAATGGCCCCACCGTGGCTGGACACAAAATCCATCAGCCCAAAGCTCAGGGACTGCACCCGAGGCTGGGCGGCAATTTCGAACGCACGCTGCACAGCGGCAGGCGATTCAATCAAAACATGTAGCGGTAAATGCAAGGCAGATGCGCGCTGGAGTGCCTTTTCGACCTGAACGACATCGCGGACCGATTCGACCTTCGGCACCATGATGTGGGTCAGCCGGTGGCCTGCCTGGGCGGCGATGGTGGCCATGTCCTGCTCGAAAGCCGGGTGGTCTACCGCATGCACCCGCACCGCGACGCGCGCCTCGGGTGCCGCGGCCAATGCCAGGGCCACCACCATGGCGGCGTGCTCGGCCTCGCCGCCAACGGGTGCGCCGTCTTCGCAATCCAGGGTCACGTCGAACACGCAGGCCCCGAACTCTTCGGTCATTTCGGCCTGCAATTGCAGGCTTTTGCGCATCCGCGCTTCCACGCCACTGTAGTGGTCACAAACCGGCAGGAAACCCTGCGCGGCCTGGGCACCCAGCAGAACTTGGCGGGGATGCTGCATAGCTACAGCTTAGAGGAGGTGGGCAACGCCAGCTTGCTCGTCTTGCAGCTCTTTGAGCGTGATGTTGATGCGCTCCTGGCTGAATGCATCAACTTCCAGGCCTTCCACCACCTTGTATTCGCCGCCTTCGCAGGTCACGGCAAAGCCGAACATGGTGTCAGCGGGGATGCCGTACTGGCCGTCCGAAGGGATACCCATGGTGACCCACTTGCCGTTGGTGCCCAGAGCCCAGTCGCGCATGTGGTCGATGGCCGCATTGGCAGCCGAAGCAGCCGACGACACGCCGCGTGCCGCGATGATGGCTGCGCCACGCTTGCCCACGGTGGGCAGGAAGGTGTTGGCGTTCCATTCCTGGTCATTGATCATGGTCTTGACGCTTTCGCCGTTGATGGTGGCGAAACGGTAGTCGGCGTACATCGTGGGCGAGTGGTTGCCCCAGACAGTGAGCTTTTCAATGTCGGCCACGGCCTTGCCGGTCTTGGCAGCGATCTGGCTCAAGGCACGGTTGTGGTCCAGGCGCAGCATGGCAGTGAAGTTCTTGCGTGGCAGATCTGGCGCGCTCTTCATAGCGATGTAGGCGTTGGTGTTGGCTGGGTTGCCGACCACCAGCACCTTGACGTTGCGGCTGGCCACAGCGTTCAGGGCCTTGCCTTGGGCGGTGAAAATCTCGGCATTCACGGCCAGCAGTTCGGCGCGTTCCATGCCGGGGCCACGGGGGCGCGAACCGATCAACAGTGCGTAGTCCACGTCTTTGAAAGCGGTCATCGGGTCGCCATGGGCTTCCATACCGACCAACAGCGGGAAGGCACAGTCTTGCAGTTCCATCATCACGCCCTGCAAGGCTTGCTGGGGCTTTTCCATCGGCACTTCGAGCAATTGCAGAATCACCGGCTGGTCTTTGCCCAGCATTTCGCCGGAGGCGATACGGAACAGGATGGCGTAACCAATTTGACCAGCAGCACCGGTAACGGCAACGCGAACAGGCTTTTTGCTCATAAGAAAACTCCAGGAAGTTGTGAAAAAGGAGGTTGACGTGTGCCAAGCCAGCGCTTGGACACCGGAAATCAGCGCAGAGTTTACTCTCGAAAACCCGTACGCGCCAGTTTGTCTTATGTCTTATATAAGATATGATTCGCCAGGTTTCAAGTTGTAGCGTTTGGTGTTGTTTTTACGATTTGTCCATGGCCCACATTGCCCCCTCCCCTGTTGATTCCCTGCACGTTGGCGCCGAGTCCGGTGGGGCTGCCGCATCGACGACGCCAGCGTTCAGCCCGCTGTACCAGCAGATCAAGGGCCTGATTTTGCAGAGCCTGCAGTCGGGAGAGTGGAAACCCAGCGAAGCCATTCCCAGCGAAATGGACCTGGCCGTGCGGTTTCGGGTCAGCCAAGGCACGGTGCGCAAGGCCGTTGACGCGCTGGCGGCCGACAACCTGCTGGTGCGCCGCCAGGGCAAGGGCACTTTTGTAGCCACCCACGCCGCCCAGCACGTGCCTTACCGTTTCCTCAAGCTCACGCCCGACGTGGGCAGCGCCGCCGACGAAGGCCCGGCCCAGCGCGACATCATCGACTGCAAACGCCAGCGCGCCAGTGCCGATGTAGCCCGGGCCCTGGGCCTGCGGCCTGGCGACGCGGTATTGCAGGTGCGCCGGGTGCTGTCGTTCCAGGACGGCCGACCCAACGGCGTATTCATTCCCACCATTTTGGAAGACCTGTGGTTGCCCGGTGGTCCCTTCAAGGGACTGACCGCGGAGCGCCTGGCGGGCTACCAGGGCGCGATGTACGCGCTGTTTGAAACCGAATTCAATGTACACATGGTGCGGGCCGACGAAAAGATCCGCGCCGTGCACCCCGATGCCGAACAGGCCCGCCTGCTCAAGGTAGCCAACACGGCGCCTTTGCTGAGCGTAGAGCGTGTGGCCTACACCTACAACGATGTGCCCATGGAGCTGCGCCGCGGCCTGTACGTCACCCTGACGCACCACTATCACAACGAACTTAGTTGAACCAGAGTCGGGGCCAATTTTGATGTGACTTATTTGCCTTTGCTGCATTGCAATAGAATTTTGCAGGCAGATTCTTAAAAATTACAACGCAGTTACCAACCACGAAAGCGCACCTATGACAGAGATTGCCTCTACCGCCCGCCCCAAACGGCCTGAATTTCGCAACATCAATGCGTTAAAAGACCTGCCCACCTACCGTATGGCTCCGGCGGCCTGGGTGTCCATCTTGCACCGCATCAGTGGTTTCATCATGTTCCTGCTGATGCCTTTCATCATCTGGATGTTCGACACCTCGGTGTCCAGCGAAATCTCGTTTGCCAAATTCAAGAATGTGTTCAACCTGGGTGCCGGTTTTGTGCCGGGATTCTTCTTCAAACTGGTTGCATTGGCATTGATTTGGGCTTATTTGCACCACTTCATCGCTGGCTTGCGCCACTTGTGGATGGACACCAGCCATGACGCGGTGACCAAGGAATTCGGTGCCTCATCGGCCAAATTCACCCTGGCACTGAGTATCGGCCTGACCATCGTGCTGGCAGCCAAGCTGTTCGGTCTGTACTAAATCCCCCCGGAGCAATTCAACATGTCGGTTAATTACGGATCCAAGCGCGTCGTTGTCGGCGCACATTACGGCTTGCGCGACTGGCTGGCGCAGCGCGTCACGGCGGGCATCATGGCCTTGTTTACGGTGGTGGTGCTGGCCCAGTTGCTGGTATCCAAAGGCCCCATCGGCTACGACCTGTGGGCGGGCATCTTCGCCGCGCAGTGGATGAAGATTGTGACCTTCTCGGTCATCATCGCCCTGCTCTACCACGTCTGGGTGGGTATGCGCGACATCTGGATGGACTACGTCACATCCGCTGTCTGGCTGCGTTTGCTGCTCCAAATTTTCACGATGGTTTGGCTGGTCGGCTGTGCTGGCTGGGCCATCCAGGTCCTCTGGCGCCTCTAAAGCACCCTCGACAAAAGCAACATAAAAATGACCTACTCCAAAGCCCACATTTCCAAGCGCAAATTTGATGTCGTGATCGTCGGAGCCGGTGGCTCGGGCATGCGCGCCGCACTCGAACTGTCCAAAGCCGGCCTGAACGTGGCCTCCTTGTCCAAAGTGTTCCCCACCCGTAGCCACACCGTGGCAGCACAGGGTGGCGTGAGCGCTTCGCTGGGCAATATGTCCGAGGACAACTGGCACTACCACTTCTACGACACCATCAAGGGCTCCGACTGGCTCGGCGACCAGGATGCCATCGAGTTCATGTGCCGCGAAGCCCCCAAGGTGGTTTACGAGCTGGAACACTTCGGCATGCCGTTTGACCGCAACCCCGACGGCACCATTTACCAGCGCCCTTTCGGCGGCCACACCGCCAACTACGGCGAAAAGCCGGTGCAGCGCGCCTGCGCCGCGGCCGACCGTACCGGCCACGCCATGCTGCACACCCTGTACCAGCAAAACGTCAAGGCCAAGACCAACTTCTTCGTCGAATGGATGGCTTTGGACCTGATCCGCGACGAAGCCGGTGATGTGGTCGGCGTGACTGCACTGGAAATGGAAACCGGCGACCTGCACATCCTGCAGGCCAAGACGGTGCTGCTGGCCACCGGCGGCGCAGGCCGTATCTTTGATGCGTCCACCAACGCCTTCATCAACACCGGCGACGGCCTGGGCATGGCGGCGCGTGCCGGTATTGCCCTGCAAGACATGGAGTTCTGGCAATTCCACCCCACCGGCGTGGCCGGTGCGGGCGTGCTGCTGACCGAAGGCTGCCGTGGCGAAGGCGCAATTTTGCTCAACAGCAATGGCGAGCGCTTCATGGAGCGTTATGCGCCCACCATGAAAGACCTGGCCCCACGCGACTTCGTGTCGCGCTGCATGGACCAGGAAATCAAGGAAGGCCGTGGCTGTGGTCCGAACAAGGACTACATCCTGCTGAAACTGGACCACCTGGGTGCCGACACCATCCACAAGCGCCTGCCTTCGGTGTACGAGATCGGCGTGAACTTCGCCAACGTCGACATCACCAAAGAGCCGATCCCCGTGGTGCCCACCATCCATTACCAGATGGGCGGCGTGCCCACCAACATCCACGGCCAGGTGATCGAGCAAAAGGGCGAGGTCAACAACTCCGTGATCAACGGCCTGTATGCCGTGGGCGAATGCGCCTGCGTCAGCGTGCACGGCGCGAACCGCCTGGGCACCAACTCGCTGCTGGATCTGCTGGTGTTTGGCAAGGCCGCAGGCCGCCACATCGTCGAATTCAACCAGAAGAACAAAGAGCACAAGCCCTTGCCTGCCGACGCAGCCGACCGTACGCTGGAGCGCCTGAACCAGTTGCAAGGCTCTACCGAGGGCAGCTACTGCCAGGAAGTGGCGGCAGAAATCCGCACCGCCATGCAGCTGCACGCTGGCGTGTTCCGCACCCAGGTCAGCATGGACGAAGGCGTGCAGAAGATCGCCGACATCCGCAAGCGCGTGGCCAGCATCACCCTGAAAGACAAGTCCAAGATCTTCAATACCGCCCGGATTGAAGCCCTGGAAGTGGACAACCTGATCGAAGTGGCCCAGGCCACCATGGTCTCGGCTGCAGCCCGCCGCGAATGCCGCGGTGCCCACACCGTATACGACTACGAACACCCTGCCGACCACGACCAGTTCCCACTGGGCCGCAACGACAAGGAGTGGATGAAGCACACCCTGTGGTACAGCGCCGACAACCGCCTGAGCTACAAACCCGTCAACCTGCAACCCCTGACGGTAGACAGCATTCCACCCAAAGTGCGTACGTTCTAAGCACGATTAGGAAAAAAAATGACCAAACGCACCTTCCAGATCTACCGCTACGACCCGGACACCGATGCCAAGCCCTACATGCAGACTATCGAGATCGAACTCGACGGCCACGAACGCATGCTGCTGGACGCGCTGATCAAGCTCAAGCAACAAGACCCCACCCTGTCGTTCCGTCGCTCCTGCCGCGAAGGCGTGTGCGGCTCGGACGCAATGAACATCAACGGCAAGAACGGCCTGGCCTGCCTGACCAACATGCTCACGCTGCCCGGCACCATCGTGCTCAAGCCACTGCCCGGCCTGCCGGTGATCCGCGACCTGATCGTGGACATGACCGACTTCTTCAAGCAGTACAACTCGATCAAGCCCTACCTGGTCAACGAGAGCCTGCCGCCCGAGCGCGAACGCCTGCAAAGCCCGGAAGAGCGCGACGAGCTCAACGGCCTGTACGAGTGCATTCTGTGCGCCAGCTGCTCCACCAGCTGCCCCAGCTTCTGGTGGAACCCTGACAAGTTCGTCGGCCCTGCCGGTCTGCTGCAGGCCTACCGCTTCATCGCCGACAGCCGTGACGACAGCACCGCGGCGCGCCTGGACAACCTGGAAGACCCGTACCGCCTGTTCCGCTGCCACACCATCATGAACTGCGTGGACGTGTGCCCCAAGGGCCTGAACCCCACCAAGGCCATCGGCAAGATCAAAGAGCTGATGGTGCGTCGCGCCATCTAAGGGCTGTTGGTGCAGCCACTTTCCCCCCCTAACGAACCGGCTGCGACTGTAGCTCCTGCCGGTTCGGACTTGCTCGGTGAGCGGGCTCTGAGCAAACTGCGCTGGCGCTGCCGCCGCGGTTTGCTGGAAAACGACTTGTACATCGACCGCTTCTTCCAAACGTTTGCCGACACGCTAACCGTCAGCCAGGGGCAAGCAATGCTAGATCTAATGGATTTAAGTGACAACGATTTGCTGGACCTGCACTTGGCACGAAAGCCGCTTGCTGAAGTCGAACCTGCGCTGGACCGCAGTGACGTGCACGAAGTTTTAAGTATGTTGAGAAACCGCTGAAAGGGCAATGAAATGAAGTTAGCAGATAACAAAGCCACTCTGTCGTTTAGTAACGGCAGCCCCAGTGTCGAACTCCCGGTGTACCAGGGCAACGTGGGCCCAGATGTCGTAGACATTCGCAAGCTCTACGCCCAGACCGGCATGTTTACCTACGATCCGGGCTTTTTGTCCACTGCGTCGTGCCAGTCGGCCATTACCTACATCGACGGCGACAAGGGCGAACTGCTCTACCGTGGCTACCCCATCGAGCAACTGGCCACCGGCTGTGACTTCATGGAAACCTGCCACCTGCTGCTGTACGGTGAATTGCCCAACCCCACGCAAAAAGCCGACTTCACCAAGCTCGTGACCAACCACACCATGGTCAACGAGCAGATGCAGTTCTTTCTGCGCGGTTTCCGCCGTGATGCCCACCCCATGGCCATCATGACCGGGCTGGTCGGCGCGCTGTCGGCTTTCTACCACGACAGCACCGACATCACGAATCCGCAGCACCGCGAAATCGCCGCCATCCGCTTGATCGCCAAGATGCCGACCCTGGTGGCCATGGCCTACAAGTACACCATCGGCCAGCCGTACATGTACCCCAAGAACAACCTGAGCTACGCAGGCAACTTCTTGCACATGATGTTCGCCACGCCGTGCGAAGAGTATGTGGTCAGCCCGGTGCTGGAACGCGCCCTGGACCGCATCTTCATCCTGCACGCCGACCACGAGCAAAACGCCTCCACCTCCACCGTGCGCCTGTGCGGCTCGTCGGGCACCAACCCGTTTGCGGCCATCGCCGCCGGTGTGGCCTGCCTGTGGGGCCCTGCCCACGGCGGCGCCAACGAAGCCTGCCTGAACATGCTGACCGACATCCAGAAGATGGGCGGCGTCTCCAAGGTCGGTGAGTTCATGGAAAAGGTCAAGGACAAGAACTCCGGCGTCAAGCTGATGGGTTTCGGCCACCGCGTGTACAAGAACTACGACCCCCGCGCCAAGCTCATGCAGGAAACCTGCAAGGAAGTGCTGGCCGAGCTGGGCCTGGAAAACGACCCGCTGTTCAAGCTGGCCATGGCCCTGGAAAAGATTGCCCTGGAAGACGACTACTTCGTCTCGCGCAAGCTGTACCCCAACGTCGATTTCTACTCCGGCATCGTGCAGCGCGCCATCGGCATCCCCACGCCGCTGTTCACCGCCGTGTTCGCCCTGGCGCGCACTTCGGGCTGGATCGCCCAGCTGAATGAAATGATTGGCGACCCCGAGTACAAAATCGGCCGCCCCCGCCAGCTGTTCACCGGCTCCGAGAAGCGCGACGTGCTGCCCATCGCTACTCGCTAACCTGGCAACACTCCCTGAAAACCCGCCATTGGCGGGTTTTTTTACGCCCACAGACAAACGCTACATTTTCAGGAGCTGCTCACGCCCGTCCCATGAGCGTAAAGTGCCCAAAACCTATAAATTCTTGCAGACCGCAGCGGCGATACCAGCCATCGCAAATCCAGACGGCCAACACCCCCCAATGGGGGGAAAATAGCATCCCATCGTCCACCGCGATGCCCATACACCCAATGCAACCCACCGAACGCAACTTCGCCCGCCGCATGGACCTGACCTCGCTCCAGCTCTTCGTAGCCGTGTGCGAGCTGGGCAGCATTGGCCGCGCGGCGGAGCGCGAGTTCATTGCGGCCAGCGCCGTCAGCAAACGCCTGAGCGACCTGGAAGCCACGCTCGGCACGCCGCTGCTGGTGCGCCACGCCCGGGGTGTGGACCTGACCCCCGCAGGCGAAAGCCTGCTGCACCACGCCCGCAGCATGCTCTACAGCCTGGAGAAGATGCAGGGCGAGCTCAGCGAATACGCCTTCGGCGTGCGCGGCCATGTGCGCATCCACGCCAGCATTTCGGCCGTGGTGCAGTTTTTGCCCGAAGACCTGGGCGCGTTCTGCCGCGCCCATCCGCAGGTCAAGATCGACCTGGAAGAACACCTCAGCTCCGAAGTCATCCGCGCAGTGCAAGAAGGCGCGGCCGACCTGGGCATCTGCAACACCGCTGGCGGGGTGGGCAGCCTGCAAACCAAAGCCTACCGGCAAGACAATTTAGTGTTAATTGTGCCGTTAGGCCATGTGCTATCGGCGCGGGCAGCTATCCATTTTGATGAAACCCTGGATTTCGACCAGGTCGGCCTGCAGGCCAACAGCTCGATCTACCAGGCCATGCACCAGGCCGCCGCCGCCCAGGGCCGCGGCATCAAACTGCGGATCCACGTGGCCGGGCTGGACTCGATGTGCCGCATGATTGCCAACGGCCTGGGCATCGGCGTGATGCCGCAGCGGGCCTTTGAACTGATGCACATCCCAGAGCTCACCGCCGTGCCGCTGCAAGACCCCTGGGCCACCCGGCAGTTCGGGCTGGTGGCCCGCGATTTCTCGACGCTGCCCGTTACCGCGCGTCTGCTGCTCGAACACCTCACTGCAACCTAAAATAAAGCCCCCACGAAAGACCCCCATGGCACGCACCCTGTACGACAAAATCTGGGACGAACACGTCGTCCACTCCGAAGAAGACGGCACCGCCATCCTCTACATCGACCGCCACCTGGTCCACGAGGTCACCAGCCCGCAGGCCTTTGAAGGTCTGCGCCAGGCGGGCCGCAAGGTCTGGCGCATCAGCTCCATTGTCGCCACCGCCGACCACAACACGCCCACCACCGGCTGGGAGCTGGGCTTGGATGGCATCACCGACCTGGTGAGCAAAGAGCAAATCACCACGCTGGATGCCAACATCAAGGAATCCGGCTCGGCGGCGTACTTTCCGTTTATGTCCAAGCGCCAGGGCATCGTGCACGTCATCGGCCCGGAAAACGGTGCCACCCTGCCCGGCATGACGGTGGTCTGCGGCGACTCGCACACCTCCACCCACGGCGCGTTCGGCGCGCTGGCGCACGGCATTGGCACCAGCGAGGTCGAGCACGTCATGGCCACGCAAACCCTGCTGGCCAAAAAAGCCAAGAACATGCTGGTGCGCGTGGAAGGCACGCTTCCCAAGGGCTGCGGCGGCAAGGACATCGTGCTGGCCATCATCGGCAAGATCGGCACCGCGGGCGGCACTGGCTACACCATCGAATTTGGCGGCTCGGCCATCCGCGCCCTGAGCATGGAAGGCCGCATGACGGTCTGCAACATGGCCATCGAGGCCGGTGCCCGCGCCGGCCTGGTGGCGGTGGACGAGAAAACCATCCACTACGTGAAAGGCCGCCTGCTGGCTCCCACCGGTGCCGAGTTCGATGCGGCGGCGGCCTACTGGCGCACCCTGCACAGCGACCCCGGCGCGCACTTCGACGCGGTGGTCGAGCTGGATGCCAGCCAGATCATTCCGCAGGTCACCTGGGGCACCTCGCCCGAGATGGTGCTGGGCATCGACGGCCATGTGCCCGACCCCGAGAAAGAGAAAGACAGCAACAAGCGCCTGGCCATCGAGCGCGCGCTGACCTATATGAATCTGCAGCCCGGCAAGGCGCTGAACGACATCTTCGTGGATAAGGTGTTCATCGGCTCCTGCACCAACAGCCGCATCGAAGACATGCGCGAAGCCGCCGCCGTGGTCAAAAACCTGGGCCAGAAAATCGCCAAGAACATCAAGTTGGCGCTGGTGGTGCCCGGCTCCGGCCTGGTCAAGGAACAGGCCGAGCGCGAAGGCCTGGACAAGATCTTCATCGCCGCAGGCTTTGAATGGCGCGAACCCGGCTGCTCCATGTGCCTGGCCATGAACGCCGACAAGCTGGAGCCCGGCGAGCGCTGCGCCTCCACCAGCAACCGCAACTTCGAAGGCCGCCAGGGCGCGGGGGGCCGCACCCACCTGGTCAGCCCGGCCATGGCCGCCGCCGCCGCCGTGCACGGCCACTTTGTCGACATCCGCCAATTTTCTTAACCCCTGCAGGAAGGTACCCCATGAAACACTTCACCACCCTGGTCGCCATCGCATTTGCCCTGACCCTGGCCGGTTGCAACACCATGCGAGGCATGGGCCAGGACGTCCAAAAAGCAGGCGAGAAAATCGAAGGCGCAGCGAGCAAGTAATGCAAAAATTCACCATCCACACCGGCCTGGTGGCACCGATGGACCGCGAAAACGTGGACACCGATGCCATCATCCCCAAGCAGTTCCTCAAGTCCATCCGCAAGACCGGCTTTGGCCCCAACCTGTTCGACGAATGGCGCTACCTGGACGCGGGCTTCCCCGGCCAGGACCCGGCCACGCGCAAACCGAATCCCGACTTCGTGCTGAACCAGCCGCGCTATGCGGGTGCCTCGGTGCTGCTGGCGCGCAAGAACTTTGGCTGCGGCTCCTCGCGGGAGCACGCGCCCTGGGCGCTCGACCAGTACGGCTTTCGCGCCATCATTGCGCCCAGCTACGCCGACATCTTCTTCAACAACAGCTTCAAGAACGGGCTGCTGCCCATCGTGTTGCCGGAGGCGCAAGTCGCCGCGTTGTTCGATGCCTGCCTGGCCTTCCCCGGCTACCAGCTCACGGTGGACCTGGAGCGCCAGGTGGTGGTCAAGCCCCAGGGCGAAGAGCTGCCCTTCGAGGTGCAGGCCTTCCGCAAATACTGCCTGCTCAACGGCTTTGACGACATCGGCCTGACGCTGCTGCATGCCGACAAGATCAAGGCCTTCGAAGCCGAGCGTCTGGCCACCAAGCCCTGGTTGGCGCACACCACGCTGGCAGGCGCTTAACTATCTTTTTCATAGCTGCTCACGCTGATTGAATAAGCGTGAGCAGCCTATTTTTTATAAATTTCCCAAAATGACTTCTCTCAAAATTGCCGTCTTGCCCGGCGACGGCATCGGCCCGGAAATCATGGCTGAAGCCATCAAGGTGCTGGACGTACTCGACCTGCCTTTCGAAATGGAAACCGCCCTGGTCGGCGGCGCCGCCTACGACGCATTCGGCCACCCGCTGCCCGATGCCACCTTGAAGCTGGCCAAAGAATCCGATGCCGTGCTGTTCGGTGCCGTGGGCGACTGGAAATACGACACCCTGGACCGTCCGCTGCGCCCCGAGCAAGCCATTCTGGGCCTGCGCAAGAACCTGGGCCTGTTTGCCAACTTCCGCCCCGCCATCTGCTACGAGCAGCTGGTCGATGCCTCCAGCCTCAAGCCCGAACTGGTGGCCGGACTGGACATTCTGATCATCCGCGAGCTCACCGGTGACATCTATTTCGGCCAGCCCCGTGGCCGCCGCACTGCGGTGGACGGGCACTTTCCCGGTTCGGAGGAAGCCTTCGACACCATGCGCTACAGCCGCCCGGAGATCGAGCGCATCGCCCACGTCGCCTTCCAGGCCGCCCGCAAGCGCGACAAGCGCGTCACCAGCGTGGACAAGGCCAACGTGCTGGAAACCTTCCAGTTCTGGAAAGACGTGGTCACCGAGGTCGGCAAGGAATACCCCGACGTGGCGCTGGACCACATGTACGTGGACAACGCGGCCATGCAGTTGGTCAAAGCCCCCAAGAAGTTTGACGTGCTGGTTACCGGCAACATGTTTGGCGACATCTTGAGCGACGCGGCGGCCATGCTCACCGGCTCCATCGGCATGCTGCCCTCGGCCAGCCTGAATGCGCAAAACCAGGGCCTGTACGAGCCCAGCCACGGCAGCGCCCCCGACATCGCAGGCAAGGGCATTGCCAATCCATTGGCTACAATATTGTCCGCTGCCATGATGTTACGTTTCTCACTCCAACAAGCCGACGCTGCCGACCGTATCGAGTCTGCGGTGCAATCCGTGCTTGCCCAAGGTTTGCGCACCGTGGACA